>CASEFP010000216.1 GCA_949287225.1 uncultured Lentisphaeria bacterium
GGAACATATCCGGACAGAAAGTCTGAAACAGCTCAAGAAAGACGTCCTTGCACGGCACTATCAGATCTTCCACATGCTTGATGTGCAGAACCGGAATGTCAAGGAGGTCGCACGCTTTTTCAGAATGTCCGCGGCATCGGTATATTCCATCCGGAACCGGACCGAGCTGAAACTGCGCAGAATCGCTGAAAAACTGGATATCTGAAATGGGACGCGCGAAACCGAAAATCCCGAATTTCACGCTGCTGAAAGAGTGCGGGCACGGAGCCAGCAGCCATGTCTGGCTCGCCGCGGATGACGATGGAATCCTCCGAGCCGTCCGGCTCATGGATCATGACAATCCGGCGGGCCGGGAACGGATCGAAACGGAATGCCGCTCGATCGCCCGCTACCGCAACGCGGCAAACCACCATCCGAACCTGCTGGACATTCTCTACATCGGGCGCACATCAAAATATCTGTATTACGTAACCGAACCGGCTGACAACGCCGCAGGTTCCAGCGGAGAATATCTTCCGGACACGCTCGCGGACCGACTGGAAAGACGCCCCGGCTCCGCAGCGGAAACACGCGAGTATGTCGAAGCCATTCTCAACGGAGTCGAACATCTTCACAAAAACGGCCTTGCGCACCGCGACCTGAAGCCGGAAAATATCCTCTTCATCCGCAACGAACTGAAGATCGCAGATCCCGGTCTCATTGAGGCAATTGAAAAAACATCCGGCTCAGGCAGTGACGGTTTCCGTCCGGACAGGAACGCAAGCGGAGAAGAGGCGGATATTTACGCAATCGGAAAAATCATCTACTGTCTTTACACACGGCAAAGCGCCGACTGCTTTCCGGAAATTCCGGAAAACATCGAGCTCGACGCCATCGCACCATGGAATGAAATCGCGCTGAAATGCTGCGGAGACGGCGCGGATTCCTACCGCAGCATCGCGGAAATCCGTGCGGATGTGAGGAAAATCAGAAAACGGAATGCTGCGAACGCACTGCTGCAATACGCCGGGAAAAACGTAATTTCCATGCTGACTCCGTTTTTTCATCGGGTCCCTTGTCGAAAGCGCACCTTCCCGGGTAAGGTTGAATGAACGACGCCGCTGCTGAGCATACGCGCATTCGCCAGGAATGCAATCTCCATGACACAGGGTTCAGAAAAAAACTCCTGCCATTTCCTTTTCCCGCAGAAATCACCGTTGTCGATATTTTTTTCCGATTCCGCCTTGTTTTTTCTTCTCTTCATGATATTTTCCCGTAATAACAGTCAACAGATGGAACATCGGGGGACCTGTATGCGCCTTTTCAAAATCCTCTTACTCATTCTGGCCTCCGGCTTTCTCATTTCGTGCACAACAGAAACGGACGGGGAAGCATTCGGACACCTGCAGCTCTTTCGTCACCGGAATCCGGCGGCGGCGATGGAACGAGTTTCCGCCGCACTCCGTTCCGGCAGTGTCCTGATCCGGGACAGGCAGGGATACAGCAAGGTGTTCGGTACAGACAGCTTCCGCTTCCGGGAAGCCAACATCCGTCCGATGGAGCTCTCTTTTATTCCCGGAACGGAGGACTTCACCTGCGCCGCGCTGGTCATGGATTCCCGGACGAATGCGGAGCAATACGATGTTGTGTTTTTTGCCTGTTCCATGAATCCGGCAGTCCCGCCAGCCCTCGTCGGAACGGAGAGAGTCCAGGCGGAGAAAAACGCTCCGCCGCCAATTCTTCCGGAACCTTCCGCTCTGGCGGCTGTCTGTGAAGCCATGCAGAGGAAAATCCATTCCGGAGAGCTCTCCTGGGATTCGGAAATTTCCGGAACCGCCATGAAAAAAAAGCAGGAAAAGACGAAAGAAAATCCACAAGGGAAAACGGAAACGGGAAAAACAGCAGAAAAAGCATCCGCAATGTTTTACTATCTGGAAAAAGAGTGGTGGCACGACCGCCTCATGGCGGAAAAGGGCACGCTGCGCCTGACGGAAAACGATCTGGCGCTCTGCCGCGCGGCGGCGGCACCGGACGGAGCGGTCACACTGACCTTCTGCGTGACACCGCTGATCGTCCGGACCTCCGGGCGGACCATCTCCTATGCGACACTGGATGCCGGGCTTGACCGGAACGGCGCACTGCTGCGGACGCGCAAAGGCGGAGAAAGTTCCTTTGAGGACGCACTCTCCGTAGTCCTCTACCCGTTCAGCAGGGAAGAGAACGATGAAATCTACAAGACCGTGTTCAACTATCTCTTCAAACACAGCAGAGCCAAAACGAACGGAGCGGCACCGCCGGAAAAGGCGCGTTTCCTTTTCGTGCCGGAAACTGCGGATCCCGATCTCCGGACGAAATATCCATGGGCAGGCGATCTCCCCGTCCGCTCGCCCTTTGAACGCGACTGGAGTCTCGGAATCCCGTTCAACGAAAAGGCGGGACGCTACACCGGGTTCGGACACGGGGAATACTATTACTCCGCGGGAGCGATCCGCCCGGTGGACCACTCGACGGCATACGTGATGGCAAGCATCTACTGTCTGCCGTCCACCGGACTCTCTCCGCAGGAGACAGCAAAATACGGGAATGCAACGGCTCTGGAGGACGCGGACACGCGTTTCAACGGGCCAGTCGGATACCTGAAACTGAAAAAAGGCTTCTTCGGATGGTATGTCGAGCAGGATTTCATTTCGCCGACCGCACCGCCGTCCGAAGTGAAACAGACCGGAAACAAGCAAACAAAATCCTGAACAGAAAGGGGGAACCATGCCTACAGTCAAACTCACAATCTCAAAAAAATTCGACCGGAATGAAAGGGAAAACCTGGCGCTTGAACTCACTGCCATCGTGGCAAAGGAGATCGGTAAGCCGGAATCCGTGACGCAGGCGATCGTCGAGGATGATGCGACGGTCTCTTTCGGCGGCAACTTTCTTGCGCCATCGGCGTTCCTTGTCGTGATGAGCATCGGCGGGCTGAATCACGATGTCTGCAAACGCCTTTCAGGCGCACTCTGCGCGCTGCTGGGAAAATACGGCGTCAGCGCCCAGCGCGTCTATATCAACTTCTCGGAGAAAAAAGGCTCCGAATGGGGCTGGAACTCCGATACATTCTAATAAGATCGAATCCGATCCATGCGGGAATTCCACTCCGAAGCATCGGAGAACGGAATTCCCGTCTGCTTTCCGAGCGCGAAACCCGCTCCGCATTCATTTCCCGGAATCACGCGGGCGGCATTGCGTTCTTTCTCTTCCGTTCTTCCCGGGGACAGGCAAAACCGCGCCCGGTCACGATCGGGCGGAAACAGGCGTTGCAGGAAACACATGCCGTGCGCGTCCGGTCTCCGGCAAGCCAGCGGCTCAGGAGCCCCGGTTCCCGGATCAGCGGGCGGGACAGCGAAATCATATCGCACACGCCCGATTCAATCAGGGAGAGCGCCTTGTCCGGTTCCCTGACGCCGCCGACGAGAATCACGGGAATATGCAGAACGGCTTTGAGTTTGCGCGCGGCATCCTCGTAATAGACCTTTTCCCCGGCGGCGACATCCTGCACCCGGACCGGAGAGAGAGCGGCACCCGCCGGCGGAATCCCGCCCGAGAGTTCGATTGCATTCAAACCGCGCTTTTCCAGTTCAAGACAGACAGTCCGGCACTCCTCCTGCGAAAAGCCGCCCGGCACAAAATCCTCTGAATTGATCTTGATCAGGACGGGATAATCCTCTCCCACCGCGGCGCGGACGGCATCATACACCTCGTAAACCATCCGCGCACGATTGGGAAGCGCTCCCCCGTAATCGTCCGTGCGGCAATTGTAATACGGCGAAAGAAACTGGCTCAGGAGATACCCGTGCGCGGCATGGATCTGGACGGCGTCGAATCCGGCGGATTTTGCACGGCGCGCGGCGTCGGCAAAGGCGTTCTGAAGAGCATGGATCTCAGCAGGTGTCAATGCGCGGCACTCCTTCCTGCCCGGCGCCTGTGCGAACGCGGAGGGCCCCGCCGCACCGGCGGTCGCGGTGTTGCCGCCCGCGTGGGCGAGCTGGAGCGCGATCTTCGCGCCGTGCGCATGGACGCGGCCGACCGTCTCGCGCCAGAAAGGAACCGCCTCGTCCGTCACGGCGGTGGCCTGAAGCGCCGAGGCGCGCCCCTCCGGAGAAACGAAAGCATGTCCCGATATGATCAGGCCGACTTCGTGTTCGGCAAGCAAAGTCAGGACATCGGAAAGCTTTTCCGTGTAAAACCCGTTCTCATCCGCGAGTCCCTCGTGGGTCGCGGAACGGACGAAACGGCTCCGGACGGCAAGTCCGCCGATGTGGAATGGCGCAAAGAGTTTATTCTCCATGGATGACGCTCCTGTTGTTGAATCCGATGGGAATACTCTACACCGTTTTCCATGCGTGTCAAGATTTTTTCCGCAAGAGTGTTTTTTTCCCGTTGCAATCGTCCGGAGTGCATGATACGGTAAGTGGATATCATCGGAAAACAAGGAGATTTCAGTATCATGGACAGAAAATATGCGCAATACGATCTGCATCTGCACTCCCTGTGGAGCTACGACGCCTGCACGCCCCTGGAATATTATTTTTCCCGGGCGAAGGAGCTGAACCTGCGCGCGTTCGCAGTCACCGATCACCACAATTTCGACGCATTTGAAGAGATTCTGGAAACGGCGAAGTTGTTTCCGGGCGTCGGATTCATCGCGGGCGCGGAAATGACTGTAAAAAGCCCGGTCGGCTGCTTCGATCTCGTCTGTCTCGGGCTGCCCCGGACGCCGCCGGAAAAACTGCGGAGGATTTTCGACGCGTATCATGCTCTCCAGCGGGAGTGGGGCGATTCTCTCTGCCGTCTTCTGCAGGAGCGCGGACACAGCTACACACGCGAAGACCGGCAGAAACTTCTGCGCACCTACCGACCGGAACGGACTTTCGCCGTCCAGGGCGTGACGCATGTCCGCAACGAGATCCAGCGGGACTACCTGATTGCGCAGCACCATATCAAAGACGAAAAGGAATACGGGGAACTCTCCTGGCGGGCCATGGCCGGGGACGACAGTTACGGGAGCATCCGTCTTCTGGAGGGAAGCGACATCATCGACGCCGTCCATGATGCAGGCGGCATTGTCCTGATCGCCCATCCAGCCGGCTACTTCAAGGGAAGGAACGAAGCGCGCATGGATGAAATCTTCGAAGCGCTGAAGCTCGACGGCATCGAATGCGCCCATCCGTCCGTCCCGGAGGAGAACACGAACTTCTACCGCGCCTACTGCAGGAAGCACAGACTGCTCTCCAGCGGCGGAACGGACTGCCATGAGGATCCGCCGCACGCGTATCTGAAACTCTCCCCGGGCCGCGACATGGCGTTCCATGCGGGAGCACCGGAGTGGCTCGACGAAATTCTGGA
>CASEFP010000217.1 GCA_949287225.1 uncultured Lentisphaeria bacterium
AAACATGGTGTTTTGCGGAAATCCTGAAAAGCTATCGGAATTCGGGCAGGCGCCCGGCATTTTATTTCTATCGGGATTTCGATCAGGTGGAAATCGATCTGGTCATCGAACAGGATGGGGTATTGTATCCGGTTGAAATGAAGAAGAGTTCCGATCCCGGGCGTGATGCCGCAAAACATTTCTCCAAATTGGAAAAATTCGGCAAAGAGGTCGGCATGGGAGCGGTGGTCTGCATGGTGCGGGAATCCTCGCCATTGACACGGGAATGCAAACTGATTCCGGCGGCAAGTTTATAACAGCCCGGACAATTGGCTCTCAATATACTATTCCCCTTTGCCACAGTCAGGCAGAGATTTTTCTCGCCGAAACACGGGCAACTGGCAAGGCGATCAAATGGGAACAGATTGCTGAACCGGGCATTTTGGGAACACATCCGGCGACTCAAAGCAGAACATCCGCAATGAGGTGATGCCGCATTCGGTGTGTCTCAAATATTACGAGGAGTTTTCTGACAATCAGAAGTGGATTCATCGAATCATGTGTCAAAGCAGTCTCCCGGTTCCGGAAGATAATAAAGAACATTTCGCTTGCCTGCAATATTGCTGAATTGACCGTTTCGTATCTGAAATTTTCTGTTTTTACGAGTTTCAAACTTATTTTTTGAGGTGGTTCTGCCATGTCAGAAAAACTACGTTCTCTATTATAATCCCTGGAGGTTAACATGGAAAAAATACGTTACGGTTTTTCATATTTTTTTATTATCTTCCTTTTCTGCTGCATGTGTTCAGACTTAATATAAAAAAATCGATTTTCTTATATTTTTAACTTTATTTATACATCAATTTGGTGTATAGTATACAGTTAAACGGCATGAAGGTGTCTGCCATGAGGATTAACGAATTAGTCAAAATCTTAGAGAAAGCCAGCTTCAGCTTGATCAGCACCGGTAAAAGTTCCAAGAGGTTTTCCTTGAATGATCAAGTGACAGTGTTGGTTTACTATCAAGGAAATCAAAAACGGAACGACAACCCGGATTTTAGTAGATGCGGAAATCAAGTGAAATTATCAAGATAAAAGCTCTGGTCATATTTCACACAGGATGTCATGATGAAAACACCGAATGCAAAAAAACTGATGTATTTCCTCGCAATTTACAAGGTTGAAGAAGGCGGGTTCTGGTCCCGTTTTGTCGAATTTCCTGCTGCAGATCAAGGTGAAACACTGGAAGATGCCGTAACGCAGGCAACAGTTTTCCTTGAAGGGATCGTAAAGGATTACACAAAAAATATGCAAGTCCCTCTTCCGGAGCCGTTGACGATTGAAGAGTTCAAGAAAAAACTTGATCCGTCAGATGGTGAACCGGTCTGCATTGTCCCAATCTTTGTTTATCCGCCGTCGCCGACTGTCCGCATACAGCTCACAGCCAAGGCGAATCAGATTGCAGAAGTAGATTCCTATGCAAGAGAACATAATCTTACTCGTTCAGAACTTATGATTTCTGCCGCTATTGATTACATAAGACGGAATTCATAAAAACAATACAGGAGCAAGGGTAAATCCCCCGATGCTTGCATCGCATAAAGAAAAACAGACGTAAGCCTGTCGAAGACCAGCATCGAATACTGAATGCTTTTTGAGTAAAAACGATACTGCGTATGCATGCATCGAGGTAGTTTGTTGAAAAAGCTGTCCACCCTGAGGGGCGAGGCCCTGGAATTAAGCAAGAGGAAATACTGCGGAATGTTTTCCAATTCCACGGAGGAATCATTCAGAAATAGTTGACCGAAGAGGATGATGATCACACTCCTTTGTTATCGCCTTGCATTCGGATATAGGTGATTCCAAAACTTTTGCAGGCACGAAAAGACTGGAGCGCATTCTGTAATGAAAAAGTATTGTTTCCATCATAGTTCTGAAAAATATCCAGCCCGCGCCCGAGAATAATCTTCCATCCTGTATCAGTCGTAATGTCACGATCATGAATTGTCTGATCGAAGCAGTAGGTCAAGTGGATTCCCGCCGGCATAACGGCTGCGGCAATCTGATCAAAAAACTCAGTCTGCCTGGACGGCGCAAATTCATCGTTCATTGTTACAATATGAACAGTGATTTCTCCATCGGAACTCTTGTCCTTTATCAGATCCTGCAGCAGTTCCATCAGATTTCGTATCTGCCAGTAGTTCCGCAGATAAGGATCGACAATTACGATTTTTTCCGCCCCGTGAAGATACGGGATCAGCAAATGGTCAAAAGTGATTCCCTTGCTGTTTTCCGGATAGGTAAAGTTGCCCTCGGGCAATGGTTTTCGGGATTGTGCGGTGCTTTTGTCCGGCTCATCGGCAGAGCTCGGGCAAGGATCCTGTGACGGGGTTTTCCCCTCTGGAAGCACATCTTCCCCATGAATAAAATAGTATTGCGGATACTCGCTTTCTTCCAGGGTTTTCACTTTGACGACATTGCCGGTTTCATCCGTATATTGGAAAAATGGCCTGGAATAGGTTGTGTCAAAACGCATCATCTGATCTTTGACACGCTTGCGTCCCTCAATGGCAAAGTCCAGAAGATTTTTAATTTCATCCCTGCTTGCGTCATGGTTCGGAAAGATCAGTTTCATGAGCCCGGACATGGTTTTTTTGATCCCGTCCCGGTCGCGTGTGGAAATGGAGGAGTCAAGTGTGAAAAACTTTTTATAATCCGCAGAGCGATCGTCATCGCGGAATGCCCGCAGAATTTCCGCCAGATAATCAACGACAAATCCGTACCCGTCGGAAAACATTTCCGCACGGATAATATCTACTTCCCAGCCTGGAATATAGAAGTGAATCCGGTCCAGAAAAGCGGAATCGTGATATTCCTTCGGGAGCTCATCAAACAGATCGGAATTCTTCAGCATATAAGGAACACTGTGCCGGGTATTGCCGACAAAAATCATGGAGGCCTCGGCACTCAGCATGTCGACCCCGCGGGAGAAGGATTTGTTCGCCATATAGTTTTTCATGATGTCGACAAGTTTTTTGTCCGGTTTCTTCTGTTTCCCTGCAAATTCGTCAAATGCAACGGCATCCCAATAGCCGACCAGACCGAGTCTTCCGTTTGAATTGTTGACAAACAATTTCGGAACGGTTACCTCCCCGCCCGATAACAGAATACCGTGCGGGGAGAACTCGGAATAGATGTGAGATTTGCCGGTGCCTTTTGGTCCCAGTTCCATAAGATTGTAGTTGCGTTCGCAGTAGGGAACGAGCCGCATAAGCTGAAACAACTTATTCCGTCTCCCGAACTGTTCCGGATCAAATCCGATACTTTGAACAAGAAGATTGATCCATTCCTCCGTGGAAAAGAGTTTTCGCGCATTGAGGAAAAGTTCCCGGTCGAAATGGGACAGCTGAATTGGTTTCAGGGATTCCAGAATCCACGGTGACTGGTTTTTGTCTTCCGTTGGCATATACTCCAGAGATGCAATGCACCAGATTCCATTGACAAGCAGTTTGGGATGCCGCTTGATGGTTTCAGAGGGAACCAGCACTTTATTGATTCCCAGATTGGAAAAGGCCGCCTCATAGACATCAGCACGGTCATTCAGACTCACGCTGACTTTGTCGATTACCTTATGGTACCCTGTTTCCTTGATCATGGAACGGATCAGCCCCGCCTCATTGCGATGAACATAGTGTTCGCGCAGAATGTTCTTTACGGATTCGATTCCCGTCTGAATGGATGTTTCGTCGCTGGTCGCGCAATACTGTCCGAGCAGATACTCAAGGACATAAGTGGGAACGATGGCGTTGCCTTTCACTTCTTTCACCAGATCTTTCCGTACAACCAGTCCCGGAAACGCCTCGCATATTTTCCTGTCAAAATCCGTCATGCCTGTCTCCCCTTAAAAATCAAGATCCATCAACTGGCGGCGCAGCTGATATTTTCTGATCTGGTAATCCTTGTAGAATGTGGTGCCCGGTTCACGTTCCCGCAACTTCAGCACAATTTCACGGCCATTGTATTGTTCCGCCTCATGAGTCAGAACCAGGCTGAAGGTAACTTCCCGGTCCCGCGCGGATGGGCCGGTCAAATCAAAAACCAGTTCGCACTCGTCGGAAATCAATTCACCGGAAAGTGAAAAGAGCCCGGCCCGCAAGGTGCGCGGCAGCGTCTTTCCTTCTACCGGAGACGTCTGGTAACATTTGACGGCAACCTGTCCCGAAGTGATGACTGACATGCCGGAAATGATGTCGACTTCAACCTGGACGGTGTCGCCTTCACGTTTTTTCCGGATCTTCAGAAGTGGAATGACGATTTCCTGCAGAGAAGCTCCGCCGTGAACATACCTGCTGCCCGCCCCCTTGACACGAAGACGGTTGATAGATTTTGCAATCTGAATTTCGCAGTTGCCTTGAATACCAAGTTCATCCGGCGTAAACTTCTTCAATCCGTCCAGAGGAGCGAGGTCTTTGCCGACGACAAACCGTCGATTGATTTTCCGCAGGGAGAGTCCCGAGGGGATTCCGGCAAGATAGTCACTTTCCGGCAATTCCCGGTTCTGATAGAGAAATCCATGGTCCGCGGTTACGATCAGATTGGTGACATTATATCCGGCAAGGCGTTTGACCATTGCGACAATTTCATCAACGGCATCCTGAACTGCTTTGAAAGTATTGGCTTCCGTCATTTTGTCGTCGCCGGTCTTGTCGATCACATTATGATAGATATATGCCACATCATTGTCCCGGAAGAGAGCCCGGCCGTTTTCCTTCGTCATATTCTGCAGTTCCCCGGCCGTCAGTACTGTGGAGCGGGCACAGGTCCGTGCCAGCACCCGTGAGCGGGCGTTTGAGCCGTCTGAGTTCAGTCCGTCGACAAGAACGGAAAATGTGTTTCCGTCTGTCTGAAGTTCCAGTTTTTCATGCGGCAGCAGGGATGCCATGCCAAGCGCGGTACAGCTGGGAAGCATGGAACACATGGCGGATAGTTCCGCCGCATACCGGTCTTCCGCCGTAAGTCGTTCGCAGATCTCCTCGGCGACCTCATAGCGCAGAGCATCGGAAATGATGACAAACACTTTTTTCCCCCTGCTCAATATTCCCTGAATGTTGTCGCGGAAGAAATGATCCTGGCGCGGAACGCCCGGCACGTTCCAGTGCGACTGTTCGGACAGCTTTTCCTGCCAGAGATTGTTCAGAGGGAGAAGGCAGCAGTTGGAATAGAAATTCTCCACCATGGTCTGCAGGTCGCGGAGCAGATCGTTCTGTTCGGAAAGCATGGCATGGTAAATGAATTTGCGGTATAATTGATCCAGGCGGAAATACTGTGCGGTATAACATTTGAAACCGTCGATAAGCGAATCCACCGCAAGTCTGGTATCGGCCATGGTCTGCAGGAAGCGCGAGGCGGCGTCCACAGCGAGATAAGCATGGGCGAGACGGTCATACCAGAATGTATGGCGGCGGGCGCGGACCGCAGCGGAACATTCCGAAGACGGAATGGTTCTCTCTCTGACCCGGACCGCAAGTTCCGTCAGAATGTGGATGTCGATCTGTTTGAAGAAATCAAGATCGCCGAGGTTTTCCAGTTTTCGTTTTGCCAGATCCGCCTCCAGATCAAGTGCGGAAGCGACCATGTCTGCGCACCGCTCAAACGCCTTTCCATATTTCCTGCTGTCCTTGAACCGCTTCAGAAATACAAGCGCTTCCTCGTTCAGGCGGACGTCTGGGGGGCAATCGGCATCCAGCGTCATGAAATAGCATCCCTGAAAGAGCCGGAAGGCGAAATCCTTTACCGACGGCGCAGCCGAGCGGCAGCCGTAGTGACTCCGAACCTCCTCCCAGAGGAATGCGTCCAGGCGGCAATTTTGAATTGCCGCATATTTTGCCTTCCCGCCGGCGGCAAGCTCCGCGAGAAGCTGTTCCAGAATGGCGTCCAGGCGGCAGTCCGCGCCGGCAAGGACGGCAAGCATTTTACGTCGGATGCCGTCCATGGAGTCGTGTCCGGAGAGAATTTTCCGCAGAGCGTTCCGGTATTCCGCTGTCAGGAAAAATTCGCTGTGATTCGTGGTCAGTGCGGCATATTCGTAATTCAAGCCGAGTTCGCCCAGCCAGAGGGAGGCCTGGTCGGCGTAAAAAACGTCATAGGTCAATTCCAGGTTCAGCAGCCAGTTTTCTTCATCCGGCGGGGCCTCGCCGGCAGTGAAGATCAGGAATCTGGTATCCGGCTCGGCGCGGAGGACCCGGTAGAGGACGGCAAATTCGTTGTTGCGGACTTCAATTTTTTCCACTCCGGGCAGATTCAGGGAGAGAAACTCGTCGTGGAGCTCGTTCTTTTTATCCCGCCAGCAGACAATCCGGCTCTGTTCAAACTTTTCCGTGAGTATTCTTTCGGTGGATGTCATTGATTATCTCCTGTGTTCCGGGAAGGGAGAGGCGGGAGCGTTGTCTCCGGCACACTCCGGAACCGGACAGTTCCGCCATTTGCCTCCGGCTGATCGTCTTGTTCATAACCGCGGCTTTCGCGCGGACATTTTCGGCAGGGATACTGCAAACAGTGAATTCCGGTTCATTTTTCATTGATCTATTTCTCCTTGGCTTCGAGGCCGGGGATGTTTTTCAGTGCCGCGCCGAATTTACAATAGTTCACTTTGACGCCGTCGTCAAGATCAATATCGATTTTTTCCTGTGCCAGCGGGAAGAGGATGTCGCGTTCGTAGGCGTCGAGTTCGGTCAGCATTGCGGCATATTTGTCGATCTGTTTCAGATTGGCGGTTTTTTCGGATGCTGAGAGACCGGTCCGGTTGTTTTCGGTGATCAGATGTTCCCGGTGGATGCGGATTTTCGCGATGAACTCCCGCAGATATTCGTTCAGGACAATGCTGACGGTGTCCGGGCGGTAGCGATGCATGTAGATGAGTGCGTTGAATGATCCTTTCGGAGAGCTGAACATCCAGTAAACCGGGCGTTTTTTGTATCGTTGGATATGATCCCTGTAGAAATCCTTCAAGAAGTATTTGCGGATATCCTTCCCCAGAGTTTTTTCGATGAAATCGAGATTGTCTGCGTAATGGCGATTTCCAAAAGTCAATTTCAAAAAGTCCTTGAATTGCGCCACGATGTCATCGACGAACCATTCATCGTCGAGGATGGGGATTACGCCGTCACGGTCGCAAATGACATGATACCGTGAGGAGATGAAGTCGCGGATCTGGTAAGAGGCCGGCATTGGACAGCGGTCCTGCCGGGATTTTCGATATGCCTCATTGTCCGCAAGGGTTTCTCCTGCAGCGGAGCGTAATTCTGCTTTTGTCGCATCGGAGATCAGCATGATCTCATCGGAATTTTTCCCGGACATGATTTCATGATACCGGACAAATCCGTCTCCCTGATTGGCGAGGATCAAGCCGGGCTTTTCGGGGGAATAACGCCCCATCATGCAGCCGACGGCATAGGAAATGAATTCTTTGATCGTATCTTCCAGCAGCCTCTGTTCGGTATCGTGCGCAAACGGGAAGTCTCCGTCTGGACAATCCTCTTCCTGTTTGGATGTCGGCTTGATTTGTGCTGTTGAATGATTCAGATAAAAGCCGTTGCCAAGTAAATCCGCGTTTTCAGGCGTCTTGCCGTACCGGTACCATGGATTGCATGTCAGGGTGATTTCATTCCACGGGACTTCCGGGGAGAGTTCGTCCTGCAGCCCGTAAGCGTCAATAAAGATGCGGTTGTTTTCGGTTTCGAGGCGGCGCATTTCCTCGGTCTGTTGGCGCCACTTCAGGCGGAGTGAAACATAAATGTCTGCGAGGGGGCGGCTGGCTTCGAGATATTCTCCGTTTTCCGCATGACTGGAGAGGAATCCCTCGCCGGCCTTTGATGGTTTTGCCGTTGCCTTGGCTTCCTGAATCAACGGATTTTCCTGAAAATCCCACGACGTCTCGTAAGAATCCCAGTCTTGTCGGGTATTTTTAACTGCCTGTTGAGTGTTTTCAATAAGAAGGGCAGGTAGATTTCGTGAATAAGGAATTTTTGCGATTTCTCCACTTGTAAAACTTAATGTCGGGCTTAATGCCGCCAATGCGCTTGAAGCAATTCTTGAATTAAGTAATCCTAATGCTTGATGAAGAATCTCCTGAGTCTGGGCAAAACCACATCTCCCAGTATCATCGAAAATAAATCCTTCTGGGCGATATCTTACAGAAAATATACCAGAACTGATTTTTGACCAAGTTAAGCCAGATCGGAAATAAAATTCATCATTTCTTACCGCAGAATGAATTTTTCCAGTTTCACGTCCGAAATTTCTAATAGCTAATCCGTTATTCTGCCAGTTAATCACAGTTTCATGATTCCCATACCACTTTCGGAATTCTCCTCCGCTGTGACAGGGATACCATCTGGGATTTGCCTGATTTGTTTCTTCTAGTGAACAGCAGGAAAAGGAGATATCATGGAGAGAGACTTCAAACCAGAATCGTTCAAAAAGCGTATTATCACCGGTTGATAAACCAGCTTTCAGCTGGATTTCTTGTGAGAGAGGAGAATAAATTGAGAATGCATTGAGAAATGCAGGTGAGAGCCAGTAGACAATCGGGCTGCCGGGGATTTTCTTGAAATCCTCGGCGGAAACCCGGAAGAATCTTTTCGTTTTATCTGTGGTCATGGGTAACCTCAATCTCAGAACTTCAATTGAGCAGAAGAGTGTTTACATTGCAAAATTACATGGTGTTTTTGTGCTAAACGCCTTATTGCAAGCTGAATTCGAGTATTTGTTCCAGGAATTCTTGAGTGCGCAATTATGTATGCATATTGATGTAAAAGAAAAGGTCTTGTGTTGCTTTTAAACCATTGTATTGTGTTGCAGATTTGCTTTGCAGCATGCTCACAATCGTGTCCCTTTAGTTCAACAAAAAGACATTCTCCATTTGCCTTGTCCCGTATACACCAATCACATTTTATTGGTTGTATTTCATGGAGTAATCCATCTATTTGTATTTTTTGACATTTTCGTGTTCCAACATCCACTGTTGCTTTACTATATGTTCTAGGGTCTTGCAGAGCAAAAATAGGCTTGTCGTTTTCTACTGCACAATTTGATGGGCGATCGCTAAGGTCTACAGGAGGCATATCAGTTTTCCTCCTTCGTCGCAGCATCATTCTGAATTTCCAAATTTACTAAATTGGAAAACTTCTCGTTTGTTATATTAGTTCAAGTTTTCCTGTTTTTTTGAACTGCTCCCGCGAATCGAGAGAAGTTCCTGAATTTATTGTGTCGACCTTGATTGAAAAAAACACGAATTTTTTTGGCTGACCGGGGAAGCGCCAAGGACGGACTAAAATTGCGACTCCCCGCTCAAAAATCAATTTTAAGCCTGATTCCTGCCCTCCTGAGGCGCACTTGTCGCCGTTTTTG
>CASEFP010000218.1 GCA_949287225.1 uncultured Lentisphaeria bacterium
CTGGGGTAGCTCGTAATCCGCCGCACGGCGGGCTACCCACCGCTCCGTGACGTGCCCTTTCCGATCCGAAATGTTCGAGAGCTCCGGGCGATTTCACCTCCGGCGACGAGTGCGAAACGCTGACCGTGCGGAGACGGAAGAATGCGCGAGCATTCTTCTCGGGGTCAAGGGTCGCTGACCCTTGCGCGGTCCAGCTGCGTAAGCTGGTCGTGCGTAGCACGAAATCCCCCGCCCGGAGCGGTTCAGACCGCTCAGTGACGAGAACTTTTCGTTTCGAAAAGTTCGAGAGCTCCGGGCGTATCCGTTGAGGTGAAAGAATGCGAGAGCATTTTTCGCCTCCTCAATAATAATTGATCACGAGAGCTTCGGGCATATCTCCAAGGTTACACACTGTACTGGCGGCTATCGAAGAAGCGCTTCTCGTCCTTAAGCGGGTGGAACCGCCGCCGGAGGAGATTTCGCCTGCGGCGACCAGCTTGCGCAGCTGGACCGCGGCAGGACTGAGAGGAGAGCACGAATCAAAATTGCTGTCGCAATTTTTTTTTAATTGCGCAGCTTCGCGCGCAGAATTTTTCTATTGCGCAGCTTCGCACGCTTTTTTGCGTTCTTTACTGGTTCGCGTTTTCCACAAATTCCCGGTGCAGGACAATCTGGGCCTTTTTGAAGTCATCACGCGAAACGATGAACTGGATATTCACCTGCCGCATGACCTGATCAAGTGCCAGCACATTGATGTCCGCCTCATAAAGCGCTTTTGCGGCTTTCGCCAGAAATCCCGGAATCTTCATGTTCGTTCCGATCACAGAGACAACCGCGACACGGGTTTCCGTCACAGAAGCATGGACGAATGTTTTACGCATCTGTTCCATGCACGCTTCGATGTTCTTGCTCTTCTGCGGGATATAGTGTGTGATTGTATTGGCATTCGTATTTTTCGCAATATAGTTGATGCCGTTATGTGCAAGGCATTCGGTCAGCTGATGATCGTATCCGACGCTCCCGACCATCTCCGGATCATGCACCTCAAGCGCAATCAGGTCGCCGCGCCCGCAGATCATTTCCACACGCGGGGTAGGGGAGACGTAATCCCGGCTGATGAGCGTGCCGGGATGCTCCGGATCAAATGCGTTCTTGACACGGATCGGGATGTTCTTCATCTCCATTTCCTTGGCGGCCTTCGAGTGGATCGCCTCCATGTCCATGTCGGAGAGCTGGTCGGCAATGTCGAAGTTCGTGTTGCCGATGATTTTCACCTTGTCCACGCCGATGAGTTTCGGGTCGCCTGTGGAAAGGTGGAACTCCTTGTGGATGATCCCCTCCCGCGCGTCGGTGAGGACGGCAATCTTGCTGAATGTGATCTCGCTGTAGCCGCGGTCAAACCGCTTCATGATACCCTCGTCATATTTGACGTAGCCTGTCACGATCGGCAGCTCCTTGTCGAATTCAATGCCCTTGAAGGCGGAAAGGATCGCTTCGTCAAGCGTCATGATTTCCGGGGACATCCAGCCGGAAAGATCAACGAAACGGGCGTTGACGCCGTTCGCCTGGAGAATCCGCGCGGAATTGAAGGCGCTGTGGGCTTCCCCGAGCGCGGCAAGAAACTCCCGCGTGGACGGCAGATATTCAGAAGGCTTGGAATGTCCCGCGCTGCGCAGATACATGATGTATTTGAGGCATTCACGGATCGCGTCGATGCGCTCGTTGACAAACTTGTCGGCTTCCGCAACGTCAAGGCCGATGCTCTCGAAGGAACGGTTGTATTCCAGCATCTTCGCACGGACTTTCTCAAGCGCTTCCGGCCAGTTCTTGCTGTCCTTGGCGATATATCCGTAGACGCCGGGTTCCCCGGTCTTCTTATCCTCGAGCAGCAGGTTCGTGATGCCCGAATACGCGGAGACGACAAACACGCGGTTGTAGAGCGCCGCGCCTTTTCTTGAGCCGATGATGACGTTGTTCATGACTTCGCCGAAACGGCTCATGGAAGTCCCGCCGATTTTTTCAACAGTGTGGTTTCCCATGTTTCAGATGTCCTCGATTCTGATGAGTTTTACGGTGTCCCGGACTTCGGGAAGGCGGTTGATGGCTTCGATCGCATGCTTGATGTTCTTTTCCACGGTCATGTGGGTGATGATCAGAAGCGAAACGTTGTTCTTGGACTGTCCTTCACGCTGTACCAGACTGGATATGCTGATCCGGTTCTCGCTGAGCAACTGCGCCACTTTCGCAAGCACGCCTGGCTGATCGACAACCTGCACGCGAAGATAATAGCGGGAATTCACATCGTCCATTTTGACGATTTCGGCGAACTGCGCTCCTTCCCGGAATGAGGGGATGCGCCGCACGCAGTTATGTGTCAGGTTCAATCCGACATCAACGATGTCCGAAACCACTGCGCTCGCGGTTGCGGCACGGCCCGCGCCGCGCCCGTAGAAAAGCGTGTCGCCGACATAGTCGCCGGTCACCATGACGCCGTTGAAAACCTCGTCGATCATGGCAAGCTGAGTCTTTTTCGGGATCATCGTCGGATGGACGCGGATCTCGACGTTTTCATTTTCCTTCTTGATGATCGCAAGGAGCTTGATCTTGTAGCCGAGCTCGTCGGCGAGCTTGATGTCCGACAGCGTGACATCGCGGAGTCCCTGCACATAGATCGGATCCATGCCGAACCACTTCCCGTAGGCGAGCGCGGAAAGAATCGCCGCCTTGTGCGCGGTGTCGAATCCGTCGATGTCAAGCGACGGGTTCGCTTCGGCGTAACCGAGCTGCTGGGCGTCCTTGAGCACGGGCGCAAAGTCGATCTCCTCGCGCTGCATGCGCGTGAGGATGTAGTTGCACGTGCCGTTCATGATGCCGTAGATGCGGCTGATGCGGTTGCCGACGAAACCTTCGCGCAGACTCTTGATGATCGGAATTCCGCCCGCAACACTGGCTTCGTAATAGATTTCGGTATTGTATTTTTCCGCTGTTTCGAAGAGTTCTCGTCCGTATTCGGCGAGCAGTGCCTTGTTTGCCGTGACGACGGGTTTGCCTTTTTCGAGCGCGGAGAGAATCATTTTTTTTGCGACCGTGGTTCCGCCGATAAGTTCCACAACCACATCCACCTCGTCGATCAACGCCCTGGCATCGGTCGTAAGGAGGGATGCCGGCACTTTGACGCCGCGATCGGTTGTGATGTCCAGATCGGCGATTTTTGCAAGAACGGGTTTCACTCCCGTGCGTTTCGCAATGGTATCGGCGTTGTTCAGAAGGCAGTCCGCCACACCGGCGCCCACGGTTCCGAACCCGATGATTCCTACTTTAAATTCTTTCATCAACGGTCTTCTCCCTATATTGTCTGACCTGAAACACAGAATACAGCTCATTAATATAAACTCTTTTCCGTGTTTTTAAAATAAAAAAGCAATTTTTCCCGCAAATGTTGCGTTTCGGGAAAAAAGTGGTGATTGAAAAACGTTGCCCGTGTGATATATTATTAAAAAATTAAATTAAATAATATCGTAAAGAAAAAAAGGATTTTGCCGTTATGATTCGGAAACTTCTTGCTGTTGTCGTGCTTTCCGCCCTTGCAAGTCTCGCCTACGCTCAGAAACCCGTTGTCTCCGCCGTCACGGACATTCAGGATGATCCGACGAACGGACTGGAAATGTGCCGGAGTCTTTTCATCGAATATTTCCTTTCCGAGCTGACAACCCATGCGAAAGTCAATGTTCTGGATACAAAAACCGTTCAGAAGGCGCTGGGTGATCTGAAGTTTGAACACGGAAAGAAGCTGACGAAAAAGGAGATCGGCGCACTGTGCGGGAAATTGAACTGCGGGGCGCTTTGCCTGGTCTCCATGAAACGCGAAAAGGACGGAAAAATGTCAGTCGCTGTCGAACTGGTTGAAAAAGACGGAAAAGTGCTTGGCACCGTTTCCGCTCAGATGGACGGCGTCGGCGACACCGATTCGATCAGTTCCAAACTCGCGCGCGACAGCGCGACCATTCTCCGCCAGATCAATGGATCGGTTCTTGCCGGAAATGAGATTGACAAAGGCACGGATTCCCTTTACAATGCACTTCCGAATACCGTAACGAACCTCTATGATTCCGATGTAAAGTAACTCCTGGTTCCTGAGCATCCTTCCCGGCCCGGATTCCGTCCGGCGCCGGGATTTTGCTTTTTATGGAAAAATCCTCTTTTCCCGTTTGCACTGCAGCGCAGTTATGATAAATTGAGTGAAACAAAAAAACAAGGAGTTTTTTATGGGTCTTGAAAACAGAAAAGAAATCCCGCTCTGGAATGGAGAAGTTCCCCTTGCTCTTGCAGATGATACCGAACATCTCCCGACCGTCACGCCTTATTTTGCCCCTGTCTGGAAACGCAACGGAAAGGCCGTGGTGATTTTCCCCGGCGGAGCCTATTCCCATCTCGCCGATCATGAGGGAAGGGGTTATGCCGAGTATCTTGCTTCGAAGGGATATTGCTGTTTCGTCGTCAAATACCGTCTCGGCTCGAACGGATACCATCATCCGGCGGAACTTGCTGACGCGGCGCGCGGCGTCCGTTTCGTCCGGTCGCTTGCTGCTGAACTCGGCATCCGGCCGAACGCAATCGGTGTCATGGGCTCTTCCGCCGGCGGACACCTCGCCGCTCATCTCGGCAACTGTTACAGCGAGGCGCTCTATGCGGGAGATGAGGATCAAAGTGTTTCCTCCCGCCCGGACTGGATGCTTCTCTGCTATCCGGTCATCACCTTTGAAGGACCCTTTGCCAATGTCGGCTCCGGCAGAATGCTGATGGGCACGGAGACCCCCGATCCGGAACTGGCTGCGCGTCTTTCCTGCGAAAAAACGGTGACGGAGAATACCCCGCCCGCCTTTATCTGGCATACGGGTGAGGACAATGCCGTGCCTGTCGAAAACAGCATGATGTATGCCGCCGCTCTCCGGAAGAACGGCGTTCCCTTCGAGCTTCACATTTACGAAAAGGGACCGCATGGAACCGGACTTTTCGAGGGACATCCCTGGGCGGAAGAGGCGGTCCGCTGGATGGAACAGTTCTGAGAATATCCGTGCGTCCATGCATACGAAAGAGTCGCTGACGGATGACTTGAGACGTGCCGGGATTCTGCCGTCTGATACGCTTCTGGTTCACTCTTCGATGAAGAGCATCGGGACTGTGGACGGCGGTGCGGATACGGTTCTGGACGCGCTGATGGAATATTTTCAGGACTCCGGACTTCTGGTGTTTCCGACGCTGACGTATCACCTGAATGCGTCGAATCCGGTTTTTCCCCTTCTGGAGACGCCTTCACAAGTCGGGATTCTTTCCGATCTTTTCCGGAAGCGGCAGGGCGTGATGCGTTCGCTGCATCCGACACACTCCGTTGCCGCATGGGGCCATGACGCGGCCGCATTCATTGCCGGGCATGAAATGTACAGCACACCCTGTGCGCGGAACTCCCCGTGGGGACGTCTTGCCGACCGCCAGGCGAAGATTCTCTTCATCGGCACACAGGGCATATCCTGCAACACTTTTCTGCACGGTGTGGAGGAATGGTTTCCTGTGCCGGGAATGCTGACGGAGACGCGCGAGCGTCTGCTTGCGATCGACGCTCACGGCATTGAACACGTGGTACCGTCGCGCAGGCATGTCGGGAACCATTCGCTTTTTTACGGAAAAATGCAGGGACTTTTTGAGCGTTACGGCATTCTGAAGCATCTCCGTTTCGGCGATGCCGCCTCGTTTCTGCTGGATGCCGCGATGGCACGCGATATTGTGACGGAGTGTCTGAAGGTTGATCCATTTCTTTTTACACATGAATAATTCAGAAAAATAAGGGAATCGGGAGGAGAGAGAATATGTCCGAAGAAGTTCTGCTTGAAACGCCGCTTGCGGCGGAACATGTCGCGCTCGGTGCGAAAATGGTGCCGTTTGCCGGATGGAACATGCCGGTGCAGTATGCCGGAGGAATTCTTGCCGAGCACAAGCATACGCGCGAGGCCGTGTCGCTGTTCGACATCTGCCACATGGGGGAATTCCGCGTGAAAGGGCAGGGGAGCGCCGAAGCGCTCGACCGTGCGCTGGCGCGCGGTGTCGCCGATCAGAAAACGGGTGTCTGCCGCTACAATTTTCTCCTGAATGAAGCGGGCGGCGTGATCGACGATCTGATCGTCTACCGGATTGCCGAAGAGGAGTTTTTCATTGTCGTCAACGCCGCACGGCGGGAGATTGATTTTGCCACGCTTGCAAAACGCCTGCCGGACGGGTGCGCAATCACGGACGACTCGGACATCACGGCAAAACTGGATCTTCAGGGGCCGTTCTCTTCGGAGGTGCTTGTTTCGCTCGGCGTGCCGGAAGAGGCGCTTCCCGCCTACTATCATTTCACTCATGTGACAATCAACGGTCTGAACGTTCTGCTCAGCCGGACCGGCTATACGGGCGAACTCGGATATGAACTCTATTTTTCTGCTGACAAGGCCGTTGCGATGTGGCGGACGCTCCTTGCCTGCGAAGGTGTGAAGCCTGCCGGACTCGGTGCGCGCGACACGCTTCGGCTGGAAATGGGCTATCCTCTCTACGGGCACGAGATGAACGAGGAGACGACACCCATGGAAGCAGGATTCGGTGCAATGCTCAAACTGGAGGAAAACAGCCGGGAATTTCCCGGTTCGGAGGTATTGCGCAAGGCGGCTCCGAGGCGGATTCTCACCGGCCTTGTGCTGGAAGGGCGCCGTGCCGCGCGCGAGGGCTGTGCGGTTCTGCTGAACGGGATCGCGGTCGGGAAAGTCACCTCCGGCACGTTCGCGCCCTCTCTGGAGCGCGCTGTCGCGATGGCGTATCTCTCTCCCGAAGCCGTGCAAAGTTCTGACGCCGTGTTCGAGGTGGACACCGGACGGGTCCGGATTCCGGCGAAAATCGAGGCGCTTCCCTTCTATAAAAACGGGACGGCAAGAAAAAAAATCAAAAAAACTTGAATTGCTTCTTGACAGACGGCGGAATCCATGCTTTTTTACCGCTGAAAACAAATACGGGAATCAACAACTTAGGAGTCAGACATGACCAAGTATTTCTCAAAGACGCACGAATGGGTTGACATCGACGGCGACGAAGCCACCGTAGGCGTTTCCGCCTATGCAACCAAAGAACTTGGCGACATCACCTATGTGGAACTTCCGAAGGAAGGCTCCGATATGATTGTCGGCGACTCCCTCGGCGTTGTCGAATCCGTGAAGGCGGCTTCCGACGTCTATTCCCCGATCAGCGGAACCGTGGTCGCCGTCAACAAGAATCTGGAGGACGATCCCGGAATCGTCTCGAATTTCCCGGAATCCAAGGGATGGATCTGCAAGCTCGACAATATTGATCTGGACGAGCTGCAGGATCTGATGACCGAGGATCTCTACGCGAAATATCTCAAGACGCTGGGATGACATTCTGATTATTCATTCGCAATTTTTCCGGACGGCCTTTGCGCCGTCCTTGTTTTTCCGCAAGGAGTGCAGAAATCATGGATAACAACGAGATTAAAAAATTCATCGCCGAAAAGGTGCCGCAGGGATACAGTCTTTCCAAGATTCAGGACATGCTCAAGGAGCAGAAAGTGAATATCACATTCATGGAACTGCGTCTGCTCGCTTCCGAAATCGAGAGCGGAATCTGGAAGGAGACCGAGGCGAAAGCGGATGCCGCGAAAAAGAAGGAAGCTCCCGCCGCCGCGGAAGAGCCTCTGCCCGGCGCGGAGGATCTCCCTGCGCAGGATGACCTGCCTCCGGAAGAGGGCGACGCGTCCCTTGACGAGGAACTCCCCGCTGCCGGGGCCGATCAGGCAATCAGCGGTAAAACCACGGTCGAACTCAGCCCGATTGCGCGTCCCGGCGCGGTCGCCAGCGGAACGGTCAGGTTCGGTTCCGGCGTGACGGCGGAATGGATGCTGGATCAGTACGGGCGTCTCGGGCTCGACAAACCGACCGGAAAGCCCACGGAACAGGACATCCGGGAGTTCCAGGTCGAGCTTCAGAAAGCGCTCGGCTGAACAATCCGTTTTACCCGCGGATTTTCTCCTGCCTGATCCGTCCGCGTTTTCTCCTTTTTTCATTGTGAAACATGGCGCGCCATCGGGTGGGTGATGTTCCCGCTTCGATCTGAAACTGGCGGTTGAAGCTTGAGAGCGTCGGAAAGCCGCAGGAAAAGGCGATCTCCGCGATCGACGCGTCGGTTTCGCGGAGGAGAGTCAGCGCCATGCCGATCCGGAAGTGGTTCAGATAATGCTGGGGCGTCATTCCCGTCGCGGCGAGGAAGATGCGCCGGAAATGAGTGCGGCTCAGCGCGCAGAGACTCGCCACTTTCGGAATCTGGATTTTTTCCCCGTAATGAAGCACGAAATAATCGACCGCCTTCTGAATTCTGGCAAACGCCTCGGGATTCAGATGGGAGTCTGTGTTACCGGACTCTCCTTTCTCTTCGTTCTGTGCTCTTTCCACGAGTTCCGCCGCCAGATGGAGCAGCTCCGCGCGCAGATGCAGTGTTCGCTGTGCAGATTTATTCGCGTCGATGGCGAGAATCCGTTCCAGAATGCCGATGATCTCGCGTGAGCGGAAGATATTGCGGAAGTGTTCACCCGAAAGGCGGGCGAGAATCCCCGGATCCGGCAGAATGGCATGAAAATCAATGAAGAAATAGACCCATTCGCTGGAATGGCCGGAGAGACTGCGCGCCAGATGCGCTTCTCCCGGCGGAATGCAGATCACATCGTTGCTCTGATAGGGGAGCACCTTGTTGCCGACGACAAAGATTCCCGACCCTTCGCGGCACCAGCCCAGTTCATAATATTCATGTTTTTGAAGAAAGGTGATGGCGTCGTCTTTCTGCACGAATACGGAAATCATCAGGAGATCGTCGGGCAGTTTGCCGATCGTGGCGTTGTATATCAGATATTTTGGCGTTTTTTGCATGGATTTTGGTTCTTTTCGCGTAGTTGAAAAGTTCTTTTTCGTGTATAATATACCTCATGAAAGAATTTTCCGCAAGCGTATCGCGCTTTTCGACGGAGAATTCATGAGTGGAAAAACAGGAATTTTCTGGAGGAAGCAAAGATGATTCTGCGGAACACAATGAAAAAAGAACATGCCGCACGCGGCGAAAAAGTTTCACAGCCGAACAGGGCGGATTTTACTTTGATAGAACTTTTGGTTGTAATCGCGATCATCGCGATTCTGGCGGCGATGCTTCTTCCCGCGTTGAACAGCGCGCGGGAAAAGGCGCGGAGCATTCAGTGTGTCAGCAATCTGAAACAGTGCATTCTGGCGGTGCATCAGTATGCCAACGACAGCAATGAATGGGTTCCGCTGATCTGGGAAACCTCGCCGGCCCTTCTCTGGACTCAGTTCATCACGGGATTGAATTACAATGCGGTTCCGAAAATTGCCAACGAGAAACTCGTATACTGTCCTTCAACTTCAAATACCTATCTCAGCAGCCGCTATAACTCTTATGGAATGATTGACTTGGGGCATTATTCTGGCGGACAGCAGTTCTTTACAGAAACGGTTGCAGCAAAGTGGGGCAGCTTCTTCTATAAATTTGATGGGAAGTATTCATTCTACAAACTTACAAAAATAAAGATTCCAAGTCAAATTCCCCTGTTGGGCGACACCTATAAACCGGCAACAAAATCCGGCTTCTGGATGTTTATCCCGAATACGACAAAAGAAAACAGTGCTCTTTCTATGCATCACAATCCCAATTTAGTGAATATTGCACGCCCGGATGGTTCTGCAGGAAGCACTCTGCGCACATCGCTCAGGGAGCTCGGCTTTACAACCTTTATTCTTCATTCCGTTACTGTGAAATACTGAGGCCATGCTGTCCTCCGTTCAGATTCCGCTCTCGTCGCACCTGCACAGGTGATCCGTTTTTCAGATTCATTTGAAGGAAACTTCAAATTACATTCAATCAGCTATTGCAAAGAAATAACCAAATGCTGAATCTCCGAACAATCCTTCCGGCTGCGGCCGGAGTTCTCCTGGCACTCCCGCTCAGCGGGGAAAATCTGCTCCGCAATCCCGGGTTTGAAAAGGCAGCCGCCAAAGGCGGCGCCGAGGCATGGACATTCCGCGGACAGGGCCGTGCGGGCCGCATCGAACGGAAAGATGCTCCGGAAGGGGCAGCATGCGGATATGTGCGCCGGGAGAAGGGGAACCGTGACCGTTATGTTGCTCTCACGCAGGATGCCCCGATTCAAGGGGGACGCACCTATGTATTAAGCGCTGTTGCGAAGGGGCGCTGCGAACTTCTCTGCTATCTGTATGACGCCAGTGGAAAAGATCTTGGGGTTTTCGGCAAATCCCTCTCCCGTTCCGACCGCTGGAAACTTTTGTCCGCGGAAATCAAGGCACCTCCCAAGGCTGTAAAAATTCAGGTGCGGTTTGAAATTTTCGGTCCGCTGACCGGTGGTGAAGCGTTTATGGATGAGGTCTGTCTGGCGGAAAAAACCGATCCCGCCGCACAGAAGAAGCCCGTTTTGCGCCTTGCCTCCGGTCCGGAGGGGGAAAACGCATTGCTCCAATGGAACGACTGCGGCGCAAAACGCTATCTGATCTATCGTTCACTGCACTCGGAGGAGACGCTTCTCCCGTGGGCGATCGTCAAAGGCACCAGCTGGAAGGATACGGATGATCTGCGGAAAACCGGTCACGCCTGGTATGCGGTTGCGCCGTTGAACGAATATCATCATGTCGGTCCCCGGAGCGAAAATGTAAAGAAAATCCTGCCGATGCTCAAACAGAAGGGGCGTCCGGTTGTCTAGGTGGACTCGGTGCTCAACAAGCATCCGCGCTACGTGCAGATTCCCGCGGGAAACCGGAAGTTGCGCATTTCGCTTTCGCTGGCGGGAAATGAGACGGAATCCGTGCAGATTCTGGTCTCCGCCGCGGACGGGGCCCTGAAAGGGGTCGATGTATCCTGCGGAGAATTTCTGTCCGAAACCACCGGCCGCGCGGAGGCGGGACTGAATGTCAGACTTCTGGAAACACGCTATGTCTGGGTACCCTGCCCGACCCTGAACGGCGTGGAACCGGATATGATGCCGGACCCGCTTCCTCCGTGGCGCGGTGCGCTGGATATTCCTGCGGGAGCCACCCAGAGCATCTGGCTGCAGGTCTCCGCAAAGGAGAACTGCTCCCCCGGACTCCGCCGTGCGGAGGTGACGGTGCGGACAGCCAACGGCGTTGCCGCCGTCATTCCCGTGGAGGTGAAAGTCCGGAATTTCTCTCTCCCGGCTCTTCCCAGTTTCAAGAGTTCTTTCGGAATTTTCGGCAGATACGGTCTGCGCCAGCGCTATGGTGTCGCCTGGGATTCCCCCGAATACCGGAAGATTTATGAAAAATACTACTGGTTCCTGGTCGAACGGCGCCTGATGCCCCGGGAACTGCCGGTCCCGCTCCTTTCCGAGGATGCGGCACGCTTCCTGAATGATCCCCGCGTGCGGACGGTCAATCTGTCTCCCCATGACGGGACAAAACGCGAGGATGTAGAAAAAATCAGCCGTATCGTCGAGCGTTTCAGGAAAAACGGCTGGCTGGAAAAAGGATATGTCTACGGAACAGATGAGCCGTCGCGCGCAAAATACGGTGTGTTCAAGGATTTTGTTACACGTCTTCGCAATTCCGCAGGACGGGATGTTCCTCTTCTTCTCACAGTAAACAAAGCTTATGCCGACCTGACGGGATATGTCGACATCTGGTCCCCCATTCTGCATGCGTTCGACGGAGAGTTCCTGAAAAAGCGCCAGCGTGCCGGGGAACAGGTCTGGTGGTATACATGCGTCTCCCCGCAGGAGCCCTATCCGACCTATCTGGTCGACGACTGCGGAACTTCCCACCGGGTCCTCTCCTGGCTTCAGGTTCTTTCCGGAGTGGACGGTGTGCTCTACTGGGCGGTCGACTGGTGGGATGGCCCGACAACCCATAAGAACGACGTCTGGAAAACCTCCCATATCTTCCCGTTCGCGAACGGGGACGGCTATCTGGTCTATCCCGGAATTGATGTCGGAGTTGACGGTCCCGTCACCTCGCAGCGACTGGAAATCATCCGGGACGGCAATGAGGATGTGGAGTATCTCAATCTGCTTGCAAAACGTCTTGCCGCGCACGGAGCTGGTAACCCGCAGGTGCGGATCGCCGAACTGATCCGCCCCGTCGCCCGGACACTGACAGACTGGAGCAGCTCTCCTGCGCGCATTGCAAAACAGCGCGAAGCCGTGGCCGCTGAAATCGAACGGCTCGGCAATCCATGAAAAAAATCACGACAGGATCTTTTTTCATGCAACTGAACAGAAAATATAATCCTTGCCGCGCCGCAGACAATGGAGATGAAGCAATGAATACTGTTATCTATCATAGTTCCCGGGAACTTCCCCTGCGGGGAACCCCCGATGTTCTCGTCGCCGGCGGCGGACCAGCCGGAATCGCGGCTGCCTGCTGTGCGGCGCGGCGGGGGAAAAAAGTGCTGCTCATTGAGCGGGAATACACGCTTGGCGGCACCGCGACAGGCGGACTGGTCGGCCCCTTCATGACCTCGTCGGATCCCGAAGGCACCGAACAGCTGATCCGCGGATTCTTCCGGGAGCTGGTCGACCGCCTGATCGCGGCAGGCGGCGCACTCGAGCCTATGAATCTGGAAAACTGCGACGCCCACTCCTCCTGGCACCAGTTCGGACACCGCAACCTGACCCCGTTCAATCCGGAAACACTGAAATTCGTTGCCGAACAGATGTGTCTGGAGTCCGGCGTGGAACTCCTCTACGGCGTTCAGGCAATCGACGTGATCCGCACCTCGGACAAACGGAGGATCGACACGGTCATCCTCGCGGTAAAAGAGGGGCTGATCGCGCTGCGCCCCCGGATGGTGATCGACTGCACCGGCGACGGCGACATCGCCGCTTTTGCCGGATGCCCGATGTGCAAGGGGGACGATGCCACCGGCGAAATGCAGGCAGGCGGACTCTTCTTCAGCCTTGACGGAATTGATGAATCAATCCTCCAGGAACGCTGCCGGAGGCAGGGATGGGAGTCAATGCGCTTTGAAAAGGAGATCGCCGAAGCCGTTGCAAACGGGGATTACCCGGTTCCGCGCCGCCGTCTGGGGCTCTACAAGGCGGACGACAACACATGGCGCGCGAACATCACAAGGATTCCGGACGTGGACGGCACCCGGTCGGACGATCTTACCAGAATCGCCATCGAAGGGCGGCGCCAGATCACGGCAATTCTGAAGTTCCTGCGCAAATACGTCAAGGGGTGTGAAAACGTGCGCCTTATGGCAAGCGCGGCGCTTCCCGGCGTGCGGGAAACCCGCCGGATCAAAGGCGATTTCATGCTGCGCGAACAGTCGCTGATCGACGGGGAAATCTTCCCGGATGCGATCCTGACGCTCTCCAACTCGCGCGACACCCATGCCGGACTCGTGGGAAAATACATCCCTTCGACAAAAAGCTACACGCTTCCCTATCGGCTTCTCCTTCCCTCCGGGATGGACAATCTTCTCGCGGCGGGACGCAATGTCTCGTGCGATCGAGCCGTTCTTGCGGCGATCCGGGTGATGCCGCCCTGCTTCGGCATGGGGGAAGCTGCCGGCAATGCCGCCGTTCTGGCGCTGGAAACCAACTGTTCCTGCGCGGAAATCAATGTCGGGGAACTGCAGAAACGCCTTCGCGAAGAGGGGGTGGTCCTCCGCTGAAACATCTCCGGCTGTCCTCGTGCAGAATAATTCTTTTTCTCCTGGTGGCTTCCCGGGGAAAAGAATTATTCTGTTTCCTCTTGAAATCACAGCGCTTGATGTTATTTTTTTAAGCGTTCAGAACGTTGTAAAAAAATCCGGAGCGCAAAATGCGGAAACTCACCTGGACGGCCAGACTTTCCTACGGGGCGGGAGCCTTCGGCAAGGATCTTGTCTATGCGATTGTCGCAACCTTTTACATGTTCTATCTGACGGACATCTGTAAAATCAGCCCGATCTTCATCGGAAATCTTTTTCTCGCCGCAAGGCTGTTCGACGCGGTCAATGATCCTGTCATGGGGCTGATCGTGGACAACACAAGAACGCGCTGGGGTAAATTCCGCCCGTGGATTCTTCTCGGAACCGTCCTGAACGCCATCGTTCTTGTTTTTCTCTTTTTCAATCCCGCCTTGAGCACGTCGCAGCAGCTGACCTACGTCGCCGTCACCTACCTCCTCTGGGGAGTGACCTATACGCTGATGGACATTCCCTACTGGTCGATGATCCCCGCTCTGACCGACGACGCGAAAGAGCGTGACACCATCTCTGTTGTTCCGCGCATTTTCGCAAGCGCCGCATGGATGGTGATCGGCTATTTCGGCCTGCCGCTGGTCGGCAGATTCGGGGCAGGGGATCAGACCGCAGGATTTTCCCGCCTGAGTCTCCTCATTGGGATTGTTTTCATCGTCTGTTCCCTGATCACCTTTTTCTTCGTGCATGAGACCGTTGTATCTTCTTCGCCGGCAAAAAAACGCACTTCCGTCAGGGAAATGGTTCAGATTCTGGCCCGCAACGACCAGGTGATTGTCGTGCTGATTCTCTCGCTTCTCTTCAACCTCTCGTTCCAGCTCTCCAACGGATTCGCCGTCTTTTATTTCAAATACGCGCTCGGCATGCAGGATCTGGTCTCGTCCTATCTGCTGGCGGCGGGACTCGCGCAGCTGGCGGGCCTCTTCGGCTATCCCTTCCTCGCCGCGCGCTTCGGACGGAAGAGCGTCTTTGCTGCATCCGCGCTCTTTCCCGTCGCCGGATTCGCGGTGCTTCTGCTCGGCATCTTTCCCGCGGGCGATTTTCTGTTGAAGGCTTCGGTGTTTCTGATCGGCGCGATCGTCAACCTCGGTATCGGATTCTCCCTCGGAATCCTGACCGTCATGCTGGCGGACGTCGTCGATTACGGTGAATACAAGCTCGGCACGCGGAACGAGAGCATCGTCTTTTCGACACAGACGTTCGTCGTGAAGCTCGCCGGGGCGCTCAGCGGATTCATCACAGGCGCGGGACTCTCCCTCATCGGTTTTGTCGCCGATGCCGCGCAGGGGCCCGGAACCATACTGGGAATCCGCGTCATCATGGGCGGAATCCCGATTCTCTTCTCGCTGACCTATCTGGGAATCTACTGGAGATTCTACCGTCTGAACGGAGCATTTCTGGAAACGGTGAAATGCCGCTGCCGCGCCGGGGAGGGCAGAACGGAGTAAAAGCCTCCGGAATCCCGCCATCCCGGACAATTTTTCCTTCAGAGCGTATGGAAGACGCCATTGTTTTCCCGCTGGAGCACGGCTTCCCCGGGCGCGAGACGGAGACGGCTGTGCCCGCCGCATGGCGGAATAGTCATCCTGTTCTCCAGCAGGAAAAGGATTCCCGTTATCCGAACAGCGCCGTCCCGATTCCCAGGAGCGAGCCGAGCTGATAGACGAGGAATGTCACGCAATAGGCAAGCACGAACATGCCGCAGCCTTCCGCGACCGTCAGTTTCCAGGAATTGAGTTCACGCCGCAGAATGGCAAGCGTGGCGAGGCACGGAATCGAAAGCAGGCAGAAAAGCATGATGCAGAACGCCTGAAGCGGCGAATAATTCTTCACCAGCTGTTCCCGGAGCGGCACGGACTCCTCATCCGTCTCGCCTTCCGCGTAGAGAATCCCGAGCTGGGAAACAAACACCTCCTTGGCGGCGAGCGCCCCGATTGAGGCGGTCGTCAGTTTCCAGTCGAAGCCGATCGGACGGAATACGGGTTCAAGCGCGTGTCCGATGCGTCCGGAGATCGTGTATTCCATCATTTCCGCCCGTTTTTCATTTTCCAGCGCGGAGAGGGCATTTTCCCGAGCCTCCCCGTCCAGTTTGACATTTTCCCGCACACTCTGCGCAAGCTTGTCATAATCTCTTGAAAAATCCGTTTTTTCCGGCCATGTGTTGCAGATGTAGAGCACGATGCTGGTCGCCAGAATGATAGTTCCGGCTTTCTGCACATACATTCTGCCGCGGTCCCACATGTGGAGAAGCAGACTCCGGATTGTCGGCATCCGGTAGGGCGGCAGCTCCATCAGATAGATTTCTCCGTCGCCTTTGAAGAGTGTCGATTTCAGAATCCGCGCCGCAACAAGCGCAATCGCCACGCCGATGAGATAGATCAGCCACATGACGAACGCCTGATACTTCGCGGCGAAGAATGCCGGAATGATCAATGCGTAGATCGGAAGGCGTGCGCCGCAGCTCATCAGCGGGAGGACCATGATTGTCGTTTTCCGGTCGCGTTCCGATTCGATGCAGCGGGTCGCCATGATCGCCGGAACGGTGCAGCCGAACCCGAGCACCAGCGGCACAAAGGAGCGTCCCTGAAGCCCGAAACGCCGCATCACGCCGTCCATCACGAATGCCGCGCGCGCCATGTAGCCGGAATCCTCCAGGAGCGCGATGGCGAAGAAGAGGAAAAGAATATTCGGGAGAAAGACCAGCACACCGCCGACACCGCCGATCACGCCGTCGGTCAGGAGCGAACGCAGATAAGGCATTGCCGTCTCCGGCCAGAGCGCCTTGACGGATTCCGAACACCTGGCGAACAGTTCCTCAATGTATCCCATCAGCGGATCTGCGCAGGTGAATGTGAAATAGAACGTCGCGTACATGATCAGGAAAAAGAGCGGAAGCCCGATATAACGGTTGGTCATGACCGTATCAATTTTATCTGAGATCTCGCGTCGGCGTTCGCGTGTCATTGAGATTGCATCATGGCAGGCGCCCGCGAGCATGGCATAGCGGCTGTCCGCCAGGAAGGTATCGGCTTCAATGGCGTGTCTGTCACGCAGATGGCGGATCTCCTCTTCCACCTGCGGATGGATGCTCCGGAATTCCGGAAGATTCCATGCGCACGCGTCATGTTCCAGCAGTTTGACGGCGAAGAATCGGGCCGGGATATGACGATACTGCTGAACTGAAAGGGCGTCGATTGCGCCGCTGATTTTTACCACGGCATCGTCGATGTCTCCGCCATAAGAGAGGAGCGGGACACCGTGAGTGTCCAGTTTTTCAAGCGTTGCGGCAATGGTTTTCAGCAGTGGCTCAACGCAGGAGCTTCTGCATCCGACGGTCCGGACGATCGGGGCGCCGAAATATTTTTCGAGCTTCGGAATATCGAATTTCAATCCTCTGCGTTCCGCGTCGTCGCTCATGTTGAATACGAGAATCATCGGAATGTGCAGTTCGGCAAGCTGGGTTGTCAGGTAGAGACTCCGCTGTGGAATCGTGGAATCCACGACATTCAGGATCAGATCGATTCCTTTTTTCGTCAGTTCCCGGAATGCGACCTCCTCCTCGGGGGAATTCGAGGAGAGGGAGTAAATTCCCGGCAGATCAATCAACGTGATTTCCATCCCGTTCAGAGTGAAGTGTCCGCTCTTGCTTTCGACCGTCACGCCGGGATAATTGCCGACATGCTGGCGGGCTCCGGTCAAAGCGTTGAAGATGCTTGTTTTGCCGCAGTTCGGATTCCCTGCGAGGGCGATGGTGAAATGCTGTTTCATTCTGACGCTTCTCCGCGTTTCATCATGACATTCACTGCGTCATCCCGGTGCAGTGCCATGCTTGTTTCCATGATTTTCACGCGCAGGAGTCCGCCGAACGGCGCGTGCGCCTCCATTACGAGTTCACTTCCTGCGATGACGCCGATATCCGCGAATTTCTTTCTGCCGCGCCAGTCCGGAGTCACTTTGAGAACCGTTGCCGCGGTGCCGACCGGCAGTTCCGCAAGAGTCATTTCCCGGTTGCCGACATGGTATTCCCGTTTGTTTCCCGTTTTGCTTCCGCAGCAGCAGGGACATTGCTTTTTCCCTTTCATCTGGTCTTACCTCCTATATAATTAGTTTAATCTAATCTTTTTGTGCTAAAAAAAACACCATTTATGAGCCGTAAATGATGTGTATGGGAGTTCCGTTGGATTAAATATAATTCTGTAAAAAGAATTTTTCAATTAGGTAATGCTAATTTTTTCTGTTATTTTTTATTCATTTGGGTTCAATACCTCGCCCCTTGGGGCGACTTTATATTCTTCGTTTTTCCATTTTTGCATCCGGCTCGTTTACGAGCCGTGTAAGAGCGGGCGTAATACCCCGATGCTTTGCGTCGGGGATAGCCTGCTC
>CASEFP010000219.1 GCA_949287225.1 uncultured Lentisphaeria bacterium
AAAAGAGGAAAAAAATCGGAAAGGAGATCAGACGGAAACCAAATCAAGCGGTTTTTACAAGTAATTCATCTGAAAGGATTTGCAAAGCATTGAAAATGGTGGAACCAGCAGGGCTCGAACCTGCGACCCGGTGATTATGAGTCACCTGCTCTGACCGACTGAGCTATGGTTCCATGGATCAAAGTCATCCTGAAATCGGGAATTCCGGAAAACTTATTATACACCTTCTTTCAAAAAGGGCAAGAGATTATTTTATTTTTTTCGGAAAAAGTCAATGCCTGCTTCCGGTATTTCCAGTGTAAGACATCAATGCCGGACAGTCTGCATGCGTTTTGCGCGTTTTACAATTCCAGCATGGCTCCGGTACCAGTCAATGCCGATCAGTGCGGCAAGGACAATGAAACAGAAGGGCACCAGGAAAAAGGAGAGGCGAAGTCCGTATGTGTCGCCGAGAATTCCCATTGCCGCCGTGAAGAATCCGCATCCCGGAATGCCCGCGGCGGAGAGCAGGATGAAAAGCATCGTGTTGTCAACGGTCATTCTTGTGCTGCAGTAGCTCTGGACGCTCGGCCAGAAGGGACCCGTGGCGATGCCGGTGAAAAAGAGCAGGATGAAAAGCATTGTGAGCGATTCCAGAAACGGGAAGAAGAGACTGATCACGGTTGCCGCAAGAGCGGTATAAACCAGAAACTCCTTGAGTTTCTTCTGGCGGATCAGAATCCCGCCGCCCATGCGTCCGACGATCATGCCGCCCGCGAAACAGGCGGTTCCGATTCCCGCCGCCCACGCGGAGGCAGCGTATTCCACCTGAATGAAGCTAGCGCACCAGAAGGTGAGACAGAACTCCCCGCCGCCGGCAAAGAACATTGCCGCGAAAAAGAGCCAGAAGCGCGGGATTCGGACAATCTTCCAGAAGTCGCCGCAGACAGCCGTCCATTTTTTGATCTCCCCGCATTCCGGATAGGGGTGTTTCCTGCTCGGGAAGAGAAGGAGAATCGCAGGAAAGAGCCCGATGACGCCGCAGCCGCAGACGATATAACGCCAGTTCACGCCGTTTGCGAGGAGCGCGCCCGCAACCAGCACCACCGAGACCACGCCGACGGACCAGAACGAATGCGAAAAATTGATGTAGCGGCCCGGCTCTTTTTCGTGCAGATCCTGCACGAACGGTGTGGCAAGTCCCTCGATGATTCCCTCGCCGAATCCGGCAATCATCAAAGCAAAGAACATGACTCCGTAAACCGGAGAAAATGCCGCAAGCAGCACGCCGAGCGCCATCGAAAGCATCGCGAATCCGAGCGAACGGCATTTGCCCCAGCTTCCCGAAAAGAAGCCGCACAGAATCAGCGCGACAACCATCGGGATTGCGCGCCCGATCTGAAGAATGCCGCCCAGACCCATTCCCCCTTCCGTCAGCGGAAAGTGCAGATCCTTTGCAATCGGAACCAGTGACACAGGGATGATGATCGAACACATCGCATAGGATATGAAGCAGAGAAAGGCCGCATAATCGTAACGGCCGAATTTCAGTTTTTCCGCCATGGAAACACCTGTTTGTTTTTCTGTGACTGTAAAAATGCCGTAACTGTACTCTGGAAGAGGGAAAATTGCAAGATCGGAATGCCAGAATCCCCGATACTTTCCGCTGCCGTTCCTATTCTCCAGCGGTTTTTCCTGTTTCCCGGATAAAAGGAATGCAATCCTGCTTGTCAGATGGGAAAAGGTGTGCTATATTATAAACCGTTATTTTTTCAGGGCTGAAACTTTTAACTTTTGCATCGTGTCTCTTTCTGCAAAAAACAATTCGGAGAAGACATTTTATGTTTGAGAAGAAAATCCAGATCCGGAACAAGGCCGGCATCCACTGCCGCCCGTCTAGCATGATCATGGGCGCGGTCGAACTGTATCCCGGACATGAATTCTGTGTCGAGTCGGAGCGCGGAAAATCGAACCTCCAGAGCATTCTGGATCTTCTTGCGCTCGGGCTCCAGTGCAACGACTGCGTCACGCTCCGCGTCACCGGACCGAAGGAGCAGGAGGCCGGAGAGAAGGTCGCGGAACTGTTCGAGCACGTCTACGACTTCCATTCCTGAGAAAGGAGTTCTCATGAGAATTCTCATCGCAGGCGCGGGTGAACTCGGCAGGCTGCTGGCCTCCACGCTCTGCACCGCGGATCATGACGTGACGATCATGGATTCCGACGCGGGAATGCTTGAGCACATCAACGACAATCTGGACATCAAGGTGGTCGAAGGCAGCTGTGTCAACATCCGCACGCTGAAGGAGGCCGGGATCGGAAATGCCGACGCGCTTCTTGCCGTCAGCGGTGACGAGGCGGCGAACATCCTCTGCTGCCAGCTCGCTTCGAAGCTCGGCGTGCACAAGACGGTCTGCCGCGTGAATTCGCAGGACTGCTTTTCGGAGGAGGACGGCGTCACGCCGGACAAGCTCGGAATCTGGAAATGTGTTTCTCCCTCGGAGGAGTGCGTCGGAAAAATCCGGAGTGTCCTGCGGAACCGTCTTCTTGTGGAGAAGATCCGCTTTTCGAATCCCGATGCCGTGATGGAGGTGTTCCGGGTCACACCCTCGTCGCTGCTTGCCGGGACGCGTGTCAAGGACATCCCGACCGATTCCGGACTTCTCAATTCCGTCCGTTTTGCGGCGATTGTCCGTCAGAAACAGTTCCTGATCCCGCACGGCGACACGATTTTCGTTCCCGGGGACAAGGTCTACATCGCGGGCTCCAACCGCGACGTCAACAACTTCATCACGTGGATCTCCGAGGAGTCGATCTCAGTCAAAGCGTCGCGCATCGTGATTTCCGGCGCGACCGCGACAGGGAAACTGCTTGCTTCCGCGCTCTGCTCCTCCGGCTACGATGTCCGTTTCGTGGAAAAAAACAAGCAGAAGGGGGAAAAGCTCCTTGATATGCTCCCGCCCGGCATTCTCGTCATCCACGGGGACCCCACCGACGAGGAGGTGCTGGAGGAGGCCGGAATCCGCGACTGCGAAGGATTCGTCAGCGCAGCGCAGGATGACGAGGACAACATCCTGAGCTGCATCATGGCCAAACGCCTCGGTGCGAAAAAGACCGTGGCGGTCACGTCGAAACCCGAATACATCCGCATCGTCCCGACGATGGACATGATCGACTGCGGATTCAGCACCACGCTGACGGCGGTCAATTCGATTCTGCGCATGCTTGAAAGCGGGACCATGCGCATCGACGCGTTTCTCCAGATGTTCCACGCAAGGCTTACCGAATTCCGCGTCTCCAACTCGTCCCCGCTCTGCGGGAAGGAGCTTGCGGCATGCAATCTGCCCTCGTCCACGCTGTTTGCGCTGGCCTTCCGGAAGAACGAGATTTTTGCGCCGTCGGGCAACACGGTCTTCCAGCCGGGGGACACGGTCGTCGCAGTCGTAACGCCGGACGTGGAAAAGGAACTGGAACCGCTTTTCCCGGAAAAGTGATTGTCTATGAATCTGAAAATCGTCACCTATCTGATCTCGATCCTGGTTCTGCTGGAAGGGCTGGCCATCGCCTCCTGCGGCGCGGTCGCCTTTCTCATGGGGGATGATCCGCATGAGATTTTCCTGATGCTCTCCTGTGCCGTGATCACCTCGCTTTCCGGTGCGCTCGGCGTGATTCTGCTGCGTCCCGGTTCGAAGAATATCCAGACGGGAATCCGCGAAGGTTTCGCGATTGTCGCCGGCGGATGGCTCGCAGTCTCGCTTTTCGGTTCACTTCCGTTTATCGCCATTACGGGGATGCATGTATATGACGCCTTTTTCGAAACGGTTTCCGGTTTCAGCACCACGGGCGCGTCAGTAATTGACAGCACGCTGGAACTGCGCGGCGGTTCGACGCTTCCCAACGGCGTGGAAAGTCTATCTTACGGCATTCTGTTCTGGCGCTCGCTGACACACTGGATCGGCGGCATGGGAATCGTGGTGCTGTCGCTTGCGATTCTGCCGATGCTCGGCGTCGGCGGGCAGTCCCTGTTCAACGCCGAGGTCCCCGGCGTCAAGACCAACGACGACCAGCTCACCCCCCGGATCGCGAGCACGGCGAAGATCCTGTTCATGGTCTATTTCGTACTGACGCTGCTTGAGACGATTCTTCTCTGGATCGGAGGCATGCACCTCTTTGACGCGGTCTGCCACTCCTTCAGCACGATTGCGACCGGCGGGTTCTCGACGAAAAACAACAGCATCGCCTATTACAACAGCTCCTATATCCAGGTCGTCATCACGATCTTCATGTTCCTTTCGGGCTGCAACTTCATTCTGCATTACCGTGCGCTCAAAGGTCTTCCGCTCAAACAGTATCTTTCCGAGGAATACCGCTTTTTCACGGGGATCCTGATCGTCGTGACGCTGATTATCGCGACGACCCTTTTCTTTTCCCATGTGAAGGACCCGATCAGCGGCGACCAGTATCATATGTCTCCCTGGCTTTCGCTGCGGGCTGCGGCATTCCAGGTTGTCGCGCTCTCCACCACCACGGGCTTCACCACGGCGGACTACACCTTATGGCCCGGCGTCTGCGGCATGCTTCTGCTCGGGCTGATCTTCATGGGCGCGTGCGGCGGTTCGACCGCCGGCGGCATGAAATGCGTCCGGCTGCTTCTGTTCATAAAATACAGTTTCTCCGAACTGCGGCGCTGCATTTTTCCGCGCTCGCTCCAGGACATTCGGCTTGACGGAAAACGCATGGACACGGCGGTGCTCAACAAGGCATTCGGATTTCTCGCCATCTACATTCTCACGGTGTTTCTGTTTGCGACACTTCTTCCAATGGTCTGTGAAATGGATATGATTACGGCAATTTCCGCATCGGCGACCTGCATCAGCAATGCCGGCCCCGGTTTCGGGAAACTGGCGCCGATCTACACGTTCTCCTGGATGAACCCGGCGGCGAAACTCCTTCTGGCTTTGGAGATGCTGGTCGGGCGTCTCGAACTCTACACGATCCTGATCATTTTCCTGCCGTCCTTCTGGAAGAAATAATGTGTTCCGCAGGGCGCGGGGACGAGCCGGGATGATTCAGTGTCCGTGCCGCGCTTTCATACAGGCTTCCGCAAAAAGAAGATCCCCGGGATAGGTGATCTTGCCGTTTTCCGCACGGTTCTCCACGAGTTTGACTTTCGTTCCGGTGAAGGTCTCCACGAGCGACGCGTCGTCGGTGAAGGTTCCGCCATGTTTTTCCGCTTTGCGGCAGGCTTCAAGGAGCAGGGAGAGGTGGAAGACCTGCGGTGTCTGGACCGTCCAGAGGTTTTCACGCGGAAGCGTACGGACGACAAGAGCGTTCTCATCTGTCTCCTTGACCGTGTCCGAAGCGCGCCGCGCCGAAACTGCGCCGCCGTATTTCCGGCACGCCCGCACGCAGTCCGCCAGCGCCCCTGCGGTGATCAGCGGCCGTGCCGCGTCATGGATCGCGACAATTTCCGCGTCGGAAGGCAGCGCGTCAAGGGCGTTTTTCACGGACTGTGTCCGGGTCTCTCCGCCCGGAGCGAAACGGAGGATTTCGAGCGCCTCGGGATAGTGTCTGTGCAATGCTTCAATGAATTTACCCTGTTTCCCCTCCGGAACAGCCATCACGGCATACCCCTTGCGGACACAAGGCAGGAGCGCACGCAGGGAATGGACAAACACCGGCACGCCGCTGAGCTCCTGAAAGAGCTTGTCGCCGAGAGCGAACCGCCGGGAGGAGCCGCCCGCCGCAAAGACAAGAGCCAGATCGGGAATCCGGCGGATTTTCTCCTTCAGGAACGGGAGGATCTCCTTGACGTCGCCGGCTCCGATGACGGCGACCAGATCGTTGTCATGCAGGGCGGGGAAAATTTCCTCCGCCATCGCCTTCCACGAGCCGCTCAGGGCGCGCGCGCCATTGCCGACGGCGCGGGCCAGATCGTTCGAGTCCAGCGTATCCTTCTCGGTCCACGCGGCAAAAACGGGCGTTATGAAAACCGCGTCCGGGGCCGCAAGCGCCTGCGCGAATTCATGGAAATACCGTTTGAGCCGCGCATAGCGGTGGGGCTGGAAGACGACGACAAGCCGCCGTCCGGGATGGAGCTCCCGGAGCGTCCGGATCGAAGCGGCAAGTTCAGTCGGATGGTGTGCGTAATCCTCGATGAGCAGCTGCTTTTCTCCTTCGCAGTGGATCTGGAGCCGTCTTCCGACGCCGGGAAACGAAAGAAGCGCCTCCAGCGCGCTTTCATGGTCCAGCAGTCCGTCGCGCGTCACGGCTTCGAGTGCAAGCGCGGCATTGATTCTCCGGTAGTAGCCGAACGAGGCGAAACGCGGATCCACCGGCACGGTTCCCGGAGAAACGGGATACGCGCAGGAGTGTCCCTGAAAAAGGGAATGAGCGGGAGGCGCGTCCGTATAGATCAGCTTTCCGGCCTGAAATCCGAACTTGCGGAAGTTTTCCAGCAGGATTTCCGGCGAGGCGAAGTTCCAGGCATGGTCGTCCTCGATGTTGGTCACGACGGCGGTCGAGGCGTGGATCGCGGTATGGGTTCCGTCGCTCTCGTCGGCCTCGCAGACGAAGATCTTTCCGGCTCCCGCGCTTCCGGACTCCTCCCAGGAGACCACGTCCGCCCCGATCAGGTAACCGGGTTTGAGACCCGCCGTCTTGAGAATGTGCGTGATCATCGCCGAGACGCTGGTTTTTCCGTGTGATCCGCTGACGGCGATCACATGCGGGAAGAGTCCGGCAAGAAGTCCGAGCGCCTCGCCGCGCCGGATGCACGTCCCTCCGATTCTGCGCGCCTCCGCGAGCTCCGGATTCTCCTCCGTGACGGCGGAGCTGTAAACCAGAAGCAGTTTGTTTCCGTCCGCGGTCGGCAGATGCGCCTTGTCGTGTCCGGCGAACACCCTGAGCCCCAGTTCGCGCAGACGTTCCAGCGACGGCGATTCCGCCAGGTCGGAACCTGAAACTGTAAATCCCAGTTCATGGAAAATCCGCATCAGGGGCCGTGTGCCCGCCCCGCCGCAGCCGATGAAATGGACGAACCCGTCCGTTTTATAAGAAAAAAGGTTTTGCATGTCCGCTCCGTTTTCTGAAAGAATCCCGCCCCTTCCGGGAAAAACTTTTCCCCTGTCAGGAAGCCTTACTAATATCACCCGTTTTTCATAAAAATCAAAACAAGTTCGGATTGAATTCGGAAATAATTCATGTATTGTACGCGCACGGAAGAAAGGAATTCAGATATGGCAGACGCGGACGAAATCATACGGGCGCTGGAAATGACACCCCATACGGAAGAGGGCGGGTATTTCCGCGAAACGTTCCGCTCAATCGTCAAGACCGAGGCGACGAAACAGCGCCGTGCCGGAACTTCGATCCTGTATCTGCTCAAAGGCGCGGAGGTGTCGAGATGGCACCAGGTCCGTTCGGACGAGATTTGGATGTACCACGCGGGCAGCCCGGCGCACCAGATTCTGCTCTTTCCCGACGGGAGCTGGACGGAACGCATCGTCGGGCCGGACATCCTGAGCGGGGAAATGCCCCAGAGCCTGATTCCGGCATGGACGTGGCAGGCGACAGTTCTTGTTGACCGGAGCAGAGATTCCTGGGGATTGTTCGGCGCGGTCGTGGTTCCGGGGTTTGAATACGAGGATTTCAAGGAAGGTCATGCCGAAGAGCTGATTGCGCAATATCCGGACGCGGAGGAGAGTATCCGCGCGGCCGGTTTGTTTATCTGAAAAATATACAGGGAACTGAAAAATAGAAGGAGGAACGACGATGAAAAAACTCAAAATGTTCGTATTCCTGTCCGGCGCGGTATCCATGCTGCTGCTCTTTCAGGCATGCGCGTTTACAACGGGAACGGATGAAAAAGCAGGCGAGTCTTCCAGCCCGAAATATGTCTTTCTGCTGATCGGCGACGGGATGGGGCAGAATTCCGTCAAACTGGCGCGGGCGTTCGGGAAACTGAACATGGATGCAATGCCGGTCAAGGGGGAACTTAAAACGAACAATGTCCTCAACAAGACCACAGATTCCGCGGCCGCAGCGACGGCGCTTGCCTGCGGAGTGAAAACCGTCAACGGCGCGCTTGGCATGGACAAGGATGGAAAAGCCGTGGAATCGTCCGCAGCGCTGGCGGAAAAAGCCGGATACAAGGTCGGGCTTCTCACTTCCGTCACAATCAATCACGCCACCCCTGCCGCTTTTTATGCCCATGTCATGAAACGCGCGGAGTATGCGAAGATCCTCTCGCAGGCGTATGGAGCAAAATATGACCTTATTATGGGATACGGAGTTTCCGGAGTGAAAGAGTCGGCCGCCGCCGGGGATGCGGAAAAGGCGGGGCTCGCGGTGTTCTATAAGAATCAGGATGCCTTTTTCGCATTGAACGCCATTCTGAAGCCGACGGTTGTTTTCAAGCCGTTCGGCTATGAGATGGATCGTCCGAAAACAGATGATTCGAGCAAAGCGCTGAGTGATGCGGTCGAGCTCCTTTCGGTGGAACAGCCGACTGTTGCCGCTCAGGCTCCGGGTTATACTCCTGTCCGTGATGCCGTCCGTCCGCTGAACGAGTATGCCTCCAAGGCGATCGCGTTGCTTTACAAGGACAATCCGAAGGGCTTTTTCATGATGGTCGAAGGCGGGAAAATTGATGTCGGCGCACATGCCAACAATACGTATGCGATGGTGACCGAGCTGCTTGAATTCGATCAGGTCGTTGCCCGTGCGCTGGAATTCTATCAGAAACATCCGAACGACACGCTGATCGTCGTCACGGCGGATCATGATACGGGCGGCCTGATGATTCCGGAAAAACTTCCCGCCGGATTTGCCGCGAAAATCGCGGAGAACAATACGAAGTTCAACGGGAAGAAATTCTCTTTCCAGAATGACGAGACCATGCAGTCCGTTCAGGAAAAACTGGCGAAGCAGGGGATTGCGAATCTGACCGCAGCCGAAAAGGAGAGCTTTGAGAAAATCCTGAAGTCGAACAGCAAGAACAAACGCACCGCTCTGAATCAGAATGCACTGCGCATTGCCGACACGCGGCTCGGAGTGATATGGAAAACCAAGGGGCATACCGCGCAGAATGTATTCCTCTTTGCGATCGGAAAAGGTGCGGAACAGTTTTCCGGGGTTCGTCCCAACTCCGATGTCGGCAGAATCATGAAGGGTTTTTACGAGAAAAAGTAACCGCCTGAGAGACACATATTGTCTGCGACGGGTTCCGGGCACAGAAAGTCCGGAGCCCGTTTTATTTTTTCCGAGACATGCCATGTGCTCCAGCCTTGTGATCGACCGCGCATCGGCTGAAGAACGGAATGAGAACCCTGCTCCTGAAGGCGGATTTGCCTGTGCGGTTTCCGGATCCCTTCATCATGCAGCCCATACGTCCGGTTGCTGAAATGGCAACTGGAGTCCTGGATCGGGAAGTCAGGGCGGTATTGTTTTCATTTTCTGTTCCCTTTGGAAAACAAGAGAAAATTGAAAAAAAATTTCTTAGCGGTTTGATTTTTCCCGAAGATGGATTTTATTGAGTACCGGCTGGATTTTTTATTGGGAACCTTGAAAATGAAGCAGGTGGATCATGAAGGTTTGGTGTGTACGGAAGAAGATTTTTACCCTGATCGAGCTCCTCGTCGTGATTACAATCATCGCGATTCTGGCGGGGCTTCTGCTGCCCGTTCTGAACAAGGCGCGCGACATGGCGGCTGCCGGTAACTGCATCAACAATCTGAAGCAGATCGGATTGATGGCGATTCAGTATGCGGACAACTATGCGGGGGTTTATGCTCCTGCCGTCAGCGTCGCGGAGTGGACCGAGGATACGGGATGGCCGAACAATCTGCGGCGCTCCTGCAATGCGCAGGCGAAGATTTTCCACTGCTCCAAGGATACGCGCAGAAGATTCTCCTATTCGCTGAACTGCACCCAGGTTTATGTGCGCGAAGGCAGAAAATTCGGTTCCTGGCATGAAACGGAGTTTGCCAAAGCGCGCATGGCGGTATCGAAAATTATTTTATTCGAGGAGGCGCCGACCCACATGTTCACGGTGGAGGACTGCGATCTGGACAACTATACGCAGGATACGCAGATGGATCAGTTCGACCGCCACACGGGATTCGGCGTGAGCTTTGTCGACGGCCACGCTGAAAAACTGAAGAAATACGATTTTACAAAAGTGACCTATTATACGGGTAAAATGTCCGAGTGGATCGACCCGAATCCCTCCGGAACGGGATCATGAAACGGACCGGCGTCATTTGCGGGCATTCAGGACTTTTTCCAGAAGTAAGGTCGCGAACGGCAGACGTTTTAAGCGGATGATTCCCCCCCAGAGCGGATCCAGTTTCTTCCATGATGCAGTATAAATGAAATGGCGGATCCTGTCGGTCGGAGATTCATGTTTTCCCGCCGCGCGGAAAATGGAGCTCCATTTGTAAAACTCGCGATAACTCCTCCGGTAGCCTGCCTCAAGTTCCACAGGAGAGAGCAGATCGTGTTTGATCACCGCGTGCCGGGTGTCATAGAGATCGTAATTGCTGTGGAGGATTCTGCCGGCTTTCCGCATGGCATTGAAAAGCGGAGTGCCCGGATACGGAGTCAGCAGATGGAACGTTGCCGTTTCGATTCCGTTTTCGAGCGCCCAGTCCACTGTGGTGCGGAAGGTTTTCAGTGTATCGCCATCCATTCCAAACACAAAACTGGCATTGACCATAATGCCGTGCGCATGCATCCTGCGGATTGCATCCTCGTATTCCGCGACCTTGTTATGGTGCTTGTTGCAACCCGCCATTGCCTCCTGATTCAGGGATTCAAAGCCGATGAAAAGGCTTTTTGCGCCGGACTCCGCGGCGAGTTTCAGAAGCGCCTCGTTCCGAACACCCGCGACCGTTGCCGCTCCCTGCCAGATTCTGCGTGCTCCGCGCATTTCCCCGAACAGGGCGGAAGCGAAAGAGGGAGCTCCGAAAATATTGTCATCGAGAAAAAAAAGATGCCGCCCGGGCAGGGAATCGATTTCCGAAACGGCGCGTTCCAGACTCATGTGGTAGAAATGCCTGCCGCCCCGGTAGAAGTTGCCCGTATAGCAGAAATCACAGTTGTGCGGACATCCGCGTGAAATCACCAGAGAATTCGGGACAAGATAGTCGCTTCGGTTCCAGAGATCGCGCCGGATGGGCGGAAGCCCCTCCAGCGTGCGGACCTGGGAAACATAACACCGTTCGGGGCGGCCCGCACGGAAATCCGCAAGAAAACGGGGCCATGCCTCTTCCGCCGGTCCGGTGATGACTGTGTCCGCGTGTTCCAGTGCCTCCTCCGGAAGCGAGGTCGGATGCAGTCCGCCGAGAACCACATGGACGCCGCGCTTCCGATAGGCGTCCGCAATCGCATAGGAGCGGCGGGCTGAGGTGACATAGACTTCGATCCCGACAAGATCCGGCGTATCCGCATACTCCAGGCGCCCATTGATGTGTTCATCTATGATCGCGACTTCGTCATCCGGTGCAAGATAACCGGCAAGGGTTCCCAGTCCCAGCGGCGGGAAAAGAGAATATTTAATCGGGCGGAAGGCAGGTGTTCCCGCTTCGGCCAGTGCAGGAAGGATCAGTTTCACGCGCATCGCCTTTTCCCCTCTTTCCCCTCTTTCCCCGTGTATTTCCTGTTATTAAAAAAATTAAGTTGACCATGCGATGCTCAGATCGCAAAGAATTGTTTCATACAGGATTTCCAGTCCTGTCGCACTCCTGCTGTGTAAAATGGTCGCCGGAGCCGGGAACCCCGATACGGGCGTGTGCTTTACTTCGGGACAGTTCATTTTTCTGTGATGTCTTCGAGCATCCGCTTCTGTTCGGGCAGGATGCCGCGGCGGAAAACCTCTCCCGGGGCTCCGCCGATCAGACGCATGAAGAGCCCCGTGTTCAGCATCGCAAGATATGTTTTCCCGTCCGGCTTTTCATAGATCGCCGTCCGGCACGGAATGATGCAGCCGATCTCCGGGTCGGTGGTGAGAAGCGGAGAAGCATACTTCCGCGAACAGAGTTCAAAGACCGCGATTTTCCCTGCCGGGAGCCCGCATTTCTGATTCCGGACCGTCCAGCCGGGTATGGCGGAGGCATTGCGCGGAAACTGTTCCACGGTCTCTTCATAGGAGAGACGGCTCGGAATTTCGCGGATCAGTGCCGCGCGCAGATAGAGGATCCCACCGGTAAAGGTGAGCGCGATCCCCCAGAGCAGACCGAGAGAGAAAAAAACAAGACGCAGATGGCGTTCGATGAATTTCATGGGATTTCCTCCTGTATTTCCAGATAATATAGTGCGGACGACTTGAAAAACAACCCCTTGAAAACATCGCCCGCGATGATATAGTAATGGCCGTTTCCGCCTCGGGGCGATGCAGAGATTTTTCCGTTGTCACGCACGCCCCGCGGATCTCATCAGAAGAAAGAGGATGAAGTATGCTGTCCGGAATTGCCGCTGGAATTGTTTCCGCCCTGCTTCAGTCGATCTCCTATGTGTGCAGCGCCGGATTCATGCTCAAATACCGCTCCCCGCTGCGGCTTGTCATTTTTTCCCAGCTGGTGATGGGGGCGTTCTGCCTGCCGTTTGTGCCGTTCGTTTTTCCGCGCGGACTTCTGAACCGCCTGCCGGAATTCGCGATGTGGGTCGGCGTATGGCTCGTGGTCTTTTCAATCGGGCAGGTGGCGTTCTTCAGTGCGCTGCGCACAATCGAGTCAAGCCGGATCTCCTCTCTGCTCGGACTCAAGATTCTGGTGCTTTCCGCGATTTCGGTAATCATTCTCCGCACGGACCTTGCCGCGCTTCAGTGGGTCGCGGTTCTTCTCAGCACAGCTGCGGCGGTCGGGATGAACTGGAGCGGCGGCGCGCGATTTTCCCCGGCGGGAATTTGCTGGCTTTTTCTGGCGCTGATCTTCTATTCTCTTACGGACATGACCGAAACGCATCTGGTGACCATGCCGAGTGAAGGCAATCTTGTGTTCAACAGCTTTGCCATCGGGTGCGTCTGCTATGCCGTTCTCGGGATTGCGACGCTGCCGTTTCTGCTGAAGTTCCGCTGGACAAACAAACAGTTCCTTCATGCCATTCCGTTTGCCGCTGCGTGGTATTTTTCGCAGGTGGCGCTGTTCGTCTGCTTCGGACTGCTTGGAACCGTGTTCGGCAACGTGATTCAGGCGAGCCGCGGACTGATCTCCATTGCGCTCGGCATGCTTCTGCTTCACTTCGGGCTCGGGAAGTTCGACGCGAAGATCAGCGGCGCGATGTGGGTGCGCCGCGCAATCGCCTCGGTGCTGATGGCGCTCGGCATCATTCTCTACTCTCTCGCGCGGTGGCACGCCTGAAAGATTTGCGCGTCAGAATTTCTGTCCGGCGAAAAGATCGTCCTCCGGGGGAGTTTCCTTTTTCTCTCCGGAAAGCGTTGCCAGCCATTGTGTGAGAGCCAGAACCTTCACCCCGAGTTTCGCGGCTTTCCGCGCTTTGGTCGAGTCGGACTCCCCGTCCGCCGCAACGAGAAGCGAAAGCGTGGCTGTGACGGAATCAACCGCTTCATAACCGTTCTCCGCGGCAAGCGATTCGTAGTAGGAGCGTTTCTCCGGCATCTTTCCGGTGAAGCAGATCGTCGGGCGCGGCGTGTCCGCACTGTTTTTCGTGACGCATACACTGACGCTTCCAAGAAGCTCGTCGAGAAACGCCTTCTGCGCCTTGAGCTCCTCCTCAAGCGCCGTTGCACGTTCGGGGCCGATCCCGTCGATTTTCGCAAGTTCCGCCGCGCTCAGTCCTTCGAGTTCGCCGAGCGTATACTCTCTGAGGATGCCTTTTGCGATGTTGGGTCCGATCCCCCTGATGTTCAGGGAAGCGAGCACCTGCCAGTCGGGAACGTTCCGCGCGGCCTGAATTTCATTGTAGAGATTGTGCGCGGAGAGCGCCTGGAATCCTTCGAGCTTCATGATGTCTGTCGTGGTAAGGCGGAAGATGTCGTTCAGGTTGCGCACCCCGAGCACGGTGATCATTTTGCGGATGTTGGGTTCCCCGAGCCGTTCGATGCCGATGTTCTTTACCGCGGCAAGAAGGCGCATGACACGGGTTTCGGGACATTCCGGATTGACGCAGCGCAGTTCGGGAAGATCGCGCACAAGCTCCTTTCCGCAAGAGGGACACACGGAGATGACGCAGGGCTTCCGTTCCTCTCCCGGCGCGGACGCCACAATATAGGGAATGACATCCCCCGCGCGCTCGACCGTGACCGTGTCGCCGATGTGAATATCCCTGTCGATCACGTTCTGGAGATTGTGCAGACTGACATGGCGGATGGTCGTCCCGCTGATTTCGACGGGGTCGATCTCCGCCACGGGCGTGAGGCAGTTTTTCCCGAAGCTCCATTCGACGGCGCGGACGCGCGACTCCCGGCGGACGCCGCTGAACTTGAAGGCGATCTGGCCGCGCGGATGGTGCGCCGTATTGCCGAGAGAGCGCGCGTAGGCTTCATCCGCGAGCTTGATGACAATGCCGTCCATGGGGTAGGGGAGCGCTTCGATTTTCTGTACGAGATCGTCCCAGTTTTCCCGCAGAGTTCCGTATGTGGCATTCCATGAGTGGAGCGAGTAATCGACAAGCGTCAGTTTCGCATGCTGGTGAAGCATCATGGCAATGTCCTTGAGTCCCATGATTCCGGCGGCGGCGTTGCGGGAGTTCCGGTAGACTGCGCCGCTGCGGTTGCGGATATTTGCATACAAAGTCTTGAAATCGTCGTCGCGGATGACGATTTCGCCGCGCGCCTGACCGTGGAATCCGGCAAGCGGCATGATGCCTTTCGGATGTTCGAGCTCAATCAGCGGGACTTTGTCGCTGATGTCCTCTCCGGTTTCGCCGTCGCCGCGCGTGGCGAGGACGCCGCCGGACCAGATGGCGGAAATCCCGTCGTATTTCGGCTGGACGAGCAGAACCTCATCGGGGGTGCGCGCATATTTTGCCGCCCACTCCATGACCTCGTCAAGCGAATACGCCTTGTCGAGCGAGAGCATCGGTTCCCGGTGGACGACCTTGCCGGAAGTTGCCACCACCGGCGCATTGACCGCGGAAAGAAGCGGATGGTCCGGATTGAGTTCCGCCAGGCGCCGCATCAGGAAATCATATTCCTCGTCGGAGATTTCCGGTTCTGCTTCAACCCAGTATTTGCGATTGTGGTATTCGATCAGCTGCGCAAGGCGCGTCTCGTCCATGTTTCGTATTTCGTTTTCGTCAAACATCTTTTTATTCCTCTTGAAGAGGAGAGCAGGAGAGTTTTTCCGGCGGGAAGGATTTCAAATGGTCTCTGCCGGGATTACTTTTTCTCTTCTTTTCCGCCGAGCAGTCCCTTGAGGAACCCGTCAACCGCCTTGCCGGTATTCTCCAGACCCTCGCCCATCTTGCTTCCTGCGGAGGAGGCTCCGTCGCCGAGCAGATTGCCGACATCCATCGTGCCGTCTGCAAGTGCTTTTGCGACATTCGTCAGCAGAGTTGTCATAACCTTGCTCATGACCTCCACCGGTGTAATGCCCTCGGGTTCGGTTCCGAGATCCTGGAGGTGAACGGGAGGAGCCATCAGCGGAACAACACGGGTATCTTCGCGCCCTTTGAGAATCGTATAGATTTTGATGTCGGAAAGGTCAAGCCGGTTGATCTGCAGAGGCTTGGATTCGGCCGCCTGCTCTTCCGTCTTTTCCTGTTTTTCCGCAGACGCGGAGGAGGACGAGCCTTTTGAGAGGCGGTTGATGTTGTTCTGAATATCGGAAAGATTGCTGCGCAGAAGATTGGTTTCGTAATTGAGTTCCATGCCTTCGACAGCAAGGTTGTCAATGATCATCTTTTTTCCGAAGAGCGATGAGGGAACAAGGACCACGTCGAATTTCCCGAGCTTGAACGCATGCGGACTGGAATATCCCTCCGGATTGCCGACTGTGAGATTGCGGATCGCGAGTGCTCCGCTGAACGGTTTCAGATCAATCCGGTCCACGGTCACGGGAACGCCCAGAACCATGCTTCCGAAGGTCTGCACGCTGCTTTTCAGAATCACGGAAAGGGAGAAATACACGATGACAAGCAGAACAACAATAATTCCAACAACGATTCCTGTGATGGTCCAGACCTTTTTCTTATTGAATTTCATAACGGTCACTCCTTCTTTATCTTTCCCCGAAATGGACATTGCATTTACGAAATGTAATTCTCTCTTCCTGCAAATACAATACCGGAATGGTATTTTTCCATGAAATAATCATCATGAAAAGACTTTGCGCTTACGGAAACAATCCCTCATTTTCCGATGCAGAAACGCGAGAAGATTTCGTCGAGCATATCGGGATTCGCCTCTTCTCCGGTGACACCGCCCAGCGCCGCGAGCGCAGCATGGAGACAGGAGGCCGCCAGTTCCCAGAACTCCTGAGAGATTTCAGAAGCGGCCTGTTCCAGCTCGTCCCGTGCGGATTCCAGGAGTTCCGCGTGGCGGGCGGAAACCTCGCACTCGTTTTCCGCGCTTTCGTTTTTGTTCCAGACAAGGTTTTCAAACATGTCGAGCAGATCGTCGAGTCCCGCGCCGGTCATGGCGGAGATTCGCACGGAAGGGATGTCTCCCGGCGGGGGAATCTGTGCCGGATCCGGATTCAGGTCGAGCTTGTTCCAGACGGCGATCAGATTTCGTGTACCGGAACACTGTGATTTCATCTCGTCCAGAGCAGCTCTCGCAACGTCAGGAGTTGAGGCGTCCATGACCCAGAAGATCAGTTCGGCTGCACGCATGCTGTCCCGGCTGCGCGCAATGCCCAGGGTCTCGATCGGATCGTCGGAATGTTCCCGCAGCCCGGCGGTGTCGGTAAGGCGCACGGGAATACCGCGGAAGGCGGCGGATTCCTCCAGTGTGTCGCGCGTCGTTCCCGGTGTGGCGGTGACGATTGCGCGGTCGTAGCCGAGCAGCGCGTTCAGAAGGCTGGATTTTCCGGCATTCGGAGATCCGGCGATGACAACGCGGACTCCGTCACGGAGAACTGCGCCGTTCCCGCGTGTCCGGATCATCCGTTCCAGAACTGCGATGGTTTCATGGATTGTCGCGTTCAGGCTTTCGGGAGGCAGCCAGTCGAGATCCTCCTCGGGGAAGTCGAGACGCGATTCCACCTCGGAGAGCACATGCAGCAGTCTTTCCCGCTCCGCCCGCACTTTTGCTCCTATCATTCCGGACATCTGTTTTTCGGCAAGACGGGCGGCGGATTCGGATTTCGCCTGAATCAGATCCGCAACCGCCTCTGCCTGTGTGAGATCCATCCTGCCGTTGAGAAAGGCGCGTTTCGTGAATTCTCCCGGCTCGGCAAGGCGCGCTCCGGCGCCGAGCACGGCGGAAAGCAGACGTTTCGGAGCGAAGGCTCCGCCGTGGCAGTGCAGTTCGACGACGTTCTCCCCGGTGTAACTCCGCGGCCCTTTCATATAAACTGCAAGGCATGGCTCGCCGGACTGTCCGTCGGTTTCCCCGCAGACCTTCCCCAGCAGCATGACCCGGTCCGTTTTTTCCGACAGAATCTGCTTCCCGCGCCATACTTCAGATCCAATCCGGAGCGCGTCCGGCCCCGAGATGCGGATGATTGCCAGCGCTCCGCCCGGAGCGGTGCAGAGCGCCGCGATTGTATTGTGAAATTCCTGTCCGGAAAAGAAAGGATTCCGCATGATTTCCTGCCATATTTTTTCTGAAAAACTTGATTTCCGATCAAATGTGAAGTATATATAATACATTAATGCTGAAAATCAAAGCTCTTTTTACGGCAAGGAGGTGTTTTTTTATTATGGCTCTGGAAAAGATTGAATTGAAGGATCTTCCGCAGGCTTACCGTTCGGCGTTTACCCGTGCTCAGGAAGTCATCCGGAACGGCAGCTACGAATACGGAGTCGAACTGCTCAAGGACATTCTGAAAGTCAAGCCCGGTTTCTGGGATGCGCGCGAGGCAATCCGTGACGCGCAGCGCGAAAAGACCGAACACCTCGGCGGATTTGGAAAATTCATCGGCGGATTCTCCGCGAACAAATTCCTCATCAAGGGCAAGGCGCTGCTGAAAAAGAATCCGCTGGAGGCGCTCCAGTGCGCCGAGGAGGCGCTCTCCAGACTCTACAATATACCCGGACTGAAACTTGTCGCCGATGCTGCTCTCGAACTTGAGGCCAACGAAGTCGCCAATGCCGCCGCCGAAGCGATTGAAGATATTGATTCTCGCACGGATTCCATTCTCGACTACATTGCGAATGTATTTGAAAAAACTGGACAGGCCGCACGTGTGCTGAAAGTCCGCCAGAGACAGGTGGCGCTTCATCCGAAGGATCTGAATGCGATCGCCAAGATGCGCGCCGCCGCCGCCATGGCCTCCATGTCCAGCACAAGCTTCCTGGAGGACAAGAACGCTTCCGCCACGAAGAGCAGGGTTGCCGGAAGCAAGGCCCCGAACATGAGCGACCTGGAACACGGTGACCGCATCATCCGTTCCGAGGACGACATCAAGGAGATGATCCGCCGTTATGAAGAGGGAATTGCAGCCGGCCAGGTTTCCATGGAGGTCTACCGCAAGCTCGGCGAACTCTACCAGCGCGTCAACCGCCATCAGGAGGCGATCGACACGTATACGAAGCTGGTCGAACTTCAGGGAAATCTCGACCCTGTTGTCGACCGCGCCATCGAGAAATCGCAGGTCGCCCTTTACAACGCCTATTTCAGACAGCTTGAGGATACCGGACATTCGGCGGAGGAGATCGCGGCGGCAAAACAGGAGATGATCAACTACCGTCTTGAACGCGCCCACGAACGGGTCCGCAAGTATCCGAACGATCTTCAGGTCCGCTACGAACTTGCCTGTCTGCTCTGGGACATCGGCGATGTCGATCATGCGCTGGAGGAGTTCCAGCACTCCCAGCGCAATCCGCAGCGCAAGCTCGAATCCATGATCTACATGGGCCGCTGCTTCGCCGCCAAGGAGCGCTATGATATGGCAATTGAGCAGTTCGAAGGCGCTCTCAGCGAAATGAAGTACATGGACAAGGACAAGATGAAGGCCCTCTATTACGAGGGAACAACCTACGAGGCCATGGGCGAGCACGACAAGGCGCTCGAGTGCTTCAAGCAGATTTACGCCGTCAACGTCAGTTACCTCGACGTCGCCGACCGCATCAATGCCTACTACGACAGGCAGAAGGAAAAAGCCTGAACGCGTGTTTTTCCGGAACAGACGCAAAGGAGTTTTCCTTTGCGTCTTTTTTTTATCGCAACAGTTTGAAAAGAGCCTCTTTCCGGCGTATATTCCCGGATTGTACAGAAAAACAAAGGAGCTTTGCGTTATGGAATACGATTTTTCAAAAATCGAAAAAAAATGGCAGGATTACTGGGATCGGAACAAAACCTTCAAAACTCCGGACATCTCGGACAAAAAGAAACTCTACGTCCTCGACATGTTTCCCTATCCGAGCGGCGCAGGGCTCCACGTCGGACATCCGGAAGGCTATACCGCCACAGACATCTACTGCCGCTTCAAACGCATGAGCGGATACAACGTCCTGCACCCGATGGGATGGGACGCGTTCGGTCTCCCCGCCGAACAGTATGCGATCGAGACCGGAACCCATCCGGCCGTTACGACGAAGAAGAATGTCGAGACCTTCAAGCGCCAGATCAAATCCCTCGGCTTCAGCTACGACTGGGACCGCGAAATCAATACGACCGATCCCAAATACTACCGCTGGACACAGTGGATTTTCCTTCAGCTCTACAAAAAGGGGCTCGCCTACGTCGCCGAAGTGCCGGTGAACTGGTGTCCCGCGCTCGGCACCGTCCTTGCCAATGAGGAGGTCATCGACGGGCGCAGTGAACGCGGCAACCACCCTGTGATCCGCAAGCCCATGCGCCAGTGGGTGCTCAAGATCACCGAATACGCCGAGCGCCTTCTTGCGGACATGGATGAACTCGACTGGCCCGAGGGCATCAAGGAGATGCAGCGCAACTGGATCGGCAAGTCCGAGGGCGCCGAGGTGACCTTCCGCATCGACGGCACGGATCAGTCCGTGACCGTGTTCACGACCCGCCCCGACACACTCTTCGGCGCGACCTATATGGTGCTCGCCCCCGAGAATCCGATCGTGGATGCGATCACGACTCCGGAGTGCCGCCAGGCCGTCGAGGACTACCGCAAAGTCGTCGCGTCCAAGAGCGATCTCGACCGGACCGGACTCAACAATGAGAAAACCGGCGTCTTCACAGGCGCATACGCACTCAACCCTGTCAACGGCGACCGGATTCCCGTCTGGATTGCCGACTATGTGCTGATCTCCTACGGCACCGGCGCGATCATGGCGGTGCCCGCGCACGATACGCGCGACTTCGATTTCGCCGTCAAATTCGGCATTCCTATCAAATGCATCATTGATCCCGATCCGAAGGAGGCCGCCGAACTCAGGATCAACCCTGCCGACGTGTTCGCAGGAAAGGTCTGCTGGACCGGCGACGGAAAGTCCGTCAACAGCGCGAACAGCGAGGGACTCGACATCAACGGACTTGATGTAAAAGCCGCCAAGGCGAAAACGATCGACTGGCTTGCCGCGCGCGGCATCGGGCGGAAGATGACCAACTACAAACTGCGCGACTGGCTGTTCAGCCGCCAGCGCTACTGGGGCGAACCCTTCCCCGTCATCGTGATGGAGGACGGTTCGATCCGCCTTGTCGACGAGAACGATCTGCCCGTAACGCTTCCCGGGCTTCAGGACTTCAAGCCCGCCGGAACCGGCGAATCCCCGCTCGCGAAGGCCGGGGAGTGGCTCGACTACACCGATCCGGTCACAGGAATGAAGGGACGGCGCGAGACCAACACGATGCCGCAGTGGGCGGGCTCCTGCTGGTATTACCTGCGCTACATCGATCCGCACAACGACAAGGCGTTCATTGATCCGGAAAAGGAGAAATACTGGATGCCGGTCGATCTCTACGTCGGCGGCGCGGAGCACGCGGTGCTGCATCTGCTTTATGCGCGCTTCTGGCACAAGGTTCTCTACGATATCGGCGCGGTCTCGACGAAGGAGCCGTTCCACCGCCTTGTCAACCAGGGGATGATTCTCGGGACCTCCTACCGCAACGAGCGCGGTGTCCTCATCCCGACCGATCAGGTCGAGATCACGGAAAACGGTCCGGTCTGCAAGGCGACCGGCGAGAAGCTCACCGAGTTCCCCGCGAAGATGTCCAAATCGCTGCGCAACGTGGTCAATCCGGACGACGTGATCCGCACTTACGGCGCCGACAGCATGCGTCTTTACGAGATGTTCATGGGGCCGCTGGAGGCAGTGAAGCCGTGGAGCACCCGCGGCGTAGAGGGTGTGTTCCGCTTCCTGAAACGCGTCTGGCGCATGATCGCCCAGACGCCGGTCGCCAACGTGCCGCTGACGAAGGATCAGGCAAAACTGCTCCATGCGACCGTCAAGAAGGTCACGGAGGACACCGATACGCTGAACTTCAACACAGCGATCAGCCAGATGATGATTTTCGTCAACGAGTTCTCCAAATGCGAAAAAATGCCGCGCGAAGCCGCCGAAACGTTCGTGAAACTGCTCTGCCCGTATGCGCCGCACATCGCCGAGGAGCTCTGGGAACTTCTCGGCAATCAGGCGCCGGTCTCGCTCGCGGCCTGGCCTGCGTATTCGGAGGAATTTCTCAAGGAGGATGAGATTGAGATCCTGATCCAGATCAACGGCCGTCCGCGCGAACGCATGATGATGCCGGTCGACGCGCCGCCCGCCGAAATGGAACGCCTCGCGCTTGCCTGTGACGGCGTCAGAAAACAGCTCGAAGGCAAAAACGTCGTCAAAGTGATCTGCGTTCCGAAACGCGTTGTGAACATCGTTGTGAAATAACACGGGACGGGCATTCGGCTGTCATGGAACGGATCTGGAATGATACGCAGATCGTCCGCCACCACGCGTGCGGGCCGGACGGGAAACTCAAGCTGCATGTGCTGTTCGACTATCTGCAGGATGCGGCCGCACAGCACGCCGATCATCTCGGCGTCGGAATCCGTTTCCTTGCCGAACACCGCATGCTGTGGGTGCTGTCCCGGATCAGACTGCGGATTCTGCGTTTTCCCGCCATCGGTGAAAACGTCCGGATCACGACCTATCCGAGCGGGCCGGAAAAGATTTTCGCGACAAGACAGTTTCTCCTTTCGGACAGTGCGGACAATCAGATTGCCTGCGGGTCCAGTTTCTGGCTGCTGCTGGATGCGTTGAAATTCCGTCCGCTGAAACCTCTTCAGCATCTGGGCGGCGCACTGCCTGCAAACGAGGATCAGACGCGTTATTTCACCGGTCTGGACAAGCTGGAGGGGAATCCTGCGCTTTCCGATCTGCGCGAATATGCGGTGACGCACTCGATGATCGACGTCAACCGCCATCTGAACAATGCCTATTACGCGTTTTTCACGAACGATGCGCTCGGGATGATGAGCGGGGCTTTCCGCACGGTTTCGGAAATTCAGGTGAATTTCAATCATTCCGCCGCGCTCGGGGAGAAGATTCTCTGCCGCGGCTCGCTTTCGGGGGGCGTCTTTTATGTCGAGGGTGTTTCACCGGACAGGAGTGTCACCTATTTTCAGGCGGCGGGAAAAGCCGCCGGATTATAGCAATCCCGCCTCATGCGGCGGAACAGGAGAAAGAAGAGGAAAATGGCGTCGTCCGATACGCTTCACTGGAAACGGAATCTTGTCCTGATGTGGCTTTCACAGCTTCTGATCCTTTCCGGTTTCGCCGCCGTGATGCCGTTCATTCCGCTGTTTCTGCGGGATCAGCTGGGGATCATCGCCGAGGGCGAGCGCGGGATCTACATGTCGATGTTCTACTTCTTCGGCGTTCTCGGCTACGCGGTGTTCTGCCCGATCTGGGGGACGCTTGCGGATCGGTTCGGTGTGCGGCCGATGCTGCTGCGCGGAACGTTTGTGACGGCGTTCATCTTTCCGCTGATGGGATATGTGACGAGCGCGTGGATGCTCATTGCACTGCGTTTCCTCTCCGCCGCCTGCGCGGGAACGACAGCCGCCGCGCAGACCCTGCTTGTCAAAAACACGCCCGAGGACAAGCAGGGATTCGCGCTCGGGACGCTCAGCACGGCAATCTGGGCGGGCACGATGCTCGGCAATGTGATCGGGGGGATCGTGGTTCACTATTACGGCTACAAGTTCACCTTCATCGCCTGCGGCGTGATGTATTTCATCGCGGGGATTTTCGTTCTCTTTGCGAAGGATGATTTCAAACCGGAGAAATCCAATGTTTCGCCGTATGTGGAGAAGATCCGTCACTACCGGACCTCTCCGCTTCCGGCCTTCACGATCGGCGTCTGGCTGATGCTGGTGCTGTTTGTTTTTCTCGGATTTGTCCGCTACTTTGAAATTCCCTACATGGCGATGATGGTCGAGCTGATCGACGGGCCCGCGAACGCGGCATACTGGACGGGGATCATCAGCGCCTTTGTGGCGGTCGGCGCACTGCTTTCCGGGGTCGTGATCGGGTATCTTGCCGACAAGATGAAACCGGCATCCCTGATCATTCCCTCCCTTCTGATTTCCGCCTTGACGCTCGTCCTTCAGGCGTGTTCGCAGGATCTCTGGCTCTTCGGCGCCAGCCGGACGCTGATGTATTTCGCCGCCGGCGGACTGGTTCCCGTGTTCCAGAAGATTCTCTCCGGCGCGACGCCGAAGCGGAAGCGCGGCTCGGTGTTCGGCTGGGCGAGCACGGCGCAGAATGTCGGAATCATGCTCTCCACGGTCTTTGCCGGATGGGTGATCTTTGCTTTCGGAACGCGCGGCGTCTTTTATACGACTGCGATTCTCACCCTGCTCTTTCTGCCGGTTGCGATCTGGATCGTCAACCGGACGATGAAGCAGCCGTTCTACATCGCCCACGCCCATAGGAAAACCTGATCCTTTTCTCTCGGTTCCGACCCTCTGTTCCTGAAGTTTCCGGGAAAAAACTTTTTTTTTGATATCTCCCCCTTGACAATCCGGCTGCTTTGATTTATAATTGTATAGACAACTTTAACGGGGGATTCATCTGTGACTCAGCATGAGAAAATATCCGTGGAACTGCGGAAGCGTCTGGACGCGATGCGTCCAGGAGAGCGTTTCCCGAGTGAACCGGAACTTTGCCGGGAGTTCGGTGTTGCGCGCATGACGGTCAACAGGGTTGTGACGGAACTGGTCCGCGACGGCCGTCTGGTAAGGCAGCGTGGACGGGGATCCTTTGTCGCGGAGGTTCCCCGGGAACACAGGGTTGTGAACTATCTTCTTCCCTGTGCCGGCTATCTGGCGGATCCGCGTGCGCCTTTTCTGCGGAAGATCGCCTTTGGCATCGCGGAAGAGACTCGAAGGCGGAACCTGGGAATGGAACTGATCCCGGTTTCTCCGGACAACAATCAGGAGCATATTGATTTTTCCGCGCTGGAACATCTGAATGAAAAAAGCCTTGTTGTAATTCCCACAGGATGGTTTTATGCGGTCTTTCCGTTTCTTGCGGAGCGGAAATGCAGGACTGTGCTGATCGACCGGAAAATGCGATCCCGCTATCCGAACAGCAAGTATGCCGAGCAGTTCAAAATTCTGGATTATGACCTGGGCGAAGCCGTGGAAAATGCCGTGCTCCGTCTTTACCGCCGGGGGTGCCGGCGCATCGCGTTCCGGACGGGATACCGTGAGGATCGTCCTGTTCAATATGTTGCTTATTCCGAGGCAGTTCAACGTCTGGGACTTCCTGATCTGGCACTATTCCGCAAGGGTATTTCCTATAAAATTTCCGCAGAGGAACACGTGGAACTCAAACAACTTGCCTGCGATGCGCTGATCTTCGACGCGTTTGAATGCGGCGGACTTTCCGGACCGGATTTTGCCACGCTATTCGGGATTCCCGCGGGACTGAGCTACGAGGTGATCCGCTTCCGTCCGGAGGACAACGATCTTGCGGAAAATCCCCCCGCTTCCGGTATTGATGCGCGCCAGCTTGGAATTGCGGCGGTCAGGATGCTGCTGGATCCGGCTTCCCCATCGCGGGAAATCATGAAGCTGGATTTTTTCCCGGCGAAGGCAAACAAAAATCGTATGGCGGTTGTCAATTTTGATTGAAAAATACAGGAAAGAAGGAGATGGTGTCATGATGCATTTTCCAGTAGAAAAAACAGGAAAGACGTTCCAGAGAAATTTTACCTTGATTGAGCTCCTTGTCGTTGTAGCTGTCATCGCGATTCTCGCAGGAATGCTGCTGCCGGCATTGCAGAGTGCACGGAGAAAAGCCCAGACAATCACCTGCGCCGGCAATCTCAAACAGGTCGGTATGGGCGTTCTGAGTTATGGAATGGACAACAGGGATTTCGTTCTGCCATTTCGCGGAGACTGCCGGAATATGGGGGGAACCACCACGATGTACTGGAATTATTACGCCCGTTATCACATGGGGATCAATATTGACAACCCGGATGTGACCAGCGCCGCCTATCCGGGAAATATTCCGAGGAAGTACTGGTACGGCATCATGAAATGTCCCGCGGCTCAAACACCCGTTAGGGATTTTGGACTCATCAGCTATGGCATGCTTCAGTACTTTATCGGCGGCCGTGTTCTTGCCTCTTCGGACGGCTTTCCCGGGCTGACCTTCACACGAATCAAGCAGCCCAGCGGCGTCGCTTATCTGGCGGATTCCGTTTATACCGGCAGAGGCGCCGATACTTTTGAAAACGGCGACAGCTCAAAAAGCGATGAAGACGGATTATATGCCGCATATAACAACGGCACCAACGTATCGCGCCGCAGACATTACGGCGTGACCAACATGTTCCTGGTCGACGGACACGTGGAGGGGTTTACGGAAAGTTATCTGCGCGCTCTCACGGCAAACGGTTATTCCACGACCGTCCTGCTCGGATACACCGCATTGAAATAACATGGAAAAGCAATAAGATAAAAAATACAAGGATCATCAATCATGACATGGAAAGCTATGCTTCTCGTCTGTCTGACGGCATCCGCCGCGCATGCGGACGACACGATCATCCCCCTTGCGCAGAAGGACTGGAAACACTTTAACGCGAACAGCGAAACCGTAGAGGGAGCACTCAGGGTCCGGATCCCCACCACCGGGAAGAAAACCTGGGGAACCGTCGGTCGCTATATTTCAGGAGAAACACAGGAGCACTATCTTCAGATCCGTCTCGGAAACATGGAGTCGGCGGCTGCGGCGCCGTTCTGTTCCAACACCAGCACCAGCGGCGGGAGAATCGGTCCGCTGTATTCCGGACTCAACACGTTCAAAATGCCGCCTCATGCTGCGGGAAGACGCTTTTTCCTTTCGCTCGGAATGAGCGGCGACTACAAGGCGAAATTCGGTCCCTGGGTGGATTTTCAGGAGATCAGGATAACGGAAAACCCGATGAATGCTCCTGTCGTGACGCTTGAAAAAGGCGATGTCGTCAAAGTCGGAAGCAAACTGAACATCACTTTGCACACGGCGGACATCCTGAAGGAAGCTCCATGCGTCCGCTTCTGCCTGACACCCCGCTTCCTCGAATACCGCTTCAACAAGGAGAAAATGATTCCGCTCCGCAGAGGCTCCGACGGGGTCTATCGCGCGGAAGTAACAGTGGACAAGGATGCGCTTACATTCGTTTCCGGGAAGTCGAAAAGCCGGATCGCCGCGGTGGTGAAGATCAACGGCTTCAACTCGTATTATGTTCTTCCGTTTCCCGCAGCCGTCGAAACGGAACATGCGCTGGATACAACGCTTGCCGATGCGGGAAGCCTCCAGGTCCGCGACGACCGGAAACTCTGGCTTGACCGCACGCAGGGTGTCGATCTGGCACGCGGAAAGCGCCTGACCTTTTCCCCTGCTCCGGATTACCGCCTGACACGTTCGGAAACAGACACGACCGATCTGACAAGAGGCCGTCTCACAACACGCGCGGACGACCGGGTCTGGTTTGACAGCAATGCCGTCGGCTGGTACAACAGCGGCAGAAACGACGTCCTGATCAAACTTGATCTCGGGAAAGCCGAACCTGTGGAAAAAGTTGTCATCCGGCTCCTCGGCGGCACCACGGGGAACTTCAAGTTCCCGCGTCTGCTCTCCGCCGCCGTCTCGAAAGACGGGAAACTCTATCACGAGGCAGCCTCGATGCAGAAACTCGCTCCCTGCGAGAGCACACAGGCAGACTGGAAACGCTATTATTTTCTGGAGGAAAACGCCTCCGTTCCGAATACGAGAATGTATCCGTTCGAGCTTTCCGTTCAGGCGGACGCGCGTTATCTGATTCTTCAGGTTGTCGGTGAGACGGGCTCCGTCTTTTCCGACGCGCTGGTCTGCGTGAAGGCGGAAAAACGCGCGGAGAACTTCAATGCCGCCTACCGGAATCCCGGGAGGGAAATTCCGATGGAAGGGTTGATCATCCGTCCGCGCGTGCAGGAGCTCGCAGTCATGAAAGGAGTGCCCGCGCCGCAGAAGTTCACCGTCAGTGACATGCGCAGAGATTCGGAGCGCGCACAGAAGGCCGAACTGGTTCTGGAGCTTCCCGAGGGCGTCCGCGTCATCGGCGGAAAGGGCGAATCACTCCCCGGCGGAAGAACGCGTTACATCTATCCCCTCAATCCGAAGAAAATGGTCTCGCCGATCCTCTATCTGGATGCTCCGGGCGAGGTTCGTGGCAAAGCTGTCGTCTACGCCCGTTCCGGCGGAGCGGACCAGTTCCGGACGACTCTTCCGGTCCGGCAGGTGACGCCGCCCGCCGTGGAGCCGTTCAAACGCCTGCACGTCAGCCTTTCCTGGATGACGGAGAATTTCGCACGGGAATGGCCGGATTTCCTCAATCAATGGAGAAAACTCGGCTTCAACACGGTGGCGACGTTCCCGCGTTTCTGGCTGAACGATACGGCCGTGGAGAACGGCAGGCGTTTTGTCGACGCCGCGCACAAGGCCGGTTACAAAACAATCATGAACGATTCGGCGTTTCACGAGATGGTCCGGGGCAAAAAGGCGGGACACGAAATCTACTGTCAGATTCCGGGGAAAACACACACGATGCTCTGCCCGTCCTACCGGGGTGAGTTCTACCGCGCGGAAATGGAACGGGTCCGCCGCTGCGTCCGCGAAGGGAGGCCGGACTATGTTTTCTATGACATCGAGATCTGGCATCACGCGCATACGTCCGCTCCGCTCTGCACGCGCTGTGCCGCGGAACTGCGCAGAAGCGGAAAGAGTCTGGACGCTTTTCTGTATGAAAAAGGCGCGGAGATGATGGCGGATCTGAAACAGGCCGTCGCGCTCGGTGCGAAGGACGCGAACATCCCGATGCCGCTCATCGGCTCGTATGCTCGGCAGCCGCTGCGTCCGAAATACGGAGTGGAACGCTGGGAGACCACCTATCCTGCCTCGCTCGACATGGCACAGCCGAGCCTGTATGTCGCGGGCCGCGCCCTCGATGTGCACAACAACATCCGGGGCAATCACGCGCTTCTCGGAAACAAAAATCTGATTCCGTGGCTGACCGCGGGCTGTTACGGGGAATTCGATTCTTACAAAATGGAGCAGATGGTGCTCGAAGCGCTGCTGAACGGGGCGCGCGGCATCACCTACTACAGTTTCGACGACTTCACCGATTCGCCGCTGGATTTCTATTACCATCTCAAGGCGCTGGCGGCCATCCGCCCGTATGAGGATCTTGTCATGGACGGCGCGGTGACGGAGATCTCCGGAACAAACCGCGATATGACCTACTCCATGCTCCTGAAGGACGGCGAGGCGCTGCTGCTGGTCGGCAATTACGCAAACAGCACACCGGAAACCAGCGTCCGGCTTCCCTTCAAACCGGGAATCGTCCGGGATCTGCACGAAGGAATGGGGATTTCCGCCGGACAGGAATTCTCCTTCCGTGTTCCCAGAAGCGGCATCCGCCTCTTTTACTTGAAAAAAAAGTGAAAAACGGCAAAGTCGAATCGCTTCCCCGGTGAATCTTTCCGGCTCCCGGAACCGCCGGCCTCCCGGAAGGCAGGGCGCGTGCGATTCCCGAGAGGGCGGGAAATTTTACCGGAACACACGTCATTCCCGCACCGGAGAATGCATGGAATCGGCCCTCCGGATGATTTTCCAAGGAGAGAACCATGTCCGCCGCCAGGCGGAACGGGTGCGTTTCACCTTTCGGTGCCGCCATACTTCCGTTTTTCAGAAGATGAGTTTTTTCCCGGTCAGGAAACAGTCGCGGAAGGTTTTGTACAGATCACGGACAACAAACTGTCCGCTCTCCTCCTCCACGGAGAGAAGATGTTCCGGAATGTCCATGACCTGGCAATGGCGGTGCAGCTCCTCAATGCAGAACGTATGTTCCCGCGCGATGTCAAGCGTGCAGGTGAAGACCGAACGGTCGGAAACCTTTTCCATGACATCGCGGAACATGTCCACATGCGCGGCGGGAAGCCGCCCCTCTTCCAGAAGCGTTCCATTCGGAGTACAGACGCGTTTGACATTGTCTCCGAAGTCAAGCGTCAGAACTGCCTTTTCACATTCAATCCGGATTTCAGGATTATGATTTTCCAGAGACGCGTGGCTGAAATACGCATGGATCGGGATTCCCTCTTCCGTTTTCAGCTGAATGCCGCAGGTGTCGAAGGATTCAATGCTTTTTCTTGCGCGGTAGAGCTGCCCGGTGACTTCCACGGGATGTCCGGATCGTCCGAACACTGTGCCCGTGAAAAAGAGCGGCAGGTTCAGATAATGGGCGAAGGCATTGTTTGCGGGGGAGTCCAGAACCTGATCCCCGCTGGCGGTTTTGAGTTTTCCCGCCCAGCTGTTGCGGCTGTAATAGGCATCGGCGCGCGGCCAGATTCCCATGACGGAAATGGATTTCAGACATCCGAATTTGCCCGCGAGAAGATCACGCTTCACACTTTGGAGTTCAGGGGAATAGATGTGCTGAAATCCGATTGCGACAAATTTTCCGGAATCCGCTTCCGCCTGACGCATCCGGTCGACGGCGGCAAGAGAACCGGCCGCAGGTTTCTCCACCAGTACATTCGCCCCATGTGCCAGACAGCATTTTGTCAGCGGCTCGTGCGAGGCGATTCCCGTCGGGATACAGACCAGATCCGGTTTTTCCTGGCTCTGCGCGAACATCTCGTCCAGCGTTCCGAAAACCCGGCATCCGACGGATTCGAAATACGCCGTATTCTCCGGCGTTCTTTCATGAGGCAGCACGACGGCGGCGGACAGCGCAATCTTCCCGGAATTTACAAGCCTCTGCAGATTGTTCAAATGAACTTTTGCATATCCATTAATGCCGACCAGCGCCGTTTTTACTTTCATGATTCCCTTCCTCTGTTTTCTCTCCATCTGGCGTAATGCGAAAATGTGATAAGCCGCAAACAGAATACTATTACCGCGGAAAACGCGAAGATCAAGCTGGAATTTTTCTTTTTGAAGCTTTTTTCCAATTTGTTCCTGCCTTTTTTCCTCTTTGCCCTGACGAAAAAACAGAGGATATCCGCCGTGAATTCGCTTTTCTGCATTTTCTGTACATAAAACAGGTGTTATTATTCATAGAAAACAAGTTGAAAATTCATATTCATGCAGTTATTTTATTCTTAAAAAACAACTAGTTATTCCGAAAGGATCTTCTTCATCATGAAAGAGCTTCGTTTCCGTCAGGTCCATCTGGACTTTCACACCTCGCCCTGTATTCCCGCGATCGGTGCGAAATTCGACAAAAAGCAGTGGCAGGACGCGCTGAAAAAGGCGCATGTCAATTCCATCACATGCTTCTCCTCCTGTCACCACGGCTGGAGCTATCATCCCACCGCGGTCGGGATGATGCACCCCGGGCTGAATTTCAACCTGCTGCGGGCGCAGATGGACGCCTGTCATGAGATTGACGTCAACGTGCCGATCTATCTCACGGGCGGCGTCAACAACCTTGCCGCGGATCGGCATCCGGAATGGCGTGAAATCACTGCGGACGGGCGCTACACCGGCTGGGTTTCCAGCCCGATTCAGCCGGGCTTCAAGAAACTCTGCTTCAACACTCCTTATCTGGATTATCTCTGTGCCATGATCGAGGAGGCGGTGCGTCTCTTCCCCGATGCGAACGGAGTTTTCATCGATATTATCAGCCAGTCCCCCTGCTGCTGTCACTGGTGCATGGCGGATATGGCCAAGGAGGGTTATGATCCGGAAAATCCCGAGGACCGCAAACGCTTTGCGAAACGCACGCTCCTGAAATATTACAAGCGCACCACGGAAGCCGCGCGTTCGCTCAACTCCGACATGCCGGTCTTCCACAACAGCGGCAACGTGACAGCGGGGAATCGTGAAATCCTTCCTTATTTCAGCCATCTGGAGCTGGAATCTCTCCCGACCGGCGGCTGGGGATACGACCATTATCCGATGTCCGCAGCCTACTGCCGCAAGCTCGATCTTGATTTCCTCGGAATGACCGGAAAATTCCATACCACATGGGGCGAATTCGGCGGATTCAAGCACCCGAACGCGCTGCGCTATGAGTGCGCCGCGATGCTCGCGCAGGGTTCCAAATGCAGCATCGGCGACCAGCTTCACCCGTCCGGAAATCTGGACGAGAGCACCTATGAACTGATCGGGAAAGCCTACGAGGAGGTCGAAAAGAAGGAGCCCTGGTGCGGACACGCCGCAAGCGCGGCGGACGTCGCGATTCTCTCGAACACCGCGTTCAATCCTGGTACAAAGCCGGAGGGTGCATGGGCGCCTTATGGAGAAATCGGCGCCTCCAGACTGCTCCTGGAAAGCCATATCCATTTCGATCTTCTGGATCAGGAAATGGCGTTCGATCCCTATAAGGTTCTCGTGCTGGCCGATGACATCCGGATGACACCGGATCTCAAAAAACGTCTTGACGCCTTCCTTGCCCGCGGCGGCAAGCTGATCCTCTCCGGAGCATCCGTTCTCTGGAAAGACCGTGATGAACCCGCTTTCGATCTTCCGTTTGACTACGCCGGAATCAGTCCGTTCTGCCCGGATTACATCAAGGCTTCGGAAACATTCGCGCCGGATTTCGTGAAAACGCCGTTTGTGATGTATCTTCCCTCGCACAGGATCAAAGTCAAGGGGGGGACCTCGCTTGGAGAGATTTTTGATCCCTATTTCAATCGGAACTATGCGCATTTCTCCTCGCATCAGCATACGCCCTACAAACCGGAGCCGTCCGGATTCGACGCGGGCGTCATGACGGACAGCATTCTCTATTTCGCCCATCCGGTGTTCAGCCTGTATGCCGGTTACGGCAATGTGGGGCTCAAGCATTTTGTGACGAATGCTGTCAGCGCCTTCGCGGGAAAAGAGCTCTCCGTCCACACGAATCTGCCTTCGCAGGGACGTGTGACGCTGATGAAGCAGGAACCGGAACGCCGCTACATTCTGCATCTTCTTTATGCGAATACAATCAACCGCGGCAGCCGGATGGAGATGTCCGGCGGCAATGTCCGGAACAGTTCGACCATCGAAGTGATCGAGGAGCTCAACCCGCTTTACGATGTCGCCGCATCGGTGAAACTGCCCGAGACCGTCCGGAAAATCACGCTGGAACCGCAGGGCGTCGAGCTGCCGGTCAAGAAGAACGGAGACGGCGCATACGAAGTGAAACTCGACCGTCTTGTCTGCCATCAGATGGTGGTGTTTCATTACTGATTGTTCCGTCGTGCTTTCCTGCGCTCGACGGCGTTTTCCGGACAATCCTGTTGAAAAAGGCTTGAATCAAGGTGCAACCTATTAATGATTAATGGGTTGCACCGATCCATGCGCGGAAGGGCCTGCCGCTTCGTTTTCGAATGCGGAAATGGAGATAGCAGGTTTTGCAAGATTCTGATAAATAGAGAGTTCTGCCTGCCGCACATGGCAGAACCACGGAATTGCCATTAATCGGGCGATAGCCCTTGACTTTTCCATTTCCGGCAGTACATTATAATATGGTGAAGTTGTTCCGGATGTTTCGGACTTATAAAACGAGAGGAGCGTTATGCCGTCGAATGCCGAAGTGAATTTAACAAGACTGGCGAAAACCAGTCTGCCCATGGATTTCGTCAAGTCCCATGAGGGCGAATGGAATCATCAGGACTGGCTGGTGTTCTGCGCTTCCCTGGAGGAAAAGGGTTTTACCCCGATTGATCTGGATCAGGTCGGTCTTCTTCTGGAAAAGGTGAAGGCCGAATACTGGGAAAACAGACACTGACCGTCTCCGGAGTTTTCCCGTGTCTGCCCCCGTCATCCCGTGCGGAACGCTTTATCTTGTCTCCACCCCGATCGGGAATCTGGAGGACATGACTTTCCGCGCCGTGAATGTCCTGCGTTCCTGCGATGTGATCTTTGCCGAGGACACCCGCCGGACAAAAATTCTGCTTGCCCGCTATGAAATCTCCAGACGTCTGGAGTCCTATCATTCCTTCAATGAACACGGGAGAACCCCGGAACTGCTTGCCCGGGTGAAGGCGGGAGAAAAAATCGCCCTCGTGACCGACGCGGGCACCCCCTGCGTGGCGGATCCCGGCTTTCTGCTGGTCCGTGAAGCGGTGAAGGCGGGAATCGAGCCGCAAATCATCCCCGGAGTTTCCTCTCTGACGTTTGCGGTCGCAGCAAGTGCACTTCCTTCCGACAAATTCGCCTTCTACGGTTTTCTTCCCGTCAAGAGCGGCCGCCGCTCGGCAAGAATTGCCGAGATCGCCGCGGAAAACAAGAGCGTCGTGATCTTCGAGTCGCCCTACCGCCTGTCAAAACTGCTCGGAGAGCTTTGCGAAGTCCTCGGACCGGAGGCGCATGTCGCCGTGATCCGGGAGGCGACGAAGATTCACGAGGAGGTGCTTCGCGGTTCCCTCGGAGAGGTGACGCGGAAAACCGCGAACCGTTCCTGGAAAGGCGAATGTGTCGTGGTTGTATCTCCGCAAACTGTTATTTCCGACACGGAATCCGGCGACTGACCCCTGCCGTTCCGGACTTTTTCCGTCTGTCCGATGTGTCCGGGATCCGGAAAAGTAAAAAAAATGATGAAAAAAATGATTTTCCAGATGTTTTTTTTAGAAAAATCGCTATAGTTATGAGAAAATGTCCGGTGTCAGGGCCGGACAGCAACCATTCATCCAAGCAAGAAAGGAAAGAGAAAAATGAAGAGAAGACTCTCACTGCTGATTGCGGCGGCCGGAGCGGCGGTTCTGTTTGCCGGGTGCTCCACCGTCCAGTATGCCGGAACCAAGGAACTCAACGGACAGGCCATTACCGCCTCCGGCTCCTCGGTTGCGCATATCAGCGGCTATACCAGCGGACTCTATCTGCTGTCGATTCCGCTGATCGTCGGTTCCGCGGAAACCCCGGAGTCCACTGCATTCGGCGAAGATTCCGTCAATGTCACGGCTGTCACGAAGATGGTTACGAAAAAGAGCAAAGAACTCAAAGGCAGCAGAACGATTGATCTGGTTTCGATGACCGGCAGCACCAACATTCCCATTCCGATTCCCTTCCTGTTCTACTGGAAGACGGCCACGGTTTCGGGGAACGCCGTGAGATAATCACACCAGAAACGGAACATTTTCAACGCAGGAAATTCATTATGAAAAAAATCATGCTTTTTCTCTCCATCGCCGCCGTCGGTCTTCTCATGAGCGCTTGCGCAAGCGTCGAAGTCGTCAAGGATCCGAATCTCAGCGGTCAGGCCATTGCCAACAGCGGCAGAACGATTGCCCATATTGATGCCCAGAACTGGGGAATTTATCTTTTCACGATTCCGCTGTTCACCGGTTCCACCGCGAATCCCGGCAGCATTGACGTTCTCAACGACACGGTCAATGTCTCCTCCCTGATGCCGGTTCTGACGAAAAAGAGCAAGGAACTCGGCGCGACCAAGACGCTGGATCTTGCCTCCCAATACAGTGAAGCGGGGCTGATTTTCTACACCCGTTCCATCAACATCTCCGGAAACGCTGTCAAGTAAGTTCAGCCTTCTGTTCTGGAAAACCAGTCACGACCTTCTGTTGCGGCTGGTTTTCCATTCGTTTTAAAGGGTGGGACGCTGATTCTATGGCTTTTTTTGCAGAACCGATCCGGCTTTCCTCATCATTTTCGCTCCCTTCGCGTGCACTCCTCTCCCCGATGGAAGGGATCATGAACCGGAATTTCTTTTTCGATGCGGCCCATTCGCTGGATCTGATTGACTCCTGGATGCCGCCGTTTCTCGGGATATCCCGCGGGGCTGTTCCCGCGGCCGGAAAACTGGAGAAACGCTTTGCCCGTTACCGGGACTCCGGAATTCCGCTGACGGTCCAGCTTCTGGGAAGTGATCCCGACACGCTTGCGGAAACGGCGTATCGCCTTGCGGCGTGTTCGATTTATTCGGTGAATCTGAATTTTGCCTGTCCCAGTAAAACCGTGCTGGGAAGCGGTTCCGGCGGAGCGCTGCTCAAAGAACCGGATCGCGCACTGAAAATTACGGCGGCCGTACATGCCCGGGTTCCGGAACTCTGCCTGAGCGTTAAACTCCGTTCGGGTTTTGATTCGCCGGAGGAATCGGCGGAACTGCTCCGGCGTCTCGGGGACGCGGGTGTCTCATGGATTGTGTTTCATTTCCGGACGGTCCGGGAAAATTATATGTTTGTGGAACGGAATGAGGCATTGCGGAGAGTCGCTTCGGCGGTTCAATGCGCAAACGGCGTGCCTGTTTTTGGAAACGGAGATATCCTGACAGTCGATGATGCGGGAATCATGCGCGATCGGACCGGATGCGCGGGGATTGCACTCGGACGCGGTTTCCTGAAAAATCCTTTTCTGCTGCGGGAGCTCCGCGGGGCATCCCCGGTTCCGGATTCCCGTCGTGTGTTTCTCAAAACGCTTCTCGAATATGCTGGTCCGGCATCGGGCTCAAAAAAAGGTAATTTCTATCTGGAATGTGTGAAAATGGCATACGGCACGGATTCGGAGGAGTTTCGAGCCGCGCGCCGTCGGCATTGAATTTTATTTCTCAAAAAATGTGCTTTTCAGTTGCATTTTATAAAATATTTTGTTAGATTATTGCGTTACAATTGAAATTTCGGGAAAGGGAAATGGGAAATGGCTTTCGCTCCAGTGAAACTGATTTTTCTGTTTGCCTGGTTTCTCTGCGGACTGTATGCGTTGAAAGTCGGGGATGAAAAACTGGGGAAACGGCACAGCAGCCTGAGGGAATATTACAATCTTTTCGCTCTTTTTCTGGGGCCCCTCGCAATCGCTTACTGTTATCTGCGGGAGAATGCATGGGACTTCCTTCTTGGTCTTTTCCGGGAAAGCAGGAAAAGCAGGAAAGCGGAAATTCCCGTTGTGATCCGTGATGCCAAGGGCAATCCTCTTGCCGATTCCGAGGACGAACACGGCACTCAGACCTTTTTGAAACAGCTTATCTATGACGCGGTGAAAAAACAGTGCAGCGATATCTTCATTGATCCGAAAAATGAAGGTTATTCCGTCCGTATCCGGGTGGATGGAGCGATCAAGGTCTATAATATGCTGACTGTGGATGCCGCCCTTGCTGTCATAAGCACGGTCAAGGTGGCCGCGGGGATGGATATCGCGGAGAAACGCCGCCCGCAGGACGGATCCTTCAGCGCACTGGTGGAGGAGGATCAGCCATCCTTCCGCGTCGCCTCGGTAGGCGTGTTCGGAGGCGAGAAGATCACGATCCGGGTCATGGCCTCGGATATGGGCCAGCACAAGCTGAGCACCATCGGGCTTTCCAGTGAACAATACAAGATCATTTCCTCGGCGATCCGCCTGCCTTCCGGGATGGTTTTGATGTGCGGACCGACTGGAAGCGGCAAGACTACGACCTTGTATGCTATGCTCGGCGCGATCGACTACAATATGAAGAATGTGATTTCGATCGAGGATCCGATCGAGCATGTGATGCCCGCGATCAGCCAGATGGAGGTCAACGTCAAGGCGGACATTACATTCGCTTCGCTGCTGCGCAACGCGCTGCGGCAGAATCCGGATGTGATTTGTGTGGGAGAGATCCGCGACGAGGAGACCGCCGAAATCGCCGTGCACGCCTCCCAGACCGGACACCTGATCATCGCCACATTGCACAGCAATGACAATCTCGGAACCATTGACCGCCTGATGAATCTCGGGGTTCCGCTGCGTTCCATTGCCGCCACACTGCATGTCATCATTTCCCAGCGCCTGATCCGCAAACTCTGTCCGCACTGCCGGAAAAAAGCGGAACTGACGCCGGAAAGAAAGGCGTTCATGGAACGTTACGGGTTTCCAACGGAAAATGTATGCGAGCCGCAGGGATGCCCGAACTGCGATGGAACCGGATACCGTGGTCGTCAGGCGCTGTTCGAGATTCTTGTGATGGAGCCCGGACTGCGCGCCGTGCTGGAGGCGCCGAACGCTTCGAACACGACCATCCAGGAGTATGTGGACAATCATCAGACCACGGCGAACATCGCGGGACAGGCTCTGACACTTGTCAGCGAAGGTATCACGTCCTACGAGGAATTTGAACGCGTAACTCTCAATCTGTAAGGTGCTTGTACATCATGGGAACTCTTATTATCCTGGCTGCTGCGATTCTCGGCGGACTGGCCTGTGCAAAACAGACATTGTACCAGTCCTGGATTTTTCTGGTCAATCTCGTGTTCTCCGTATATCTTGCCGTGATGCTGGCTCCGCTGATTCATGAACTTCTTCTCCCCTCCCTGAATCCCGGAAAGGAGATGGACGCATATCTGCTCTCCGGAACCATGCTGGCACTGTTTCTGATTCTGATGATTGCCTTCTACAAAATAACGGATGCTGTCATTACCATTGATTTTGATGATTATCCGATTCCCGCTCCCGTGAATAAAATCGGCGCGATGGTGTTTGCTGCTTTCTCCGGTGCCGTTCTGGCGGCTTTCCTTCTTGCCTGTGTCAGCCTGATGCCGCTGGTTCAGTATCTCCCGCTGGACCGGGTCGCACTGGCGGATTCCGGAAGAAACATGCTGTCCGCAATGGTTCATACCGTAAACGTTTTTTCCCTCCAGGGCACTTCCGAGGAAGCGGCAAAAACCTTGAACAGCCTGACAGCTTATCAGCCGTCCCTCTCTTCGAATTCCGGCGCGGAAAAGAAAACGGAATCCGTGCAGGAGGATATTGCAGCGCTGCCGGAAACGGTGGCAGACAAAATCGTGGGAAAAAAGCGTCAGGAGAAGATCGACGGCAAGGTTGTGGAACCCGCCGGACCGCAACCGTCGAAGGTTCGGCTCCGCCGGACTGAACAAATAGAAAAGATCGACGGCAAGGTTGTGGAACCCGCCGAACCGCAGCCGTCGAAGGTTCGGGTCCGCCGGACCGAACAAATAGAAAAGATCGACGGCAAGGCCGTGAATACGGCTGAAGAATAATCCGTTATTTCCCTGGAATGGCTTCTTTGCCTTCCATGACGAGGAAACGGATGGCTGAACCGTTTTCCGACTGCAGTGCAAGCATCTGCGCCACACTTTGTTCCGGAGAGTAATAGATCAGGATACGGGATGAGGTCGGTATTTCCTTCTTTGCAATGAAGTTGTAATTGGCAATTTGCAGACGGTCGCCGAAAAATGTCCGGAAACGCTGGAGCTGTTCCACAGTCGGTTCATCCAGCAGGACGATCAGGAATCTGTTTTTCAGGGTTTCTCCGTTCCGGAGCGGGCGCAGCAGATATTCCGAATAAGAAGCTTCTCCTGCGATCTCACCCCGGGAGATCGGTTCCATGGTGACGGGAAAATCGGCAGTTCCTCCCGTCCATTCCTGATAAATGCCCATTGTGGCTGAGTTGATCAGCAGCAGGGAAATGGGAGAAGCTTTGATCCGGCGGTTTTTGTCAAACTGGAACTCTTCTGTAAAAAGGGTTGAAATAATCAGGGAATCTGTTGGCGAGTAGATTGTCAGCGCTTCAGGTGGAACGGTCTGGGCGGCGGTGGCGAACACGCCGCCCATGTCAGGCGGATTCATATCGGCGTACCGGAGTTTGAACTGGATGCCGGTCAGAACCAGAAGAACGCCGAAAACGGGCAGAACCAGACGGCGGCGTTCCGGGGTGTTCAGCCAGTTGAAAAGCAGCACGGAGGAAACCGCGAGAATCGGAATCAGCGGGATGTAGACACGCGAATCGCCCGCCTTGAAGACCAGCGCGCTCAGGAGAACCAGCAGAGTCGAAAGCAGTCCCATGACTGCGATGCGCCGCTGAAACGGTTCCTTCAGCAGAACGGTGCCCGCCAGAGAGAGCGGAATCGTCAGTGTCAGCGGCAGTTCCGCAATCGTATGCCACGCGAAAGCAAGGAATTTTCCCGGAGAAGTGACCGTATTGCCGAAACTCTGTCCTTTGGCAAGCGTGCTGTAATTCAGCCCGTACCAGAGCAGGACAAATCCGGCGAACAGAAGGAAGGCGATCCAGAGCTCCTTCTTTTCCATCCATTTTCCGGGATCGCGCCAGTTCCGCCAGTCCGTGAACAGAACGCCGTAGGAGAACGCAAGCGCTGTGACGAAAATCACGCCGCTTGTCACGCTCACACAGGTTGCGATTCCTGCAATCAGGAAAAGAGCCGCCCAGAGAATCCGCCGAAGCGGCTGTTTCAAATCCATTTCAAAGAACAGCAGGGAAAACATTACGCATACCGTGAACAATGCCTGAAACTCATAGCCGCGCGCGGTCTGCGAGTAGCGGATCAATGGAATGTTCAACGCGAGGAGAAGGACACCGCAGCAGATCCCGGGGAGCGATCTGGTCAGGCGGCGGAGTCCGAGCCCCGTGACAATCAGAAGCAGGATTCCCGCTAAAAAAACCCCCAGGCGGATCTGAAGCAGCTGGGGAAGGTTCAGAAGTTTGAAATATTTGATGACAAGAGAGTTAAGAGGATGGTTATTCGGCGTGGCAAGATCGCTGAACATCTCTCCGAACGGCAGTTTCACGTAATGCGCGAAAGTCCAGATTTCGTCATATTCCAGATTCCGTGTCTGGAGTCCGGCAATCCGCAGAAGGACGCCGATCAGAAGCAGGACAAGTGTGATGATGAGAAACAGCATCGTTTCTTTTCTGCTGTTGTTGAATTCCTCCATGTCTCACTCCCCCTCTTTCAGAAGATTCCACTCTTTCCGATCCGGAAACACCACTTTGCATTCCTGATACTGCCAGCGTCCGCCGCTCTTTGTCCCGTTTACATGCAGTATGCCGGAATTGCGCGGACCGTTTACTTCCTGCACGAGCCGGATCGCACCGTTCCCCTCGTTTTCCCAGGCTTCCAGATTGAGGATTTTCCCCTTTTCCAACGGAGCTCCGAGCTGTTTGTCGAGAGCCGGATGTTCCGTCAGAAACGCGAGCGCGTTTTTGTATCCTTCGGACTGCATCATGTCCGAAAGGAGTTTTTCCTGAATATCAGGCTGAAAGCGGAAGCCCGCACAGTAAGCGCCCGCAAGTGCGAGAAGAAGCGCGAGCAGGACGCATCCGCCGCCAAGGAGAAGAACTCTATTTTTTCTCATGTTTTACCTCCGGTTCCGGTTTGGTTTCCATTTGGAAAAGGAAGGGGCGCTGCCATTTTTCCAGGGTTCCGTCTGCTGAAAGTTTGGCGATCTGTCCGGTCAGAAGCGCTGCCAGTTCGGCATCCTGCCTGCGCACCCCGAAACAGAGCTGCGTATTTTTTCCCCCGCACTCCGCGTTTTTGATGATCAGAGAGTTTTTCTTCTGCTTCGGCACAGAAAAATTACAGAGAAAAACCGCACGCTTTTCCGGCGTCTTTTCCATCTCGCGGAAAAGGGCTTCCCGGGTGAGGGGACGCTTCCTGAGCTTCGTCTGAACGGTTGTCACAAAGAGGGGCTCCGGCCCTGTGTCGGGGTAGAGCAGCTCTCCTTCGGAGTTCTCTTTTCCCGGCTCCTTGAACTCCTTGTGGTGCAGAATGTGGAACGAGAGGGGCAGATACGGTGCTGCCGGGATGAGATAGGCGTCTTTCAGCTCCTGTCCGGTAAAGAGTCCGCAGACAATGTCCGCCCGGGCACCCCGAAGAAAAGCGAAAAGCGTTTCCTTTTCCGCGGTTATGATCCGGAAACGGTATCCGGTATCCTTGAGAAGTGCGGAAACAAGGTGGCGTTCCGCGTCAGCCAGAGGGGAGGGGGCGATTCCGACAACGAGCCTCTGATGTCTGCGGATCTCCTTCATGCGGTGTTCCGCGATCAGTCCGGCGGGATCGGGCAGTTCACGCGCGGCCTCCTTGCGGGAGCCCGTGCAGGCGGAAAGGAGGAACAGGCATACGAGTGCGGGAATGAAAGCGATCCATGGACTCCTCATGACTGCTTCTCCGGTGCGGTCTGCCGTCAGTGTTTCATCAGCTCCCGGAACTGCCGGAACAGATAGAAGGGATCGTGCGGACCCGGCGCGGCCTCCGGGTGATACTGGACGCAGAACATGGGTTCCTTCTTATGGCGCAGTCCTTCGACGGTGCCGTCATTGAGATTGATGTGTGTCACTTCGACGGTGTCGGGAAGGCGCTTTGCGTCGATGGCGAAGTTATGGTTCTGCGAAGTGATCTCCACGGATCCCGTGAGCAGATTCTTGACCGGATGGTTGCAGCCGTGATGACCGAATTTGAGGCGGTAGGTGGTGCCTCCGCAGGCGATTCCGAGTATCTGGTGACCGAGGCAGATCCCCATCAGGGGCACTTTCCCGAGCAGCGTTTTTGCCGTTTCGGCGGCGTAGGGCAGCGCGGCGGGATCGGCGGGGCCGTTGGAGAGAAAGACGCCGTCGGGCTTCATTCTGAGAATCTCCTCCGCCGTGGTGTGCGCGGGAACGACATGCACATTCATCCCGCAGAGTCTCATGGAACGCAGGATGTTCCATTTGATGCCGAAGTCGCAGGCTACGACGTTGAGATCGGCTGGAGGCAGTTCAGCGGGCATCCCCCAGGAGCGGGTCTTGGACAAGTCCGGGTCCCAGTCGTAGGCGCGCTCCGTCGTCACTCGGGACGCGTAATCCTGATTGTCGAGTCCGCACCACGCGGCGGCTTTTCCGACACCCTGTTCCGGTGTGAGTTCCGTATCGGAACAGTGCAGAAATCCCTTGATGGTTCCTTCCCTGCGCAGTTTCGTCGTCAGCGCGCGGGTGTCGATCCCGGCAAGGCAGGGGACATTGTGCTTTTTCAGGAATTCGGCAAGAGACTCCTCCGAGCGCCAGTTGCTCGGCTCGTTGTATTCGTGAATAAGGAATCCGTTCAGAAAAACGCCGCGGGACTCCATGTCGGCACCGTTGATCCCGTAGCTGCCGATTTCCGGATAGGTCATCGTGACGAACTGTCCCGCATAGGAGGGATCGCTCAGAATCTCCTGATAGCCGCTCAGACCGGTGTTGAACACCACTTCGCCGACATTGTCTACGGGCGCGCCGACAGAATATCCGTGCATCACGGTGCCGTCGGCAAGTGCCAGAAATGCTTTTTTCTCCCGTTTTTCGCGCCAGTTGTAATTGATCCTGTCCATATGCGTCTTTCCTCAGCGGTTGGTTCCAGAGTGGTTTAAATCCGCTTAATATACATCCGCTCCGTCAAAAAAAAAAGGGTCTTTCATTTTTTTCCCGATTTTCCTGCTGCCGCGTGCCGGGGGAGAAAGAGTCCCTTTTGTGCCGTTTGGGGAGTGAATGCGGAAAAATCATAAATTTTTCCGCAGGTTTTCCCTTGAAAACGGCAAACCCCGGGGTATTTTTTCTGACATGGGGAAATCAAACTTCCGGACGGCTCCGCCGCATCAGCGGTTTCTGCGGGTTCATCCGGGCACACAAAACACTTGGGGGGGAATCATGTCTGATGATTCATCAAAAAAACTCGGGGTCATTCCGCTTGCGGCTCTTGTCGTCAGCGCGATGATCGGTGGCGGCATTTTCAGTCTTCCGCAGAACATGGCACAGTCCGCTGGCGTGGCGGCGGTGATTCTGGCGTGGGTTGTGACCGGCGTCGGGATGTATTTCATCGCGAACACGTTCCGGATTCTTGCGGACGCGAGGCCCGACGCGACAACCGGCATCTACGCCTATGCCAGACTTGGATTCGGGCGTTTCGCCGGCTTCCAGATGGCATGGGCCTACTGGCTGTGCAACATCTTCGGGAACGTCGGATTCGCGGTGCTGCTGATGGACGCGTTCAACTACTTTTTCCCGGGCCGTTTCACGGGCGGCAACAATTTCGCCTCCATTGTCGGGGGCTCAATCGTGATCTGGCTGATGAATTACGCGGTTCTGCGGGGGATGAAACAGGCGTCGTTCCTGAACATCGTCGGGACGGTCTTCAAGCTGGTGCCGATCCTGCTTTTCATCGTCATCATGATCGCCGGTTTCCGCTGGTCGTGCTTCACGACGGACATGCTCGGCAATGAGACGGTTGTCGCGGACAAGCTCAAACCGCTGGGTTCGCTTCTGACGCAGGTGAAATCGACGATGCTTGTGACGCTCTGGGCGTTCATCGGCATTGAGGGGGCTGTGGTGGTCTCGAGCCGCGCGAAAAGCCAGAGCTGCGTCGGGAAGGCGACTCTGCTCGGCTTTCTGACCTGTCTTCTCATCTATGCGCTGCTTTCGATTCTGCCGTTCGGACGGATGGTTCAGTCGCAGCTTTCCGCGCTGCAGAATCCCTCCACGGCACCGCTGCTCTGCGACGTCGCGGGCGACTGGGGCGGCGTCGTGATGAATCTCGGTGTGATCGTCGCGCTTCTCACAAGCTGGCTGGCGTTCACGATCATGATCGCGCAGATCCCCTATGCCGCGGCGAACGACGGCACCTTTCCGCGGATTTTCAAAAAGGAGAACAGAAATGAAATGCCGAGCGTTTCGCTCTGGGTCACGAGCGGCATCATGCAGCTTGCGATGATTCTGGTCTACTTTGCCAACAATGCTTGGAACACGATGCTTTCCGTGACGGCGGTCATGATCCTGCCGCCGTATCTGGCGTGCACCGCGTATCTCTGGAAGATCTGCGCGGAAAAACAGTATCCGGGCAATCTGCCGGTCAAGGCGGGATTCGCCTGTTTCTGCGGCATTGCGGGTTCGTTCTATGCGCTCTGGATGATTTACGCGGCGGGCTTCACCTATCTGCTGATGGCCTTCGTGTTCCTGATGCTCGGCATTCCCGTCTATGTCTGGGCGCGGAAAAACGCGGCGGAGGATGCTGCTGACGAGAAAGAGAAAACACAGCCGGTCTTCACGAAATTCGAGCTTGGAGGAGCGATATTCATCGTGCTTGTCGCCGTTGTGGCGGTGATCGCGTTCGCGACGGGCGCGATCAAGCTTTGAAAGGATACCACGCGGGACGGAAATGAACGACCCCGGTGCAGGCTGAAACGGAAAAATGCAGAGCATTTTTCTCGGGGTCAAGGGTTGTTGACTCTTGTCGTGGTCCAGCGGCGAAACGCTGGTCGTGCGGAGCACGAAATCCCCGCCATGACACAGGCTGAAACGGAAAAATGCAGAGCATTTTTCTCGGGGTCAAGGGTCATTTGACCCTTGTCGTGATCCAGCGGCGAAACGCTGGTCGTGCGGAGCACGAAATCCCCGCCCGGAGCACTTCAGACCGCTCAGTGACGAGAACTTTTCGATAGAAAAGTTCGAGAGCTCCGGGCGTATTCATTGAGACGAAAGAATGCGTGAGCATTTTTTCGTCTCTTTTATACTTTTTAGCCACAAGTGCATCGGACATTTTTCCGGTGTTTGCGGACTGTCCCGGCATCTCTCGAAGAAGCGCTTTTTGTTCTTGAGCGGTTGGAAGTGCCGCTCAAAATTGCTTCGCAATTTTTTTATTGCGCAGCGTCACGCGCTTTTTTATTTCGCCTCCGGCGACCAGCTTACGCAGCTGGACCGCGGCAGGACTGAGAGTCCTGCACGAATCAAAATTGCTTCGCAATTTTTTTTAAATTGCGCAGCTTCGCGCGCTTTTTTATTTCGCCTTCGGCGACCAGCTTGCGCAGCTGGACCGCGGCAGGACTGAAAGTCCTGCACGAATCACAATTGCTTCGCAATTTTTTTTAATTGCGCAGCTTCGCGCGCTTTTTTAGATGCTTCGCAATTTTTTTAATTGCGCGGCTTCGCGCGCTTTTTTAGATGCTTCG
>CASEFP010000220.1 GCA_949287225.1 uncultured Lentisphaeria bacterium
AGAGATTCTGCTTTTTGATGAGGCAGACCGCATAAAAGAAGGATTTGGACAGGAAAAACGAGTAAAATATCGGCGGTTCAGTCGTGGAGACTTGAAAAAGAGAAGTCAAAATGCCAACGTAATGTACAGAAAAATCTCATTGGGAGATTTTCAAATAGAAACAAACGAGATTTCTGTCAAAAAAAGCATTGATAGAGGTTCCCTTGGAATATCTTCAGCGCCGGACAGTCATCCCGGTTGTTGAAGGGTGACAACAATTCGGCCGATCATTTTCAACAGAGGAATCTCTGGAAGAACTGCCTTTTTGCCGGAAGCGAAACCGGCGGGTGACGTCTTGCCTCCCTGTATTCATTCGCCGAGCATACAAAATGAAGGGCATCTGTTTCCGGAAATGCCTCGAAGAAGTTTTCCTTCGTTAAATTACCGCTCTGGCTGGAGAAATTGATTCGCTGATTGCCGGAGAGAAGCAGAGCATTCAATGTGATTCTGTTCATTATTATGAAGAGTGAATGCTCTCTGGCGGGCATCGCCGCCAGGCCACATATCAGCATCTCAATATATGTTGCGGGAGATGAATTCAAGTTGTTTTTCTTCTGAAAGCGTGATGAATTTTGCGGAATATCCGTAGAGCCTAACAATCAGCGAGGCATGATCCTGCGGATGTTTCTGCGCATCCTCAAGCTCTTCCCGGCTGATGCAGTTCAGCTGCAGCATACTGCTTCCGCGGGCAATTACCCACGCTTTCAGGAACCCGCTTAACAGCGCCTCCGTCATGCCGTTCTTCGACAAGCTCAATGTCAGTACGGAATTGGCCGGGAAGCGGAGCAGCGGCAACGACGCCGTATCGGAAAACACCTGCGTTACAGCATCGGCGTGCGTTCGTGCCGGCGTCAGCCCCTGCGAGAGAAAATCTCCGGCTCTGCGGCCATCCGGTGTCGCCCGGGTAAACTTTGCCCAGTCGATGATATCGCGGTAACTGTAGAGCCCACACTGATACGCTCCGCCCAGTTCATTGCGAAAAGTGGCGACATAATCCGCCAGGTCATTGAGGATACGAGCCGTCAGCTGAGCGGCTTCCCCCTTTCCGTCGCCCAGATGTGGAGAAGCCATTGCCCGGCAGCGCAGCGCCTCCGCATCACGCCAGTCATTGCGGATCACTTCAAGGAGCCGCGACAACGGAACGAGATTTTCTTCAAAGCAGATCGTTTTCAGCGCGAGCAGCGAATCAACCAGCACTGCGACTCCGGTGAACGGAATCCCATGCGGGCTGTAACATGCTCCTCCTGCGGAATAATCCCGTCCACTTTCAGCGCAGCCGTTCAAACATGCGGAGAAAAACGGACAGGGATTGACCTGTACCCACAGCGCACCATATTTCTGCTGGATGCTGAAGATCTGATGCAGCGCCAGTTTTATATTATCCATTACAATGGAATAGACCTCCTCGAAGGAAGTTGCGCCGTCAAGTTTCCGGAACGGCAATTCAAGTGACTTTTCATCCTCATCCTCTTCATGGATACTCAAATCGACGCATTTTCCAAGACTGAAATAGCAGTTGGCTCCCTGACTGTGCTCATATCCCTCAAGCATGAGTTCCCAGCATCCGCCCGCCACATACCTTGCCGCGCTTTCAGGCGTTTTGCCCGCCATGATCTGGGACGGGATGATAATGTCGTCGTTCAGAAACGACAGCACGTTCCGGCCGGCCAGAAAGTCCTTGGCCGCTTCCTGGAACAGAGACGCCGGCGTCTTGGAATTGAAACGGATATGGATTTTAGGATAGATAAGCTTCAATTCGCGATGCGCCTTCAAAAAAAGAAAGGTAAGCTTATTGGTCACATCGCAACCGTTCTCATCCAGACCGCCAAGAATCAGTGTGTCTCCCTGTTCCCCTGCATTGAACTGCTCTTCAATCGGACGGTCAAGGTCTAGTTTACAGTCTGTTTGAAGAAGATATAAACAGATCAATTCATAGGCTTCCGCTTCGGTCAAACGTTTTTCCCGAATATCCCGGCGGTAAAGCTGGATAAGCTGGCGGTCGGGAGACCCCATAACGGACATGCCGATGCCATCAAGAACACTGCCGAGTTCATGGAAGAACCAGAGACACTCAAGACCTTCGTAAAATGTCTGGGGTGGATTCCACGGCATCCGGCGTGCGGTTGTCCGTATCCGTTCCAGATTTTTTCTTTCTTCTGGAGATTCAACTGAGGCTAGTTTTTCCTCTGCGGCGGCGGCAAACTTTTCGGCGATTTTCCGAACAGCCAGAATGCCGCGCCTGGCGGCTTCATAAAATTCGGCCTTTTCCGGCGCCATGTTCCTGGTGCGCCCATCCTCAAGACGCTTCAATATACCGGACAATCCCAGTTCCAGCATGTTGGAAAACGGGAAACAATGATGGTCGTAATCATAATACGGCCCATACAACAGATGCAGACCGATTAAGGCCCCCATGCGATACCGCCTGTAATCTGCGCCCTTTTCCGGAGAATCTGAATACAACCCTACATTGCGCAAATACAACCAGCCCCCGGAGCTCAGATCACTGCGGCCGTTTTGTTCCGCCATTTTCAAACCGGTTTCAAAGAAAAATGGATTATGAGGCAGCAAAACCGGTATGAATTTATCAGCAATGATTTCATATTGTCCGGCCTTAAGCATCATGGGGGAATGGTCGGGATTCGCTTCCGCAAAAGCATCCATCTCCTTTTTCAGAGGGTTGAACGGCCTTGAAACACAATGGGATGATATTCCCCGATAATAATCTTCCCATTCCCGCCTGATTTCTGCGTAATTCATAAAAAACTCCCATATTCCTGTTCCATTACCGGAAAAGCCGCTGTCCTCAACCAGCAGCTGCACATCCAAGAATAAACACAAGTCACCGCTGAAAAACAAATCGTTTCCGGTGATTTCTTCCAGCTCCATCCAAACCTCCAGCCGGATATTTCCGAATCATGGACTTGTAACGTTGATCCTCAAAAACAACCTTGCGCTCAGTCAGATCAGTATGAATAATGCCGGGAGCGATCGCATTGGACTCAATGTAAATGGAGCAAGCGAATTCGCCCTGCAGTGCTCCATGGCGTTAACCCCAATAACTCCATCGCTGAAATCCCCGCTACCTTCCAATATGCCGCAAATAAACAAGATCAGGATTATTTTTCCTTTCCAACGCGCTTTCATGAAAAGACTCGCCTGTCAGAACAAGTCGAATGGACATCCCGCATGAGCGCTTCCCTTTTTCTCCAGTTGTCTCCGCTGCAGCTTTCAAGCATTTCCTCAAACTGCATCCCGGCATTGTTCAGCAGAATATCAAGTCTGCAGCCCAAATCCTCCACAATTCCGGCAATCAGGCCGCGGCATGCAGATTCATCGCCGCAGTCACTTGAAAAATAGCCCCCCGGCGAGCCGCTCTTTGCCAGATCAACAAGAATCACGTTTCCGTCATGTTGTTCTCTGGTTACGATGGCAACTCTGGCAGCGCTTTCTACATATGCCAGCGATATGATGCGCCTTTCTCCGGGGACAATGGCAGTTTTCCCTGTAAAATCACGATCATGCTTTTTCATTGAAATTACTCTTTGTTTTTTATAAAATCTTTGGTATATTATCACAAAAAAATAAAAAGAGAATGGATATTTCAACAAAAAACATACACTTTCCCGACATTGACAACCACAGTCATCTGTCCTTGTTCAATGCTTCAAACATGACCGTCCTGCACGTGCTCAGCCGAGAACGCTTATCGTTTCATGACAAATGTGTCTTCCCTTACAATATCCTTGTTCTTGTATTTGAGAGCGATGATTCGGAGGATAGTTTCATCGACAGTGGCACAGGCTTTTTCCACACGCTGAAGAAGAATCATTTCTACTTCATTCCCACCGGGCAGCAGGCGGATTACAATCTTCAGCCCGGAATCATGTATTATACTTTTCATATCGGTTTTGAAAAATATCCAGGCATTGATCTTTTCAACACGAAGAATTCCCAGTGTCTCGAAGGGGATGCTACTGCAATGATTCAGGAAATGAACCGGATCTGGCTAGAGGAAGACCCGCTGCGGCAGGCATGCCGCATCCGCGCTTTACTACTGGACTTCTTCTTGAAACATTGGCCAGAAGGAACCGAGAGCGAAATACATAAATCCGATCCGATTTTAGACCGACTGCTGCCGTTTATTTCTGAACAGTGCAATGCTTTAATGACTGTGGAATCACTGGCGGAGAAAATAAAAATGAATACAGATGTTTTTCGCAGAAGATTCAAAAACAGGTTTGAGATAACCCCCAAAAACTATTTGACCAATATGCTTCTACGCAAAGTAATGGCTCTTTTTGCTGATCCGTCAATTACTTTGAGAGAGGTGGCAAGACGACTTGCCTTCAGTTCGGAATTCTATCTTTCTCGATTCATGAAAAAGCATACCGGCCGTTCGCCAACAGAATATCGCGCTTTTTTTCAAATAAAAAAATGAGTAATTTTGAGTCGCAGTGCATACGGAATGCGCCTCTCCCCCAGATTGGGCAACTTTTATGAGAAGATTGGTGTAAAGACCTTTGGTTTACTATTTGCAATTGCCTGCCGATTACAAGTTCCGAAATAGACTTCATCCGGCGTCCGATATTGGAGTGCCGAATGAATTCGCCTGGAGTTGTAAAAATTCCCATAATACTGCACCCCGAAGCGGAACTGCGGCAAGCTGCATTCATTTTTCCGGTGTGTAAAGGAGGCCGGAAGCGATGTCCATTCCGGTAAAGACCCAGGAATCCGCTCCCTTCTTCCGGAAGGAGCCGTGGTGCGTCCGCATGGCAGGGAGCTTTTCCTGAAAACGGATCTCCGCTTCCGCCTCTCCTGGACCGACGCAGGAAACAAGCAGCGCACACCGTCCGGACGAAGCACGGTAGCTCTGCGCATAAATCTGTCCCTTTTTCACATGAATGCTGAAACGCGGCGCTTTCTTCTCCGAAAGCAGGAAGGGTGCCATGAGATGCTGGAACGCGACCGCCTCTTTCACGACAGGCCATGCCTTTTGGAACTGCTGTCTGTCGGGACCGTAGAAGAGCGAACTGTAGGAGTAGCCGATGAAACCGCGGATCCCGTGGATCATCTCCATGGCGATCATCGCATGGAGCTCTCCGAGGGTCGGGAAACGGTATTTTTTATAATAGACCGCGGGATCCTTCCTGCCGTCCGGCTGCCAGACGCCCCAGTTCATGTACTGCGGTGCGGCCCAGCAGGCGATTCCGCCGGAGGTCAGACGCTGGACTTTCAGCGCGCCTTCGATCTGCTCCATGACCTTGCGCTGGTCTCTGGTGTCGGCATACAGAATCGGGTAGGGATCGATTCCGAAGATATCCTGTCCCCCGAGATAGCGCTCGTAGGAGTTGAATTGGTAATAGACGGCGAAGGTCGGATGGTTCGGATCCATGCGGTTGATACGGCTCCGCAGGGCGCGGAGCGATTCCACATAGGTGGGCTGGATCTCATCGCAGACATACCAGGCGAGCAGAGCCGGATGATCCCGGAAATGTTCCACAATCGCGCGGCTGATCGCGGCGTCCCCGGTGATTCCGTTCCATTCGCCGAGAATCATGTTGGTCGCGCCTTTGGGCATTGCATCCTTGATGCTGAATACGACTTTGAGCTGTTTCGCATGACAATAGTCGAGCACCTCGCGAACGGCGGCGGGACCCTTTTTCCCGTTGAAGCCGAGCGTGGGGCTCTGATAGGGCAGAACGGTGTTGAAGCCGGCTTCCGCGACGATGTCGATCTGCGCTTTTGTCAGTCCGCTCATGAAAATGCCGACCGGCAGGAAGGGTTTCCCATTCAGGAGAGTGCGCCCGAGAGAGTCGATCCGGACCGTGCGCTTCTGAATTTCGGCTTCCGGCACAACGCGGAAGGCAAGGCGTTTTTCGCCGAGAATGACCTTGTTCGCTTCGTCGGACAGCGTCAGTTTCATCTGTTTCTCCCCGGGAGCCATTCCTTCAAATTCCGGTATGATCCGGTTGTTTTTCACAGGATAATCTTTCTCCAGAAGCGTCTCTTTCCCGTCGCGGATCTCCACATGACAGAAAAGACGCGGCGACTTTTCCTTTGCGTAGCGGAAGGTCCCGGAGACAAAGGAGGCAAGCTCCAGAGAACGGTCTTTTGTGGAAAGGGTTTTCTGGACCGGATGGAGAATCCCCGCATTCCATTCCGCCGTGTCGGGGCGGAGATACGCATCGTCGAACGCAACCTTGCCGCGGCTGCCTTTCCTGACCAGAAAGGTGATGGAGCACTGGATCGGATCGGAATATTTTTTTGCGACGAATTTCCCTTTGATTTCGCGCCAGGAGCATGTGCCCGACACGTCCTCAATATAGCTGCCGCCGAGCCATTTCCCCGTGCGCGCATTGCTCCATTCGACACATACGGAAGCGCCGCGCCCGGAAAGATTCTCCGTTCTGATCCATGCGCCGAAAACATACGCGCAGTCCGGTTTCAGCTCGATTTTCTGTGACAGAAGGACATAATCCTCGGGATTTGTCCGGGTGTTGACCAGTCCGGCCGTTCCGTTGCGTCCGGCGCCGGGCAGGATTTTCCATCCGCCGGCGTTCCGGTTTTTCCACAGAGGGGAATTTTCTTCAAATCCGGCGTCCTGAATCAGGTTTGCGTTCTGCTGATCCGGCAGTCGGCGGTAATTCCGGAAATCACCTCCGTACAGGGCGGCTGCGGACAGGAGGAGGGGCAGGAGAAGTTTCATTGCTGTTTCCTTTGATCCGTTATCGTTCGTTCAGGATGGCGCGGAAGGTTTCCGCGAGCGTTTTCACGGGGAGCGCTGCGGGGATTGTCCGGACCTCGGTCTGAAGCGAGATGAGGCGCGGGCAGTTCCGCAGTTCCGCGATCTGTTTTTTCCAGTCGATCCTTCCGCGTCCGGGCAAGGCATGCGCATCGCTGTATCCGTCGTTGTCGTGCAGATGCGCGGTGACGATGGAATGCTTCATCTTTTCAAAGGTGTCGGCGGTTTCAACGAGTCCGTTCCACCAGGCGTCATCAATTTCAGAGAAATATTTCTCGCGTTTCTTCCCGGGGAACGGCGCCATCAGACAGGCATGTCCCGTATCGAAGCAGCATCCGAGATTCGGAGAATCGAATTTCGAGACGAGTCCGGCGACTTCTCCGGCGCTGTTCGGCGGTTCGTAGCTGTTCTCCACGGCGATGACAAGCCCGAGTTTTTCCGCTTCCGGAAGCAGTTTTTCAAGAGTGTCGATGGCGAGTCCGCGCAGGCGTTCCAGCGGGACATGCTCCATCACCCAGCTGTATGCGCCGACATGGATCGTATAGGTTCTGCATCCGGCATCGGCGGCATAGCCCATTGCGGTTTTGTGATCCCCGATCAGACCTTTTCTCCGCGCCATGTCGGAACAGTTCAGATCGAATGCCGCGCCCCACGGCGCATGAACCGCTCCCAGACGGATTCCCGCCTTCCGCGCCATCGTCATCAGCGGCGCGAAGAAGGAAGGTTCGCACAGAAGCCTTGTCGCCCACACGTGGCTGAACACAAGATGTTCGACGCCGTTGGCCTTGAATTCCGCGAAAATGTTCGGGATCATGCGGTCCGGGACGGATTCCCAGGAATAGTAATAAAAGAGTTCCTGTTCCATATTCAGGATTTTCTTCCTTTCAGATAAAGAGAGTTGATTCCGGGATGCGGGGGATTACCATTCCCCGTAGCGGACGAAGGGCTTTGCCGTGCTCCACTGCCGCGGCGACCAGTATTTTTTGTTGACCAGTTCCGTGCGCATGACTGCTCCGGCATGTCCGTCGAAGAAGGCGAAATTGCCGGCATTTCCGTGACGCAGGAACGGGAAACCGTACCCCGGGGTCGGACTCGGATAGAAACGCGCGGGATTCGAGCCGCCGTCAAATTCGATCATGCCTTTTTCCCCGCTGAAGGCATACGTTCCGTCCATGGGGACGGCGTCGCCGAACACAATCGTATCAGAATTCGCACCATATCTCATGACCTCGATATTTTTGACCTGGACGGGGATGCCGCTGCCCGGAGAGCCGAATGTTTTGTAACTGATTCCGTAACTCCATGTCTTTTCCAGATTGTTGAAATCATAGCCGTCCTCTCCGGGCAGTTTGACAATGGTCCGGACCTTTTCAGATGGACACTGGAATCCTTTTTCCGCCGGAAGGTATCCGAGTCTCCGGAAGGCGACCGCCCATGCGCTTTCCACCCCGGCTTCCCCCCACGCCGTGCGGCAGACCACCCAGTCGCCGTGATCCTGCGAATACAGGCTTGACGCAAGTCCGATCTGTTTCAGGTTGCTGGTGCAGCTGATCTGACGAGCCTTTTCCCGCGCCTGGTTCAGAGCCGGAAGCAGCATCGCGGCAAGAATCGCGATGATCGCTATCACAACCAGAAGCTCTATCAATGTAAAATCTCCCATATTGATGCGTTTTTCAGCTCCGGGGAATCTCCCGCGGAGTTTTTCATTTTTTCTCTCAGGATTCATGGCTGTCTTCTTTCTCCTGTGTTTCTTTCATTCGGGATTTGTCTGCTGTTTTTGATTTAACGCTATATCTTTTTTTTATTATAATCGAAAATCTCCTCCTTGTCAATAGTAGATTCGGAATATCTTAAAAAAAATCCGGAAATTTTTGATTCTTTTAATGTTTCCATCTCTCATTCCCAAGTTCTGCAGCATTCAGACCACTGTTAATTTAGCGCTATATCATTTTGCATTACAATAACTCTTTTTTCTGTGAATGCAACTTTCTTCCTGTTAGGATTTGATCAGGATTCTGTCAGTTTTTTTCATGCGGATTCACCGGAAAAGATCGTAGGGAGGATATATCTTCCCACGACAGGGCGTTTTGCTGATTTCGGCATTCTCATGAATTCCAGCAGAAGATTTGCCGCCTCCCGCCCAATGTCGGAGAAGTGGTAGTCGAGCCCTGTGACGGAGGGGGAGTTTGCTTCGCCAAACTGGGTATGGCGGTGGCTGGCTACTGCGATATCCCCGGGGACGCGCAGTCCGCGCTTTTTCAGGAGATTGATGATACGGATGGCGATGATGTCGCTGTAAACGATCAGGGCGTCGGGCCGGGAGGGGAGAATCCGGTCAAGCAGCCAGGAACACCCTGCGTCGGTCAGGAGCGATTCCGGCGGAACCTCCTGGAAGGAATACTGTTCCGGATGGGGAAAATGATGTTTCCTGAGCGTTTCCAGAAAAGCATTGATGCGAATGTAATGAACGTGGTCCGTGATTCCCGGCGTGATCAGCATGGGGGCGGTGCAGCCGCGCGAGAGCAGCCGTTCCGTCAACATGCGGATACCCGTGCGCTGGTCCTGCGCGACAAAGGAAACACTTCCCGGTGCGACTGGTTCATGAATGAAAACCTTGTTGAGGAACCCATCGAACAGCGGCGGAATCTTCGCGCCGAATCCGAGATAGGTATGGGATCCGCAGATGATGCCGTCCATATTCCGTGCCTGGAAATCAGCTGCCTGATCCTCAATCGCCTGGAAATTTTCATGCTGAGTTCCGATCTGGAGACGGTATCCGGCTTCTCCCAGAATCCGTTCGACGGTCGCCATGCAGGAGAACCACTCTTCCGAGCTCTGCGCGTCCAGGATATAGCCGACGATCCGGCTGCTGCCGCCGGCAAGCTGCCGTGCTGCCAGATTCGGGCGGTAGTTCAGTTTTCGTGCAAGTTCGCGGATTCTGGAGCGTGTCTCTTCGGAAACACGCACGGAGCCTGCGCGCGGATTAAGCGCCTGGGATACGGTCATCGGACTGACTCCCGCCAATGCGGCAATGTCGCTGATGCGCGTTTTGTATGTCGGATTATTCTTTTTCCCCACAGCGGCGATTCTCCCTTTTTCAAGATTGCAGATGTTAAAGATAATGCTTCCCCTAGCAGCCTGTCGGAGTGAGATTTTTGGCTTGGGAAAATCAATGTCCATCCCGATAGGCGCATAATGCTTGTTTTTTCCGTTTTCTATTGTCAGTAGCGAGAATTTATCCGCCCCGACATTAAATCCATATCTTTGACAC
>CASEFP010000221.1 GCA_949287225.1 uncultured Lentisphaeria bacterium
ACGCTGGTCTTATGGAGTATGACGAGATGGAAGGGATTGCATGGGAATGGCAGTCGGCGGATGGTTCTCATGGAAAAGCGCCATTGGCGCAAGAACTTGCCGGAGCAAATCCAACATTTGCGCAAAGCTTCAGGCGCACAATGAAGACAAACTGCGGAGGCTTCTTGACGGTTCGGAGAAGATCGAGCCGAAACCGAGTCAGGAATATGGTATTCAGATCATCCGCGCCATTGAAAAGAATGCGCCGTTTTCCGCCAACCTGAATGTCATGAATCGCGGTTTGATTCCGACACTGCCTCCGGGTGCCAGTGTCGAAGTGCCGTGTCTGGTCAACGGCGGGGGAATTTTTCCCGCCCGAATTGAGGATTATCCGGAACAGCTTGCAGCATTGAACCGTGGAATGATCAATGTGCAGATTCTCGGAGCGCAGGGTGCGTTGAATCACAGCCGGAGCGATATTTTCCATGCCGTTGCCGCCGATCCTTTGACCGCGGCGGTTCTGGGGCTGGATGAGATTCAGGAAATGACGGACGAACTGTTCGAGGCATTGGCTTCGGAGATAGACCCCGCGTTTTTTGAATGACGGAAACTGCGTCCGGTGCAGGGAGGCACCGGACGGGGTTTATTCTGTGATGCCCGGATTATGAATGCCGGGCAATGTTTCAGAGGTTTACTTCATAAAGTCTTGCATGATCAACCCATGCGGTACCACTGCCTTTCGGGAACTGGAAACGGATGTAAGGAGTTGTTCTGCTGCCGACATTCTGATGCGTTTTGAATCGGAACTCCATTCTTTTCCAGGGCATGGAGCCGGTTATCGCGACACGCGGAAAATATTGTACGTGCCCGCTGCCTTCATCGAAGCGCACATTGAATCCGCGTGTCGGATCAAGCGGTTTGAAGTTTTCCATTTTCAGGTAGAAACTCAGGACATATTCCGTTTCCGGTTTCAGCGTTTTCAAATACTGGGCAACGTAGGTTCCGCCCTCCAGCTTCAGAGACGCTGCGCCCCGGAGGAAGATTGTCGTGTCGAGCGGAAAAGGTTTCGAGGTGAACCACATTGCGTCGCCTTGCCCCAGGAACCTCCGGTAGGGCTTTCCTTCAAAATCGCCGTTCTGAATCAGGGAGACCCTGTTGTCCGGGATGAACGATATGCTGCCCCAGCGTTCGATGTCCGAATTTCTGTTTGCTCCCGGTGTCCAGTGGTATCCCGGTGTAACCTGAATGCCGTTGAGGGCGCGCCAGCGGAAGAAATTAACGGGGAATCCTGTCGGAGCGATGACCCCGAGTGATTTCCGGGGAACTGTGATTTCGGCAGTCCATCTTTTTCCCCTGACGATCCTGCATACGGCTTTTGCTCCGCTGTTCCACTGATAATCAGACACTCCGTTTTCATGTTTCAGATCGGTCAAGTTTCCATTGGCGTTCACTTCGATCTGATAATAAGTTTTCCGGTCGCCTGAAGGATTCAGGAAAAGTTCCACGCAGGAGTCCTGCCAGAGATTCGGATCATCCGCCTTGCGCTGGGCGAGAGACATCCGGTCGGTCTGCGGTTCTTCGCAGTCGAACTTGAAGATCAGATTCGCGTCGTCGGCGGAGATGCTGACAGTTGTCTTGACTTCAGCGGGGCCCTTCATGGGGAAGAGGGTGACGGAGGATGGGACGTTTGCAATCCAATGTCTGCGGTTGTTCATGGAGTTCAGCCATTCCGCGCGCTTTTCAGCAACCGGGTCCAGGAATTCCTGTTTCATGAACTGGACACGTTTCAGGCTTTCCGGATCGTTTCCGACGGCGGAGACGGCTTTCCGGAACAGTCCATCCAGCCGTTTCATCTCTTTTTCGGAATAGATTTCATTCCAGATGACGAATGTCTGCGGGAGCACTGTCACGGGGCCCGCGGAGGTTTCCACGGAGTTGCTTACGATCCGCATCCAGTGTTTTTCCACCGTACGGTCAAACTCCTCCATTTCCGGGGCGGCGGCTCCGAACATCAGGCGGTAATACTCTTTCAGCAGACTTTCCACGTCTGTGCTGTTGTTCCATGCGATTCTGGAAATGACGTAGAAGTTCAGATAGTTGTGGGCGGGGCGATCGCTTCCAGCCTCAAAAAATCCTCCGCCGGACTGTTTGGCGACCCGTTTGCAGAAGGATGCGCATGCCCGGGGAGCCGTATAAGGAATTCCCGGAAGGTCAATCGCGTATTTGCTCGGGTAGACCCACAGGCGGAGTTTGCGGCCGAGTTTCCGGTACCAGCCGTCAAGAATTTCCATGTCTTTGGCACGGACCGCCGGATTGTTTTCATTCCAAGGTCCCCGGAGAGCCAGTTTGACTTCAATGTTTTCCGGGATCTCCTGAACCGGCACCAGGCGGTAATCCTCGTATGCCATGGTGGAGACTCCGCCTTTTACTCCGGAAGCCTTGACCTGATTGGCGATGTCAATGAAAAAGCTCCAGATAAAATTGCTGGTTGCCTTCGGCCCCTGCGAAAAGTGTTTCCGGCATTCTGCGCACCGGCAGCGGTAGAAGGAGTCGTTCGGCATGATGTCGAAATACGGAACTCCCGCGGGATAGCGCGAAAGGGACCAGTAAGACTTTCCGTTCAGGAGTATTCCACGGCTGGCAGCCGGCTGTCCGGAAAGAAATGCAATGGCGTCTTTGGCGATCTCGTCTTTGATTCCGCTGGAAAAACAGAGATGCCCGTAGCTGCTGGATTTTCCTTTGATTCCGTCGGTGAAACGGGTTCCGTCATCTTTCAGGGCAAAATATTCCGGATGCGTCTTGGCAAAACGGGCGGGGAAGCCGAGAAATGCCAGCCCGTGACAGGAGGGGATCAGCATGGTGCTTCTCCTCAAATACACCATTTCCTCCGGCGTGACCGATCTGCCGAGTCCGTTGTAGACGTCGTTGTAAAAGTCCCGGTGAACCCAGTCGGGGCGTTCGTAAATGTCGATTTGGGGCAGCGTCCATTCCGTCCGTTTCGGCGCAACCGTTCCGATGTCGCCGGGAAAATAAAAACGGATTCCCGCAAAACGTTCCAGAAATTCGAAAGCGGCGTTGACGGTTCCATGCTCAGGGGAGAGTCCGTTACCGGAAGTTTCCGGTTTACCCTTCGGATCGTCCCGTCCCGCGATGATTACATTTTTACCCTCTGTCCGGATGATGAAGCCGTCCCTGTCCGGTATGTCGGGATTCACCGTTCCGAACAGGAGAGCAGGAACTTTCCCTGTTGGAGCTTTCAGCACGGGAATCTGTTTTCCGAAGACCCTTCCGAGCTGTTTTGCGGCAATACTGGCGGCATACTGTGCCGACGGTGTCTTGCCCGCCACGATTTCAAAACCGGTTTCTCCGTTTTTGACCAGTGTTATAACCGGTTCCGTCCCGATTTTTTCAACTCTGGCTTTTTGCGGTTCCAGCGGATTGCCGGCAAATAATGTTCCACATGTGAACATACATGCCGCCAGCAGTGTTTTGAAAGTATTTTGCATTGCTTGCCTCCTTGTTTTCGATTTTTCAGTTTACAGGGTTCAGCGGCTCCCAGGCCGCATCCATATAGTGCTGTATCACACCGGTGGCTGTTGCCGGGAAGTTTTCCCATCGGATGGCGGATACATGAAAATCAGCATGGAGAAAGTTCGCGGAACCGTTATGCCTGCCTGGAATGTTGTTCGTATTGAAGTTGCTGGTTGTGCGGCACCGGTAATCCGTGCTTCCGCTTCCGCTGCTGTCCGCCATATAGATCAGTTTCGACGGTTTCCTGATCCGGGAAGCCTTCACGATGTAGATGTATTCGGCTCCGTCGACTTCTGTCTTATAGCCTTTCATTTTATTATTGTGGGCGAGGGAGAGATAGACGTAATCTTCGAGTTTCTTATTGACGTCCCTTCCGAATTCAGTGACCCGGTTGAAATCGCTGTCAGTGACTTCCGGGCAGAGAAATGGACCCGTGCGCAGTTCTCTGGCGGAATTGTTGTTGTCGAGCCCGCCGATATAGCTTCCGCCGGTGCTTTTCCAGTTGATGTAATCCCTGATCGGCGAACTTGTGCATATATTCCAGAATGTGGCCGCCTGCAGGGTGATATACGGAAAGTAGTCATGATAGTCCGCCAGGTAAAGGGCGGTTATTTTCCCCAGCTGGGAAAAATTGCCGGCGCAGGAAACGCTTTTGGCGGATGCCCTTGCCTTGTTCAAGGCTGGTAACAGGAGTGCCGCCAGAATTGCGATGATCGCAATTACGATCAAGAGTTCAATCAATGTGAAAATTTGTCTTTTCCGCGAAAGCATAAATTCCTCCTCGTTTTATTTATTTTAAAAAGTCTCATTGAATTTTACTGCATAAGGTGCGGCAATGGAGTTTTCCATACTGCCGCCAAGTGCCAGTTCCACCGCATTCCTCCCGATTGCCGCCTGATCCAATGCCACGGTCGCGAGCTTCGGCGTATGAACCTCCGAAAGCTCAAAGCCTCCGAATCCCATCAGAATATAATCATGCGGCGCCGTCAGGCCGTGTTCCTTCATCAGATCATGGAAATATCCTGCCATACTGTCCGCTCCGCAGAACACGAATACCTTTCCGCGTGCGGCGGCGATATGTCTTGCGGCGGTCTCCGCAACTTCCCTGTCCTTTTCCCTGCCGATGGTTGTGAACTCACGGATTGTGAAAATTCTGGAAGGATCGGCTGCAAGTGTTTCCAGAAAGGCATGTTCCAGCTGCCTCATGTCGGAAAACGTGGTCTCGCTGGCGGGAAACAGAAGGAAGACCGCTGCCGAGGAACGGCGTGCCAGCTTTGCAACATCCGCGCCGATTTCCTTCATCGGGAAGAAAGACGCCTTCACCGGGGCTCTTGCCGTACGGCCTGCGACGACCACGGGAATGCGCCCCGCGCGCGGCAGAATGTGCCGCCGGATGGATTCATCCGGAATCCGCATATCCAGTATGATCCCCGCAATGCCCTGAATCGAAAACACCTCATCCGCGAGAATCCTCACATCCTCATCGTCCGGAATGTGGTTCCGCAGACGCATGCACGATTCCGGAAACACGACATGCTTGTGATTGGAGAGCGCGGATTCCATGATGCCGAAAATGATCCGGTTTCCGAAGTTGTCGGTCAGATTCATGTCCCGCAGCGGACGGAAGGCGCATACGATCTTGTCCGCGTGATTGTCGCCGTCCGCCGGCAGGACATAATACCCTTCGCCGTCCCTTTTTTCAATGAGCCCCTGATCGGAGAGTTCCCGGAACACGCGCAGCGCGACGATGGAACTGACGTTGTAAGTGTCACACATTTCACGGATTGAGGAGATGCGGTCGCCGGGAACCAGCTTTCCCGATGCGATCTTTGCCTTCAGATCCTCAATCACTCCGATGTACTTTGCCCGCGGCATTCGCAACAGCCTTCTTCTAATGGTATTCAATGTATTATTACATGTAATTATAACTTATAATAATAGAAGTGTCAAGGGGGAGAAATGCAAAAAGACTTTTTTTTCTGAATTTTTCCCGCATGACGGAAGATGCGGTCGCCAAACGTGTTATTCCGAATCGCATTCTTCATTCATGCGCCGGAAGAATTCGTGCATGAATGCGGCACGGTCTTTTGCGAGTTCCCGTCCGGTGACAGTCAACATGCGCTCCGGGACGGAACGCAGCTTGACCAGATATTCCCGGTAGGCGGAGTCTTCTTCACTGTAAGCCCTGGAATTCAGCGCCGCTTCCGCCGTATTGTGGAGCTTTGCCCCGATTCTGCCCGCGAAGTGAAAGGCGCGGCCGACTCCGACCGCTCCGATGGAATCCAGCTTGTCGGCGTCGTAGACAATCTTTTCTATGAGGTTCTGCGGGGCGTTCTTCCCCCGGTAGCGGTGTCTTGCGACCGCCCTGCCGACCGCTTCGATCAACGCTTCGTCCCCGCATCCGAGCTCCCGCAGCAGGGCAGGGGCTTTGACTCCGCCTTGCTGCGCGTGGCAGATCCTGCCGCCGGATTCCATCTCCTCCGGGCGTGCAATATCGTGGAGAAGTGCCGCCAGCCTGACTGCAAGTCCTTCAAAATCAGAGTGCGGCTCGCCGTCAAGAATCCGCTCCGCATTTTTCAGAACCCGCAGAGTATGCGCGAAATCGTTGCAGCCGGGAGCGTTTCCGAGAATTTCTTCGGCTCTGCTCCGGACGGCGTCGTAAAGTGCTTTTTCTTCTGAAAACTTCATAAGCCTGCTGAAAGAGAAAAGGCGGGAGTTTTCTGCAATCTCCCGCCTCTGCATGGGTTGCGTTGCCGGAGTCAGAGCTGGTGCGTCTCAAGGCTCTTGGGGAGTTCAAGCATCTGGTAATGCCGGTCCTTCGGGATGACGGTCAGCCATGCGTCCGGTCCGTATTCGGGTCCGAGATCGACAACGGGATAGCGCTTTGCATCCTCCTCGCGGTCATAACCGATGATCGTTCCGCGCGGAATCACGTTGTGCTTGTCAATGATGCAGTTGCGGATGCGGCAGTGTTCTCCGATGTCAACATCGTTCAGCAGGATGGAATTATGCACTGTGGCATAGCTGTGCACGAAAACCGAGTTGAACAGAATGGAGCTTGTGACCGTGCTTCCTGAAACGATGCATCCGTCGCAGACGATGGAATTGATCGCCTTTCCGATACGGGGGAGTCCGTGGACGTCGACTTCTTCATTGTGAACGAACTTCGCGGGCGGAAGACTGAAATGGTAGTTGTAGATCGGCCACTTCGGGTTGTAGATATCCAGCTGCGGGCTGGTCGAACGCAGATCCATGTTGGCTTCAAAATAGGATTTCAGGGTTCCGACGTCGCGCCAGTATGGTTTCTCCTGAACGGACTGTCCGGGAATCTTGTTGGAATAGAAGTTGTAGGCGAAGAGCCGTCCCGTCGGAACCAGCGACGGAATGATGTCCTTTCCGAAATCATGCGAGCTGTTCGGCTGGATATGATCCTCGTGCAGCAGATGGAGAATGTCGTGAAACTGATACAAGCCCTGTACCGGATTGAGCGTGAGGCAAAGGCGCGGGCAGAAAAAAAGGGAACGGATACCGCTCTCTTTCATGCGCGCAAGGAGGCACGCCGGCAATCTCAGGAGCTTGTCCGGGATTTTTTTGAACAGTGCCGGGTTCTCAAAGAATCGGAACGTCCGTCATCCCCGGTCGCGCAAGCCGTCTCTTATGCGTTGAACATTGAAGAAGAACTCAAAAAATTCCTGAAAGATGCCCGGTTAAAC
>CASEFP010000222.1 GCA_949287225.1 uncultured Lentisphaeria bacterium
ATCGCTTCCGAAATTTCCTCGAGTGACATTTTTGCAGGGTGTTGCAGAAAATCTTTCAGCTCCCACGGATTTTCTGCTTGCTTTTCCATTTTCTCCGTTGTATAATACTTCTCATCGAACCAGTTTCAGGAAAACTTTAGCTATGAATCTCAGCGCATGGTTGATCGTATTGGTGCCTTTTGCTACGGTTCTGGGAATGGCGCTTTATTGCCGGAGATATGTCAGAAGCGTTGCTGATTATATTGCCTGCGGACGTGTCTGCAACCGTTATGTAATCAGCGTCGGATCGCTGGAGGAAGCCTTGTCGGTCATAACTCTGGTTGCATTAATTCAGCAAAACATGCACACCGGCTTTGCTTTCGATTTCTGGAACTCTGCCTATACCCCGATCAGCTTGTTTCTCGGGCTGACTGGTTTCTGCTCTCGATTCGCGGGAGCAGTTCAAAAAAACAGGAAAACTTGAAATGAAAAAGATTGCTACAGGCATTTTCTGGTACTGGAATGCCGACCCGTCTCCCGGTGGGATTCGGCGGCAGCTGGAACAGATCAAAACGGCCGGTTTTGAGTGTGTCTATCTGCATCCCATGCCGGACTCTTTTCACAAGCCCAATTTTTTTCAGGGGATGAAAATTCCTTATCTCGGAGAGAAATATTTTGCTCTTGCCGGGGTTATGCTGGAAGAGTGCCGCCGCCTGAAACTGTCCATGATGCTGTATGACGAGGGCGGATGGCCGAGCGGCGGAGTCCTGGATACCCTGATCCGGAAACACCCCGAATGCAGGGCGGTCTATCTTGCCCGGACGGAAAACGGATATGAGCGCAGGATCTGCGACATTCCCGATCTCCTGAATTCCCATACAACGGAATGCTTTATCCGGATGACGCATGAACGCTACCGCGGGAAGTTCGGCACGGAATTCGGCCGGACGATCCGTGGTATTTTCACCGATGAACCCTTCTGGAGCTGTCAGCCCGGTGGCGATCTGGTCCGCATTGCCGACGGACTGGGCGAACTGGTGGAGAAGCTTTATCACTGTTCATTTGAGGCGGACATCCTGCCCCGCCTTTTTGCCGGAGCGGGAGACGGACCGGATGTTGCCGAGGCGCGTCGCGCCTATCTGGATGCGTGTTCCCGTCTTCTGGCAAAGAATTATTCGGAGGTTCTGGCTGCCTGGTGTGCACGGAACCATCTGGAGCTGGAAGGGCATTTCAACGGCGAGGATCTGTTTTTCCGAACCGGAGCAAACGGCGATTATCTGCGTATGCTGGACGCGTTTGATGTCCCGGGGATTGATACCATCTGGAGGCAGATCTATCCCGGGGGAGGGGAGGGCGGTTTTGCACGGTTCGCCTCCTCTGTGGCAATCCGCCGCGGCCGCAGGGAAGCGCTCTGCGAGTGTTTCAATGTCTACGGTTATTTCCTGACCCCGCCGATCATGAGCTGGGTGGCGAACACTCTGCTGGTCAAGGGCATCAACCGGATTCTCCCGATGCCGTATCTTTACAGCGACCGCGGCAAACGGAAAATCTGCTGCGGGACAGACCTTTCTCCGCGCAATCCGATCTGGAAATCGTTTCCGGCATTGAATGCTTTCTGGAAATGGGCTGCGGATTTTCACGCCGGAGCATTGAAGCCGAAGGTCTGGCTTCTGGCCCTGACCGGAAAACCCGCGCCGGATCGTGGAAAGGAGTCGGCGGCACATGCCGCCGCCGATGCCCGGATTCAGAAGATCATGAAACGTCTGGACGATTCCGGTGTTTTCTGGCGTTTTGCCAACGAACAGGATCTGAGGGAACAGCCCCTTCCGGAACTGCTGGTCGTCCCGTTTTCCGTCCGCAGTCCGAATCTGCGGGAGGAGATCCGGAAAGCCGAGTGTGCCGGAGTTAGGATTACCGATGGACGGCGGAGCGGCATCCTCCGGGAGTATGCGCAGGTTGCCATTGCAGATGGTGCCGGATGCAGGATTCTTCCCTGTCGCCGTCCGGACGGCGACGCTTTGATGATTTTCAATCCGGCCCCTTGTGAAAAAGTGTTCCGCTTCCATTCCGGAGAGGATTGGGGGGAACTTCCGCCGCCTGATTCCGCCCCTTCGGAGATTATGCCGCTTGCCGTAAGAGAAGGCGTTGTCAACGTGCCGCTGGCGCCTTATGCGCTGCGCATTCTTTCGAAGCATGCGCAGCGAGTTTTTTCTCCGGAACTCAGCGAGGAAGTTTTGAATCCGCAATGGAGGATACTGCATACCGTCCGCACGCATTATTCCCGGAATGGAGTCTCCTGTCATCGGAAGGAACATCGCTTCAGTCGTCTGCCGGAAAGCGGTCTGTATACCGATCTGGAAAAGGATTTTTCCGGTTGGATCGTGCTGGAAGGGCGATTCTTTCTTTCCGAGGCCTGCACGGGTTATCTGGAGTTCGAACAGATCTGCTATGCCGCGGAACTGGCGGTCAACGGTAGCGCTGCGGGAGTGCGCGCCTTTGCGC
>CASEFP010000223.1 GCA_949287225.1 uncultured Lentisphaeria bacterium
AACGGCGGAATTTCTGAGCTTCTGAGCCGCGTCAGAAAAGTCATGTCGGCAAGAATCAACGGACGCTTGGCAACGCCTCTCAATGTCGGGCTGGGTATCTGGAATTTATTGATATAGAAATTTATGCAACGATGCTTATTCTTTCCGGCGAGACGCGTTTGAATGCCGGCTTTTTCTGGATCGGACAGGGAGGCGACGGGAAATCGACCGGTGCACATATCCTCCGGGAACTTGTGGGGAGCGACAACAGCTGCTGTCTGCCTTTCGGGAATCTGAAGGATAAATTTTCGAGTGTTCTTCTGACGGAAAACAAACTCAATCTCGTTTAGGAGCTCCCTGTGACGAGCGAACAGAGCGGCATCACGGAATGTGAAAAGACGTTCAAGCTGGTGACCGACGGCGCGGAAATCCCTGTGGAACGGAAGTATCAGCCGCCGGGAAAGGCGCGGGCGACGGCAAGGATTGTATTTACGGCAAACGCGCTGCCGCAGTTCGTTGACCGGACCAACGGATTGTGGGATCGTCTGGTCATTTTTCCGTTCCCGCATCGTTTCCGTGGCACGGATGCGTAGAAGAGTGACCTCAAGCATACGCTTGAAACGGAGCTTCCGGGAATCTGCAATTGGGCGATCCTGGGGGCGCGGATGCTTCGGAATCAGAAACGCTTTCCCATCCCGGAAGAAAGCAGAAATATGGCTGCACAGCACCGGATTGCCTGCGATCATGAGAGTGAATTTTTCCGGGAATGGATTATGGAATCATCCGGGGGACGGGTCGATAAAAGTGCTCTTTATTATGCATACGTCAATGAGATGCGGGATTCTGGCTATCATCCCAAAGGAAGGAGCAATTTCAATCAGGCATTGAGACAGGCGTTTCCCGATCTTCAGGAAGAGCGCCTCCGTTCCCATGGAAGAGATCTTCTGATCTGGCGCGGAATCGTCTTGAAGGAGGGGGCAAAGACCTGGTCGCCCTCCATTCACTGAACTGGAAACGTTGAGAAAAATCGTTTTTGATTTCCTCTTGAGTACGGTATAAAATCATCATGCTGGAGAGGTGTTTACTGCCTCTCCAGTCATGCCATTTTCAAGCAAAACAGGGTGCCGATACAGCATGGAGCTGTATCGAAACATTTCGTCTCATCTCATGGGATCCCTTTATGCCGGATTTACGCATGAATCTTATTGCCTGAAGCCTGACAAAACCACCATTCCCATCAGACATTTGAGGCGGAGTATTTGGGATGCAGAAAAATCCCAAACCTGTTTGCATTTTTAATATTTCCGATTTATATTAATTCTTCAGTTGTGAATTTTGCAGTTTTATTTTCACAGATTAAGCTCATTGAAAACCGTTATTTTTCAGCAAATACGTTGAAAACCCGCCAAGTTGAAAAGTTTATTTGCTATCATCTAATGTTGGAATATATCCGGTAGGATTATGTACTTCACATCTTGCCGGATGCTTGCATGCATGATGATAGCAGGCTCTTTGCGGGGCCATCAACGTAGTGCCTGGAAGCGTTCGGTTCTTTTTTATGAATGTCTCTCAAGCACGCTGGATTTCACAGCGAAGAATTGAAGGAATTTCCCTACGGCAGGCTTTTCTGATTTTGCTATCCATAAGACTGCAAGAGATTGTTTTTTTTCTTTTTCTATCTGTTCTGCTTGTTTATTCTGCTATCGCATGCGTGGTCTTTTTGTTTGAATAAGATTCTTCTTTTTATTAGGGCAATCAGTGTTTTCTTCCCTTTCATGGTATTTCCCATTTCCGTAAGCATCATACTTTATATGGTTAAGGAAATGTGACATATCTCTTCAGAGACCGCCGTGAAATCCAGTAATGGATACACGGCTTTTTTGCTTTCCGGAAAAAAAACAAAGGGAATGGATTGAAACATGAAAAACATCAGCATTTTTTGCGGGAATATCACCCGATGCGGTGGGGCGGAGAGCAGTTCCATTCTCCCTGCCAATGAATGGGCAAAACAACCCGGTGGGAAAGTTGTTTTTTACTCTCTGACGGAATCCAACTCCAAAACGTATTTTGATCTGGAGAGCCATGGCCGGCATTTCCACATATTTCACCGGGATATTCCGTTCCATCGGATTCTTCTGCCGATTATTTTCAGATGTTTTTTCTTTCTGCGCCGGGAAAAGATTTCCCTTATGATTGACGATGTGATTTTATCACTTGCATCCTTTTTTGCAGCTATCCTTCCCGGACTAGAATGGATGTCATGGAAACATTTTCATGAAAATCTGGGTTACCGTCTCCGCAGCCATGCCAGAAACTTGGCAAAACATTTTACCCCGGTAATTGTCGTTCTAACGGGAAACGACCGTTTCCAATATCTGGTGCCCTCGTTGAAAGCACAGGGTGTTCAGATTACAAATGAGGTTCCCTCGCCGATGAAAAATGCCTGCAATGACACGTGCCGCGAGATTCCTGATGCCCCATTCCTTCTCAGCATCAGACGTCTGGATTACCAGAAAGGATTTGAAAGGATTCCGGCTCTTGCCACCAGGATTTTGAAATGCCATCCAGAATGGAAGTGGGAGATTGCCGGGGATGGGATTTTCCGAAAAAGGGTTCAGCTGAAAACGCTGGCCGGTTCACTCAACCTTTCGGGCAAGATTCATTTTCAGGGGGAATGCCGGAATCTTGCACTATGGAACCGATATGCAGACGCGCGGAGTTTCACTTCGCACGATAAAGGATGGGGAAATGTCATTATGAGGACAATGCTGCAGGGACTCCCCGTAATTGCCCTCGGCGGCCGGTATGGGGCAGTTGAAATGATTACCAGCTATCGGAACGGGATTCCGGTTCCACTGGACAATGGACGACTGGACTACATCCGTAAGACTGCGGCATATCTTGACCGTCTTCCGGAAAGCCGCGCCCGGTATTCTGTCGAAACAATCCATGCTGAATACTTTTACTCCGGAAAAAGTCTATCCCTGCAGAGAAGCAATTGTCGAAGCAAAAAAAAAGGAACAATCCGCATCAGTAAACTCAGAAGGACTTTCCAGACAAGGGGAATTCTCCGCTCTCTTTATTCGAAGCGGGTTTTGCAGTATTCCACTGCGGTTTTCCGAAACCTTGGAATCCCCTGCACGTATTTCATTACGGGATTTTCTGGCGGAGAAAAACTCACAGGAATGTTGCCGCAAACTCTTAGAGCAATAACCTGCAAAACATAAAACAATACGGCTGTTGGGAGTCCCAGACATGTTTGACAGAAAACCCATTCTGAAAAAGCTTATCTCATTTTGTACCATTCGGATCACAATATCCTCTCTCCGGGAAATCAGGAAACAGACTCGCGTCCTCTGGATACTGCTTGCCGCAGGAGCAATTCTACTGTTTGTTTTTGGTCTTTATAACCCACTGTATTTTAATTATCTCTACAGTTTTTACTGTTTGCTTTGCGCAATTGGATGTCTCCACAAGCTTTTCAGAAAACATGTATGGCCGGATCGCATTCTTTCTCTTCTGATTCTCTGCGCATGGGACATTCTGTTTTTGATTTTCTTCATTTTTAAAATGGCAAATTTCGGCGGTCTGAATCTGGAAAATGTCTATCATCTGGTCTGCTTTCAGGGGTGGCTGGATTTTATATATATGGATCCTCTTCTTGTCGTTGGAGGAATATTGGCGCTAATCCTGCTGATTTGCTGCACCTTTTTTCTTACCTATCTGTTGTCCTGGTGTGTCGGAGATTTCTGCGGGCGGCGTGCACAGGCAGTGTTTTCCGGTCTCTTTGTACTTTTTACCGCACTGTTTTTCTATAATAACGTCGTGTTCCTGCAATTGAGCGACATTATAAAAGATTTTGCCTTTTCACAGAAATATGTAACGCTCAAACAGGAGGATTATGATGCTCACGGAATCAAACTATGGCCCCTGCCATGGTATAAAGTGCAGGCATCTCCCGGTAAAAATCTTGTTTATATCATCCTGGAGAGTACGGAGCTGACTTTTCTGGACCAGAAACTGTTTCCCGGACTTCTGCCGAATCTGCTTCATTTCCGTGAATCAGCCCAGTCCTTTGAAAATATGTCCATGGCTCACAATGCACAAACAACATTCGGGGCAATGTATTCCGCCATGACGGGGAGTTATCTGACGCCGTCTCATACAAAAGGATGGTGGAATCCCAATGTTTCATCCATGTTTTCCTCTTTGTCGAGAATCCTTCATAATGCCGGATATGAACAGCATTTTCTTATCGGCCATTCCGGGAATTTTGCGGGAATTGGAAATTTTATCCTAGATCAGAAGTATGATTTCATCTGGAGCGGGATAGACTATGACAAACGAATCGTTCGCCCGGAGTTCTGCGTCAGAGATTCTGCGGTTTTCAGACAGGCCTGGCAGACTTTCCAGAAACTGGCGGAGAAAAATATCCCTTTCAATATCACGTTATTGACGATGGACGCGCATGGCCCCCACGGATTCTATTCCCCTGAAGAACCGGCCTATCCGTATCCATCCGCCTATTCCAGGCTGTACAATGCCATGTATGCCAGCGATCACGCATTGGGGGATTTCATAAAAAAAATAAAAGGGCATCCGAAATACAAGGATACCTGCATTGTCATCACCTGCGACCATCTGGCACACTACTATACCGAATGCAGGGATATATTGCAGCAGTCTTCCCGGCGAAGGCTTCTGTTCCTGATTGATAATTCCAGTGTGAAATCCTGGAAAGCTGATGTCCCCGCCTTGACATTTGATATCGGGCCGACCATTCTTGACGCCATGGGAGTGAAGCACAGTTACCGCTTCCCGCTGGGAGAAAGTCTTTATCAGAATCCGGATCCCCGACGTCTCAACTACACTAAAGCACAGGAACGGGTTTTTTATTTTTATGTGATTCTGAAAAATGAAAACCGGAACTTGAATTTCCCTCTGGAAATTTCCTTGCATACCAATCCATTTCCACTTCTGCAGATCAACTCCCACAGACTGCCGCTGCTCATTGGAGAAGCAAATGATACTCCCCGGGAAGGAGAAATCCTTGTAGTGCTTTTGCCACGTAAAAATGAACCAATAAGGTGGAGAACGCATTATTTCAAAACTTTTAGTTTCTTTCATTTTTTTCTGAATTCAAATCCGGGAGATATTATCTTTCTGGGAAAAATTGGATCTGAAAAGCTGCCGGGTATGGATAAGCAGGTTGAGCCTCAGACTTTTTTCCTGGGCAGCATAATACATGGGAAGAAGCAAATTGTTTTTGACAAAAAAATTTCAAATCTCAAACTTTATTGCCGGTAAATGATTTCGCCGCCTCTCTTTCAGGGATGTCATGCGAAGCCTTCAGACAGAAAAAATTCCAGGACAATCCCCGAGCAGAAAAAAGAACTCCCGGAATTGTAATGCTTCCATTTTTCAAGAGCAACACTACAATTGAGTGAGAACTCCCTATCGTACGCTGTAGAAAACCTGAAATAGAACGGGATAAACAGGTTTCTTACAGGGAAGAGAAGGAACTTCCCGCAGTCCCGACTTTTCTTTTTTCCCGCCCGGCGCAGCTAAAAAAACGCCTCCTTTTCGGGCATAATAAACTGGTGGAGCTTTTACTTCCGCCGTAAACAGGAAAAGGAGGAAATATGAACTCACAGGAAAGAACATCCGGCGGTTTCCGTCGGGAAAAAAGATCCATCCCGAAGGCATGGCTCCACGCGGCCTGGCTCTTCGGGATGGCTGCGGCGCTCGCGCTGGGATGGCTGGGGACAAGCTGGATTCGGGAGCGTGTGCAGGAAAGCAATTCAGCGGCGAAAATGGCGCGCCTCGCCCACCTGGACGCGGAAGCGCAACCGTTTCTGGATCAGGCGCACAAGGCCATCCCGGAAATCGTGTCCGAGCTTACGAGATTCCCCAATATGTTCCGGCTCTGGAAGCGTCTGGCGCGGGACAAGCTCTGCGGCACACAACGTGCGCAGGAGTTTCTGGCGCAGAAACTGACGCGACTCACGGAGCCTTGCCGCTCCATCGCTTCCATTTACGGCGTTGAACCAGCCGAAGCACCTTTTCTGCAACAGGTCGGCGCGATTGCCGGGGATGCGGGACTGGTCTCGCTTTCCGCTGTCGGCGGACTGGGACTTGAGCTCGTCTTTCTGAGGACGACGCTGCATGCCGTCGCCCGTGTCGCAGGCGCAGCCGTCGGGAAATTGGCCCTCTCATGGGGCGCTGGTGCGGCTTCGGCTCTGGCGGACGGTCCTTTCCCCTTCGGGGATGCTGTCGGCGTTGTAATGGCTGTCGGAGGGACGGCATGGAGTCTGATCGACCTGAAGCGGGCACGCACACAGCTTCCGCCTGTTCTCACGGCGGAATTGGAGCAGAGTTTGCAGGCCTTTCATGAAGCATGCAGAAGGAGCGTTTTGCCATGAAACACTTCCTTTTGGCGACTCTGCTTCTGCTGGGCTTCGTCTGTGAAGCTCGTCCGATGAGGCCTCGAGTCTTCCGGCATCTCCCGCGAAAAATCGAGCGCATTCGTCCGCCCTCCTGGAAACAGATTGCGGCAGGCGGTGTTGCACTCGGCACTGTCGTCGGAGCATACAAGGTCAGTGACGGCGTTCAGCAGGGGATGAAATGTGCCGCAGAAAAGAACCCGGAACAATTCATCGGTCTGTTAGGCCGTCTGACTTTGCCTTTCCGGTTCGTGCTCTGGTGCATCAGCCTTGCAGGAAGCGTATGGATTGCACTCAAAATGTATAGAAAATATCACACTCGTAACAGAAAAGGAGAGACTGAAAAATGAAACTTGAACTCAACAAAAATGAATTGGAACGGGCGTTGATTGCGCTCGGAAAGCTGGTCAGCCGGACGGCGTCGCTTCCTCAGTTCCGGTCCTTGAAAATTGAGGTGACAGAAAAGGAAATCCGTTTTTCCACCTGCACGCCATTGGAACAGATCACGTTCCGGATGGACTCTCCGCCGGAAGGATCTTTCCACTGCATTGTCCCCTTCGAAGAGTTCCGGATGGCGCTTCGCTCCTGCCGGAATAAGACGCTGGAACTTGAATACAGAGAAGGGATTCTGCGCGTCGGAGAGACAACCCTCCTGCACGAGCAAAGCGTCGAGTGGCCGATCATCTGCAAGGGGGAACAGGAAGCATACAGCGAACTTCCGAAAGAGTTCGTTTCCCTGTTGGCAACGGCTGCTCCGCTCGTGGACCGGGAGGATGCGCGTGCCATCATGCAGGGGATCAATCTTTCCCGCGAAGGGATTACGGTGACGAACGGCAGAGAGCTGCTGCATATTCCGCTTCCGCTGAATGTGGATGATTTCACGATCCCGCTTCCCATCGCCCTGTTGCAGACTCGAACGAAGGAAGGCGGAAGCCTCTTCACATGGAACAGCCGCACAGGAAAAGTGTGCCGCGTGGAAACGGAACACTGGATCTGGCTGGCGTATGGTCTGAAGGGGGATTATCCGAACTGGCGCCAGATCATCCCGCATCCAAACTCTCTGGTTCGATCGGTCTCGTTTCTACCGGAGCGCGGGGAACAGCTTGCGGTCTTTCTCAGGAATGTACCAGTGCAGGAGCCGCACAATCCCGTGGAGCTGTATCAGAGCGAGGATCCGGGGTGTCTGAACATTCTCGCCGGTGAAATGCAAACCAGCATTGCCGCTGATTTCACGGGTGACTGGAGCGATTTCTCCCTTAAGCTCAATCGGAAAATGCTTCTCCGCATGTTGTCGGAGGGGCATACGAAAATTGAGTCTGGAGATGGTCATTATCCGATCCTTGCAACCGGAGGCACGGGACGCTATGTCACGCTGCCTTTGTATCAGCCGAAACCCAAAACAACAACTCGAATTCAAACTCAAACGGAGGAACCAGAAATGGAAAACAAGGAAATGAAAGTCGTGCCCGCCCCTGTGCAGACGACTGCATTGAAACAGGAAAATGAAGCCAATCCGATGGAGGAGCTCAACTCCGCCGTCGAATCCTTCCGCCTGAAACTGCGGATCGCATGGGATGAATCGAATATTCTTTCCCGCAAGGTCAAAGAACTCCAGATCACCCAGAAGCAGAAGGAACGGGATTTTATCCTCGCCAAACGTGCCATCGAACGGATCAAAATGGCGATCTGAAAAGCAGGAAAACACAAAAGTGGGGACTACGGGGAGTTCCTCCTATTCTCCTATAGGAAACCTATTTATATACCTATTTTATCCTATAATATTTAGGTTTCCTATAGCGTGTGGGAGGCTGCTCACCCAACTCCCCACTTTCTGATTTTTTGAGTCTCGCAGGGGAGGTTTCCTCTGTCGGGCTTCTTTTGTTCAAAAAAAGGAGGTTGTTATGTTGAAACTCAATGCGTCGTATTCGAAGAAGGTCCCCGCCGGGGAAGAGTATTCGAGCCAGAGCTATCATGCGTCAGTCGAGGTCGAACTTCCGGACGGCCTCACGCAGGATCAGCTGCAAGCGCGGATTCATGAGACGTTCGATCTCGTGCGGAATTCGGTCGAAGCGGAACTGCATGGAAATGATCCCCGCAGTTACGACACTTATCCGGTTTCAAACGGAGTGAAAAACATTCCGCAGGGCAGGAGAGCTGGAGATCGTCAGAATGATGGACCGGCGAGTCCGAAACAGCTCTCATATCTGCTTGATCTCGCGAGGCAGCGCGGAGTGACTCCGCAGCAGATCGCGGCACGGTTCCAGGTGCCGGATGTGCGGCAGCTGTCCCGTCAGCAGTGCTCCAATCAGATCAACGAATGGAGGGCGGCGTGATGGCAAGTATCGACGAACTGCGGACAGAAGCGCACTGGTCGTATTCGGCGCTCAACACCTATCTCAACATCTGTCAGCTGCAATACTTTTTCCGTTACGTGGAACAGGCTGAGATCGAACGGACTTCAGCTTGTTTCCCGTTCGGCAAAGCGTTTCATGCGGTATTGACCGCGCAGGCGTGGGAGTGTATGATGGGAAGCTCGCTGACGCATAAGGAGAGCGTGGAGTTATTCGCGGAGGCATTCAAAATCGAAGCAGAAGCGACACCGAACCTTCTTTACAAGGAAGGCGAGAACTTCGATTCGATGCTTGCGCTGGCAACTCTGATGCTGGATGCCGCGCTGGCGAACTGGTCGGATTACTACACGATCAAGGGCGTCGCGCAGGCATTCAAAATTAATGTTCCCGGACTCAAAAAGCCATTGATCGGTGAATGGGATTTGCTGGTTCAGGATGGGCGCGATGTCTGTATCGTGGACTGGAAAAGCTCCGCGAGTCGCTGGCCCGCCGGGAAAGCCGACCGCGATTTGCAGGCAACCATCTTTTCGTATGCCTACGAGAAGTTGAACGGCACGACACCTCTCTTCCGGTTCGATGTGATTACCAAAGCGAAGAATCCCGTCTGCGAGACGCACTACACCTGCCGCGATGAGGCCGCATTCCAACGGTTCGAGTCGCTGGCGTCTCATGTGCAGGACGCAATAGACAAGGGCGTGTTTCTGCCGAATGAAACGAGCTTCGCCTGTGCGGAGTGTCCGTGTAAGAATCGTTGCAAAAACTGGAGGTAGTTATGGGATTGATGATGTGTGAAG
>CASEFP010000224.1 GCA_949287225.1 uncultured Lentisphaeria bacterium
AACAGTTTCATACAGCGATGCTCTGCATCGCAAAAATGCTTCGTGCAGGACTATCAGTCCTGCCGCGGTCCAGCTGCGTAAGCTGGTCGCCGCAGGCGAAATCCCCGATACCGCGTATGCTTGCATCGCGGTAATTCATTCGTTATTTGGCCGCGCAGAGCATGAAATCCCGGTCTGGAGAAGATGGAAACCGGGATGTTTCCTTACCCGTTTATTTTTTTGTCCACATCCCGTCTTTGCGGATGTATTCACCGGGTTTCGCCAGCTTTGCCAGTTTCGCCGCGCGCATGGCGCCGACCGTTTCGACTGCGACATTCTCCTTTTTTGCGATGAAGGTGTAAACTGTTGTCCGGTCGGCATTTTCGGCTTTGACCACTTCCGCAGCCTTTGCCGGATCAGCAGCCTTTGCACCGGGAACGAGTTCCAGATAGCCTTTTTCATTTTCGCCGACGGTGCCGGCTTTTTTCAGCTGGATGATCTGCGGAATCCGCTGTTTCATCCGTGTGCGGATGTCCTGCGCGTGAAGGGTCGGGAGCAGAAGTGCGCCGCTCAGAAGGAGAGCCGCAAGAAAGACATTCTTTTTTCTCATTGTGATATTCCCTGTTTTTGCTGTTTCGCGTTACTGTTCGGTGCTTGCCTTGTCAAGATCGCTGAAATAGTCGTCGAGCGCCTTGTCCACCTTGACATTCACGTCGATCGTGATGTGCACAGGCTTGATTTCGCTTTCGGTCTTGATTTCGTGATGGGTCCAGCAGCCGGTGCAGAGTCCGGCGAGAAGAACCGCTGCGAATGCGGCGGCGGATGTTTTTTTCATAAGGAACCTCCTCCGGAGGATGCGTGCCATGCTCCTCCGTCTGTCGTATTTTCATAGATAAAACGGTTTCAGATTACTTATTATAATGAATATTGGCGATTTGTCAAATCGGAAATAGAAAAATTGTGTTTCTGGTGGGGAAAAGTGGCTGTCAAGAGTTTGTAAGCATGAAAAAAGAGCCTTTTTTTCTTTTTCCGGGACTTGAAATCCCGCAAAACGGGCTCATGTTATGCCGCAGACGGAAAAATCTCCCGAAAGTGAAACCTCAGTCAAACTAAAAAACAGGATTCCGACAGGAACTGCAATCATGACAGAATTCAAGGTTTCCGGCCTGATCCGGCAGTATCGGGGGCTGATTCTCCTGTCAGCTCTGACCTCCGTAATGTTCTCCAGTCTGGCACTGACCATGCCGATGATGCTCAAACTCGTGATCGACCGGGTTCTGCCGTCGCGCGACTGGGCGCTCTTTTTCCTGCTCTCCTCGGTCATGATCGCGATTTACATTCTGCGTTTCATCATGCGCATCATCACGGGGAATCTCGGAACCTACACCGTGACGCGCATCCTGCTGGATGTCCGGCAGCGGATTTTCAAACATCTCCAGAGCCTTTCCCTGCGTTTCTACGAAGAATACCGCACAGGAAAGCTGATCTCGAACGTGATCAGCGACGTGGCACTTCTCCAGGGGTTGATTACGCTGTGCATCAGCATGGTTGACCAGTTTTTCACGATGGCGTTCATCACCTTCGCCGTCTTCTTCATCAACTGGAAACTGGCTTTGATCGCGATGTGCGCGCTGCCGATTCATTTTATGAATTTCTATATCTTCAACAAGATCATCCGCAAGGACGCGCTGCTGATGCAGGAGAAGATGTCGGAGATTTCCGCGAATCTGGCGGAGACGATCAACGGCATCCGCGTTGTGAAATCCTTTTCGAAGGGACGCGCGGAAAGTCTGCACTTTTTCAAGAACATGCGTCCGACGCTTGAGCTTGCCGTCAGGATGAATCAGGAGGGGAACATCTGCCACGGCATCTACGAGATGCTGACCATTCTCACCTATCTGATCGTGATCTGCGGCGGACTCTTCACCATCGGCAATGATTTTTCCATCGGCGATTTTGTGGCGTTCTACACCTACATCGGGCTTCAGGTCGGTCCGATTGCCGTGCTCGCCGCCCAGATGAACGTGCTTTCGCAGGGACTTGCCGGCGCCCAGCGCATTGTGAAGCTCCTGAAGGTGATTCCGGACATCGCCGATTCCCCCGATGCGGTTGAGGCCGGGCGCCTGACCGGAAAAATCGAGTTCTGTCATGTCACATTCAAATACGCGGATACGCCCATTCTCCGCGATTTTTCTCTGAACATCGAACCCGGTGAGAAGGTGGCGCTCGTGGGACCCTCAGGATGCGGGAAATCGACAATCGGCAATCTGCTGCTGCGTTTCTACGATGTCACGGACGGCGCGGTCAAAGTAGACGGGGAGGATATCCGCTCGTTCACGCAGGATTCCTATCGAGCCAACATCGGCGTCGTGCTTCAGGAGCCCTTCCTGTTCAGCGGAACGATCCGCGACAATCTCGCCTATGCCAGACCTGATGCGACGATGGAGGAGATCCGTCATGCCGCCGAACTTGCCAATGTCGCCGAATTCGTCGAGAAGCTGGACAAGCGCTACGAAACCATCATCGGCGAGAACGGCGCCAGCCTCTCCGGCGGTCAGAAACAGCGCATCGCCATCGCCCGCGCCGTGCTGAAAAATCCCGGCATCCTGCTGCTCGACGAGGCGACCAGCGCGCTGGACACCGTTTCGGAGAAACTGGTCCAGCAGTCGCTGGACACGCTGATGGAAGGCCGCACGACGATCATCATCGCGCACCGTCTCTCCACGATCCGCAACGCGGACAAGATCGTTGTTCTCAACAGCGGAAAGATCGAACAGCTCGGCACGCACGACGAACTCATGGCACAGCCCGGAACCTACCGTGAACTTTACACCACGCAGCAGAAGGCTGCCGCCGAGGACGCTTCCCGCGACCACGACAATATTTTCTATCACCAGCACCCGAAGGCGCTCGAACTCGAACGTGCCGCACGCCGCCGCTGGAAGTGATTTTTTCTCCGGAGGCGCTGCCTGCTGCCATGAAAAAAAATGTTTTTTTTGAGAAAACTTTCTTGAAAAAGTTAACTTAATCGTTTAAATTTGATATTGAAACGATTAAATGAATTTTGACACTTCCGGAAAAGGGAAGGGGAAATCTGAACGATGGTCACCCTGAAAGACATTGCTTTGGCGAGTGGTGTCAGCGCGGCGACGGTTTCGTATGTGCTGAACGACTGTGGGAATGTGAAGATTTCCGCACCGACGCGGGAAAAAGTGCTGGCGGCAGCGAAACGGCTCGGCTACGAACCGAATGAACTGGCACGTTCTGTCCGGCGCGGCTATTCCAACGTGATTGCGCTGGTTTCGACGACGGGGCCGGGATCGGATTACTTTTACAATATTTTCAACAGCATCTGCCGCACGGCCACGCATCTGGACTTTGCGGTCAAGGTGCAGTCGCTGGAGAACGACGCTTCCTGCGTCCTGAAAATGCTGATGGAACAGCGTGTTGCCGGCGTGATTTTCCATGCGGCGGATTTCGGAACCTGCCGGGAGCTGGCACGGGAACTCCTGAAACGGGAGATTCCGATTGCCGCAGTCAACTGCCGGGCGGATATTCCGGAATGTCCAAGTTTTGCTTCCGACGATTTCGGAGGGGCTGCCGCAGCCGTTCACTGCCTCCATGAGTCAGGTTGCCGGAGGATTGCCTGCATGACACACCGCGGAGACTGTGATTATATCCGGCTTCGGAATGAAGGGTTTTGCCATGCAATGCGTGAGCTCTTTCCCGATCAGGAACCGTTTTTTATTGATGATACCGATTTCACTGACCGCCCAACCCGGAACCGGATATGGAAACTTCTGAAAAATCCCGATACACGTCCGGACGGAATCTTCTGTATCGCGGACGGCCATGCGTTTCATTTTTACCAGCTTGCCTATGAGCTGGGCATCAGAGTTCCGGAAGAGGTTTCCATCATCGGTTACGGCGATCTCTCCGGCGCGGCGGATGCGATGGTGCCTCTCACGACCGTGAGACAGGCTTTTGCCGAGATGGGGCGCATGGCGGCTGAATCGGTGATCGCTGCCGCGCGCGGCGGCGGGGTCATTACTTCTCCCCGAATCGTGGAGCTGCCCGCGTCTGTCCTGATGCGCCGTTCCGTAAGAAAACGGAAGTAAACGGAGACTGCGCATACGGAATACTGCGTCCGCTGCCGATGCGGCGGATGATGGAATAGGAAAAAAGTATCAATCAACAAGGAGTCCAGAAATGGCGAAATTCAAGTACGGGCTGTTCTACGATTTTCACACAGCCGCCACCCTTCCTGATGTCGGTGAGCGATTTGATGTCGAGGCTTTTACGGATCAGGTAAAATCCTGCGGTGTGGATTTTCTGACCTGGCACGCGCGCTGCAACCAGGGCAATGCCTATTATGACACGAAAATCGGGAAGCGCCATCCCTCTCTTCAATTTGATCTGATCCGGGCTCTCGGGGAGGCGTGCCGCAGAAAGGGAATTCGTCTCAGCGTTTATTTCAATGGACATCTGAGTGATGAGGAACTGCTGCATCATCGCGACTGGATGGCCGTTTCTCCGAAGGGGGAGACCTATCAGGGCGGAAACCACCCGGACGGATTCAACGGACCATGGGTTCGCATGGTGTGTTACAATTCCCCCTTCCGGGAACACCTGAAAAAGATGGCGCTGGAACTGGCGGAGAATTATCCCGTTGACGGCTTTTTCTTCGACTGCCTCGGCGCGTTTCCCTGCATCTGCGAACATTGCGCGAAGGAGATGATTGAAAAAGGGATTGATCTCAATGACACGGACGCCGTAACCGCTTTCAGCGCTTTTTCGGTGCACCGCATGTGTGAGGAACTTAACGCCGCAATCCGGAAGGTCAAGCCCGATGCCCTGCTGTTTTTCAACGGACGCCCCTTCGAGGAGGTCATTCATATGGAGAGCCATTTGGAGTGCGAATGTCTGCCGACTGCCGGATGGGGATATGAATATCTGCCGGTCTGCGCACACTACATGCGGACGCTTACCGGAAGTGACAAGGGAATTCTGAACATGACAGGCCGCTTCAACAACTGGGGCGATTTCGGCGGACTGCGCACGGCGGAGGGACTCGAATATGATCTCTTTTACGGCGCGGCAAACGGGATGCGTCCCGATATCGGCGGACATTATCATCCGCGCGGCGACCTAGATCTGCCGGTTTTCGACCGCATCCGCGAAGTCTACGGCACTCTGCAGCAGTATGACGAATGGGTGCTCGACGCGGTCAACGATCCGGAAATCGCGCTCGTTTATCCCCGGCGCGGCGCCTATCATCCCAGTGGAGACACCCTCTCCGCCGCAGTCCGGATGCTGACCGAGCTCAAGGTGCAGTTCGACCTTGTCACGGAGTTCTCATCCTGGGAAAAATACAGACTCCTGATTTTCCCCGACGACGTGCTGTTTACAGAGGAATATGCCGAACGCGTGAAGGCCCATCTTGCGCGCGGCGGATCTGTTATTGCCTCATCGCGTTCCGGACTGGATCCCGAGGGGAAGCGCTTTGTCATCGACGCATGGCCCGCCGTTTACGAGGGACCCGCGCCTTATGATCCGCTCTATTTCCAGCCGGCGGGCGAATTCTCATCAGGCCTGCCCGACATGCCGCTCTCCGTCTATGCTTCCGGTTCGAAAGTGCGCCCCGCGGAAGGGGCGGAGGTCTCCATGTATTACGTCAAGCCTTATTTCAACAGGGGCTGGGACGGCCTCCGCTCGAATTGCTATGTTCCGCCGCGTGAAATCGCCGAAGAACCTTTCCTGGTCCGGAAGGGGAACATTGTCTACATTGCCGCTGAAATCTTCAAAGGTTATTGCAATCGCGCGCCCGTTCAGCTCCGGCAGATTCTCGGGAAAGTGATCGACACGCTGGCTCCGAATCCGAAATTCCGTTCCGGCACGCTTCCGAGCTTTGCCCGTGCGTTCGTCCAGAAGAAGGGGACAACGGAGATGGTGCACGTTCTGGCATACTGCCCGGAAAAACGCTGCAATGCCATTGCTCTTGAGGACCGGATTACGCTCGTGGATACGGAACTCCGGCTTCGGACCGACGGCAGGGAGGTTCATAAGGTCTTCCTTGCACCGGAACGCAGGGAGCTTCCCTTCGAAATCCGTGACGGATACTGCTGTGTCAAGGTCCCGCGGATCACGGGATATGCGCTTGTTGTTTTTGAATAATGACTGCCGCGCCCGGCCCGTTATGGCGCCGGGCGCGTTTTTTGTATCAACCTTTGACGCCGCCGAGCATGATACCCTTGACCAGCTGCTTCTGCATGAAGAGGAAGATCAGGATCATCGGGATGACACTCATTGTGACCGCCGCCATCAGGAGGTTGGTCTGCTGGCCCTGCGAGGAATCGAAGGCGAGCATGCCGATCGGAAGCGTGTAGAGTTCCGGCGATTTGATCATGACCAGAGGCCAGAACATCGAGTTGTAGTTGCCGATGAAGGTGAAGATCGTCAGCGTCACGATCGCGGGACGCGCCAGCGGCAGGATCACGGTCCAGTAGAGCTGCCACTTGCTGGCGCCGTCGATTTCGGCGGCCTCGTCAAGCGAGCTCGGGATGTTCATCATGAACTGCCGGATCAGGAAGGTGCCGAACGCGGAAAACGCCGACGGGAGAATCAGGCCCTGGAGCGTGTTGACCAGACCCAGCGAAATCATGTTCTGGTAGTTCGGGATCATCATCACCAGCGAGGGCAGCATCATCGTCGCCAGATAGAGCAGGAACACGAGGTCGCGCCCTTTCCATTTGAGGCGCGAAAAGCTGAACGCCGCCAGACTGCTTGTGAAGACCTGGAGAAAAGTCACCCATGCCGCCACCAGAATGCTGTTCCAGTACCAGCGTCCGAACTGCACGCCTTTCATTGTGAAGACGTCGCGGTAGTTTTCCCATTGAAACACGGTCGGAATCCAGGATTCCAGACCGATTTCCTGGAGTTTTTTGAGACTGGCCAGCACCATCCATGTGAAGGGAAGCACCATCGCCGTCGCGACAAGTGCGAGCACCAGATGAACCAGAAGCAGTTTCCATCCGTCGAGAGAGAGTTTCATATCGCAGACCTTCCTGTCCTTTAATCGTTCGTATACTTGTTGCCGAATTTCCAGTTGAACAGCGTTACGCAGAACACCATGATGAACAGTGTCCACGCGACAGCGGAAGCATAGCCGAGTCTGCCGCTGTTGAACCCTTCCGTATAAATGTAATAGGCAAGTGTTGTCGTCGATCCCGCCGGACCGCCCTGGGTCATTGTCCGCGCGGTTTCAAATCCGCCCTGGAGCCCGCCCATGATCGACATGACCAGAATGAAGAATGTCACGTTGGAAAGCTGCGGCCATGTCACGTTCCAGAACCGCTGGAACGGCGAAGCTCCGTCGATGTCCGCCGCCTCGTAGAGTTCCTGCGAAACTCCCGAGAGACCTGCGAGATAAAGAAGCATGTTGTTCGAGCCGATTGCCGCCCAGAACCCCATGATCATCAGCGAGGGTTTCGCCCAGTAGTAGTCGGAGATCCATTTCGGCGCGGTCAGACCGTCGCCCGAGGCCATTGAAGGCAGCGCCAGCACCACATTGGAGAGTCCGAGGCAGATGAAGAGTCCGACCATGATCATGCCGTCGAGAACGACCGCATTCGCCATGCCGTAGTCATAGACGCATTTGTATTCCCGCCCGGTCAGGAACATCAGCAGCGAAAAAAGCACCCCGAGCGTGACGAGCGAAAGCCCCAGCGCGCCGCCCCAGGGGACGGTGCTCCAGAGCTGGCAGCATGCCATCGGGATCGAAAGAACCACCAGCGCAATGCAGTAGCTCAGCGAACCGGTCTCTCCGTTTTTCCAGCTCAGGATGAGGCGGAACATGACATAGGCGTAGATCAGGGCCATGACCACCAGGAACGCCGCGGCTCCCAGATTGGCTCCGGAGGGCGTCATCGACGCCGCCAGCGGTGAGATCCGGTCGAGAATCGGCTGGAGGACATTGTTGATCGGACCGTTTTCCGGACTGTAAAGTTTTTTCCAGAGAATGTAGGTGGCGACGCCGGCGGTGAAGCTCGGGAAGTAGAAGAGCGTCCGGTAGACCGTCTGTCCGCCGACGCTTCCCAGCACCAGAACCGTGCCGACGATCCCGCAGACGAGAAGCGTCATCGCCGTCGCGCCCGCTCCGGCAAGGATCAGCATGACGCAGGCGACGATCAGCACCACGGTCACGATCACGATGCCGTAGACGCGTTTCATCTTGCTGCACCGGAAGTCGTTGTTCAGCATCAGCGCGGCGCAGAGGCTTCCCGCGATGCCGAAGGGAATTCCGAGCATCAGGAAGAGCGTGTTCCCGAGATAGGTCATGAAATCGGGATCGGTGAAGAGCTTTTTGAAGTTCGCGAATCCGACGGAGCGCAGCTCCTGATTCTGGAACATGTTGTGCATTTCGAGGTTCCAGTCCGTGAACGCCATGAAGAGGCTTATGACGAGCGGAATCGTCGTGAACGCCAGAAAGCCGAGGATGTTCGGCAGCAGAAACGCAATGCCGGTGGAGATTTCGCGGACGTCGCGGCGGGTCAGTTTCAGCATGGTCATTCGGCTCCTTTCAGCATTCCGAGATGGGCGTAATATTTCTTGTAGAAGGGATTCTTGATCCAGTTCACCGGAATCTTCTCTCCGGAAATGATTTTCCCGCGGCGGTATTTCCAGGTCGCCTTGACCGCGTCGATCTTATGCTGGAGCTCGACGTCGCGGTTGTAGAGTTTCGCCAGATTGTCGTTGGCCGCGACGCTTTCTGCGATGCCGCTGTTGACGCGTTCTACCGCTTCGTCAACAGCCTCCCTCGCCGTGGCACGCCCCGCCATGACCTTGCTTAAAGCAAAGGAAAACCAGCTGGTTCCGGTTTTCCGGAAATACGGCGTCTGCGGAACGGGGAGCGCATAGTTCATCGCATATTCCAGCTCCTTTTCATGAAGATTGCCTTCGTTCGGGTATTCCTTCGGGGAAAGGTAATCCGGATTTCCGATTGCGTATTTCGGGTTCGGCGGCAGGCCGTCCGCGTATTTGATGATATAGTCGTTGTATTCCTTGCTGGCAAGGAATTCCATGAAATATTTCGCCATGTCGTATTTTCTGCTTCCCGCATAAACTCCGGTGGCACGGGTTCCGATTACGGCGTTTTTGAACGGTCCCTGCGGGAAGAGCGTCATGGTCATCGGGAAGCGCTCGCTTTCACTCAGTTCACGGAAACGGACCATGGCCCAGCGTCCGGCGATGATTGTGGCATAGTTGCCGTTGATGAAATGAGAAAAGGCGGCGCCGCCGAATCCGGATTCCGTGTCGTTCGAGGCGACCTCCGCGGCAGTCGGGAGAATCTTGTCCACATAGGTCCATTTGTAGAGCAGTTCATAGACATCGTAGAAGCGCTTGTCGTTTGCGATGCACTTTGTCAGCGTTTCGTTGTACATGTCGATTCCGTAGCTGCGGACATTGATCGTGATGAAGGTCTCTCCGAGGGATTCCGCGGCAATGGTGTAGAAGATGGTTCTCCGCGAGCTGCCCTGATTGGTGTTTTCCATGAACTTCCTTGCGAACTTCTCGAAGTCTTCCGTGGTCCATGTTTCCCGGGGAGCGCTCATTCCATACCGTTTGAGGGTATTCTCGTTGAAGATGAAGCTTGAGACGACAACGTTGCAGGGATACCCGTACTGTTCGCCCTCGTATCCGAGAAGCGCCTCCATGTTCGGATAGGTTTCATTCAGGTCGAATCCCTGTTTCTTCGCGTCTTCCCCGAGGGGTTTCAGGAGCCCCATCGCGGCGAAGACCGGCACGTTCAGATGGTCGATGAGATCCCCCGCCACGCCGGAGACCGCCTGAATGATCGTGCTCTGGTTGTTGGACGCGCTCAGCTTGATTCCAAATGCCGGAAGATCTTTGTTTTTCGCCAGTTCCGGATGCTTTTCCCGCAGCCATTTGTCGAAGAGTTCCGTCTGTTCGAACCGTTGCGGATTCGAATCGCTCATCCATTCCACCCGAGGATATTTTTCCTGGGTTTCCGGACGCAGCACATAGGTTGCCGCGGATGCGATGATAAGCAGCACCAGACTTGCGATCAGCGCCTTGTTCATGAATTTGCCTCCCAATTGCTTCCTGTCGCGGGACAATTCCGGGAATAGGAAGATGCCGTGACAACCGCATGTCTCCGGCAGACGGAGATGCCGCAGCGTCATGGAAAAACGCTTTCCCGTGAATTACCCTGTATATCCCAAATATTGTCCCCCGGCCCGAAGGAACATCCGAACAAAAGAGCCGCCGATTCTGCAGCCGGAGATCTTCTGCGTTCAATGAAAAAGATCTGAAAGATCTTTTCATCCCCGCATTGTTTCCTGCGCCGGCGCTGACGACTTTCATGGGGAGTAACTATACCATTTTTTTAATTTTTGTCAAGTGGAACGATGGAATTTATTTGACTCCTCGCTGCTTCCCGGATTCCGGACGTATCGCCTGCATTCTGCCCTGTCAGCGAAACGGGAAATCAGGACGCCGTTTCCCGGGGAAGGCGCAGACCGTAAGCCTGGAGCTGTCCGGAGGCGGAGGAATTGAAAAAGGCCCATTGACCGTTCGGGGAGAGAAAGGGGTGCGGATGCCACGGACTTTTTTCCCTGCTTCCCAGATTCAGGAGAAAGCGGAGATCCGCCGCCTCGCCGTCGCCGCCGAGCTGTCCGGCATACAGATGCCACTCTCCGTTATCCGCCTCATAGTCGCTGACGATCCGCATACCGGCAATGTCCGTTGCGAAGTGCAGAAAATGCGGCGGCGTGATCCCTCTGCTCAGGACATTGCGCACTCCTCCCGCCGCTGCCGGCAGACAATGCACCGCGCCGGGAAATGCCTCCAGTTCAATGAGTTCCTGATTTGCCGTGCCGGGAGTCCGGAAGAGCAGGGTTGAGGCAATGACTTTGGAAGTTGTTCCGCGCCAGCACTGATGCCCCTGACAGAACTCCACGCCGTCGCGTCCGACGGGCAGGCTCCTCCATTGCGTTCCGTCGTCTGCGATCAGATGCAGATCAATCCCGTATCCCGTATCGGGCTGAAGCGGATCGTCGCAGGCGCGGATCTTCCGCAAGGCGTGTCCGGATCCGGCATCCAGCGCGGCAGCATGGCTGATTCCCTCGCGTTTCCCGCAGACGCTCCGCAGACGGCTGCCGTGATTGTGCTGAATCAGAATGGTATGAGCTTCCCGTTCGCTGCGGCAGTACTGCAGATGAAGATTGCAGAAGTCCGTTCCGCGAAGAACCAGGCGACATTCTCCCGTCTCCGTATCGAACACCCACATGCCGTGCTCGGGCCAATCCGCTTCCGGTCCGGAGCGCAGGGCTGTGGCAATGGCAATGCGCCGTCCGTCCGAAGAGATGGTGGAGAGCGGATAAAAAGGTGCTGTCGGGGCGATTCCGTCCTGTCCCGACAGAGAGGCCACTTCAGTGCGTTCTCCTGTGGAGAGCTCCATCTTCCGCAGCCGCAGACGGCCTCTGCGTTCCAGTTCATCCACGAAGTAATAAAAGATTTTCCCGTCCGGAGAGAGCGACGGAGCCGTCACGCCGCATTCCTCGGTAAGCGGAGTCAGATCTCCGCCGGCATTCAAATCACAGAGCAGATAGCGGTGACGCGGATCCCGCGGATCGCTTCCGTGCGGATGGGCGGATTCATGGAGCACGAAACGCCCGGAATCCGGGGTGAAAATCTGCGCTTCCATGTAGACGTGGCAGGCGGGAAGCTCCGGATTGACCGTCAGCTGATAGAGCGCAAGAGGATCCGGAACTTTTTCCCCCGCAAAGTGCCTGAGACGTTTCATTCCGCTTTCTTTCCCGTCATCCGCACGGTCCGGAAGCTGTTCGGACTGTGATAGGATCCGTCCGTCCAGCTCTGGTGGATGCCGGAGCCTGTGCGGTTGATGCCGATCAGCCAGTCCTCACCGTCCTTCGGCGTGCCGAAAGTTGCAAAGGGAAGCTCGAATTCGACCGTCCATTTGTCTCCGGACTTTGACACCGCGGTTTTCCATTTTCCGTTCCACGCCTTGTTGATGTTCATGCCGACGGACGCGAGTGCGTCGTACTGCACGCCTGCGGAATTCGTGACCAGATAGTAGTAATCCGTGCGCGTGTTGTTCGGATCAATGGAAAGTTCGATGCAGTCATCTTTCCACTGGTCGTCGTCGCGTTCCATCTGCTTTGTCCTGACTTTGCTCATATCGCCGAAGCACTCCACCTTGAGATAAAGCGCCTTGTCCGTCCGCAGAATCGACGCAAGTGTTTTCGGCGTCTTCGTTCCCCGGTTGGCAAAGCCGTTGACCTGAAATCCCTGTTCCCAGACGGGATCGCGGCCCGTTCCGTCCATGGCGGGAGCCTTCTTCACATGCGGCACATTGATATGCCAGCGTTCCGCAAGGGAAGGCGAGGGGATTTCATGAACCGTGATATCGGCAAAATCGGCAGGGCTGTAACTTCTGAGATTGATGAAGCCTCTGCCGAGCGGCACTTCCCCTTCCAGAACAAGTTTTCCGTCCAGCTTCACGGTCATCCAGCAGTCCACAACACGGATCTGCATCTTATGCCAGGTGTCGGAAAGTGCCTTGTCTATGCGAACTCTGCCGACATCGACGCGCCGGTTTCCCTTTTTCATGCGGTAACTTGCAACAAGCCACTGATTGTTGACGGAAACGTCCAAGGAGGAAAATTCCGTTCCGAAGCGCTCGCCGCCAGCCCGGATTTCCGCCCATATCCCGTTTTTCTTCTCGCCGGCTGGAAAACGGAAGCGGAAGGAGAGTTCGTAATTGATCCAGTTGCAGGGATGGCCGAAAATCCGCGGATGGTTGCCGTAAAGGAGGCCGTCATGCGCGAGCTGCCCCTTTGCATTTCTCTGCGGCCGGTATTCCAGATAGGGCGTGCCGTCGGCGTCTTTTCTCACCGTGCAGGTCTCCTTGAAATCCTTCGGCCTTTTCAGCGGGTCCGCCGCATACAGCAGTGTACCGGGATCAGCATTTTTCAGATAATTCAGACGATCTGTCATTTTACCCGCGGCGATCTCCTTCCAGTTGTCGCGGGAGAGTTTCAGGTCCCGCCAGCATTTCCAGCCTTCGAAATCGCCTTTGACAAGCCGCTGTGCGCGGGCGTCCTTTGCCGTTTTTCTCATGGCACGTTCGAAAAGAGGATCAATCTCCGCGATCATTTCGCGGGAAATCACATTGTCCGCCTGTGAAGCCGGATTGCTGAAATAATAGGATACGTGGCCCTCTTTCTGCCATGCCTCCTGCATCAGCGTATAATAGCGCTCCATCTCCTTTGCGGCGTCTCCGAAGGTGCAGCGGCAGAATTCCGCAAGAAGCGCCTTCTCGTCGAGATCGGGGTTCCAGAGAAGTTTTGCAATGGCGTAGGCGGGAAAGCGGTTTACAAAGGGTTGACTGTCCCAGAGCGGCTTCTTCGGTCGGAAATTGCCGTAATACTCGGTCAACCAGTAGGTGATCCCCATGCTTTTCGCCCAGCGGAGCTCCTCGGCCACAATCGGCGTGATCGGCGTCAGGACGGGATCGCCGCTGAAAATATCGAAATGGTATCCGTAGATTGCGAGCTTCACGCCGGACCGGTGCCAGGCTTCAACTGCCTTGAGAGCCCGCGGATTGACCGGACAGCTCTTATCCGAAAACTTATGCTTGAAACAGCGGTTGTACATGCAGTAGGACATGTTCAGATTTTCCGTCGGGAGCTTGACCTTCGGCACGTCAAGATAAAACGAGTAGGCGATTGTATTGTATTTTTTGCCGGGATGCTTCTTGTCGCTCTCCTCGATCAGTTTCTTTATGAACTGGAAAAAAAGCGTGGAGGAGTCGAATTTCGAGCATTCGGGGCATTTGCAGTAGATGGGGGTGTCGCGTGCGGAAAGCATCAGATACTCAATCTGCGGATTCTTTTTCCAGAAATTGTCAATCCATTTCAGAAAGGTCCGGAACGTGTCCGGATTGGTGTAGCAGTGCTGGTTGATGACGCGGATTCCGTTGCTGAGTGCAAACTGCTCCGGATATTTTTTGAAATATTCATTGATTGTTTTGCAGTCCTCCGGAAAGATCCTGCCGAAGGAGTGGCCGCCCCAGCTCGTGGAAAAACCGTATCCATGGGGATCCCCCATCGGATTCATCTTGTTATGGGCGAAAAAGAGCGACTTGTCCAGGTTCGGGTGCGAGCTCAGCTGACGATGGGCGAAGGCTGCCTCGCTGCGAATGGCAAGCTTCCCGACGGAAAGGTTTTTCGACGGCGCGGGAAGATATTCTCCGTCCGCACCCGGCCAGAACCAGCGGCAGCCGAGCTGTTCGAGCAGTTCAAAGACTGCAAACATCGCGGAGCGCGGGTTGTTGCCCGCGGCATAAATCACATTGCCTTTTGTCTTTAGGGAAAAAACGTCCGAAGCGCTCTTTTTGTCCAGTCCGAGGAACGATGCCTCCGCCGCTATCCGGGGATTGGTTTCCGGCGTTCCGATGACAAGGCGGTTTTCCGCAGGCGTCCTTCCCACTTCCGCGCCGCTGACGGCTTTGATGATGCGTTTGAATTCCGCAACAGCCTTCTTTTCCGGCTCCGTCGAACCGGATTCCACGGAAATCCGGGGGCTTCCGTCCTTCACGAGATCCAGCGCGGCGGTGCTCAGGATTCCGGCGCAGAGCGCCAGTGTCACAACATTTTTCAGCATACAGGCTCCTTTCCTGATATAGTATTGTTCAACTTGCAATCAGATTCCTTCATTCCCACATGACCCAATATCCATCGGCATTTTTGACTCGCAGGAGCACATTTTCCGGGATCAGTCCCCAGAGCGGCAGCTTCACGGGTCCGGCATGAAGATCGGTATAAATGATGTTCGCCGCTCCGGTGTGCCTTGGATAAATGCGGCAGTTCACGTTGCTTGTGTCAAAACAGGAGGTTGCAATTAATTCGAAAGGAAGCAGCACCGATCCTCCGGTGGGGAGGGGACTCCTGGATGCCCAGATACCGCCGTCTGCGAACAGCGGTGTCCGGGATGGCTGCTTCAGCTTCAGGATATTGCATTTTTCCTTTTCCGATAATTTTGGGCACAATCCGTTATTGATGCCGTAGCTCGTATAATAAATATTCTGTGTTGTGATCTCCCGGAACTGGGTCGGGCATTTGAATATGGAATCCTGATGGGATATTGCCCCGTAATTCCGGCTGGCGCCGTGTCCGAGATGATCCGTCAGATAGTTGTACCAGTAGCGGTTTCCCGTCGGTGATCCGATATGAGACTTCAGCGGCATGCTGGAATAGGTGTCCCGGTAATCCGCGCAGAGAAGGCCGATCTGCCGCAGCCGGGTCAGACAGGTGGCCTGATACGCCTTTTCTCTTGCTCTGCCCAGAGCAGGCAGAAGCATGGAGACAAGGATCGCTATGATTGCAATAACAACAAGCAACTCGATAAGAGTAAATCCGATTCTTGCTTTTTTCATGTTGTTGCTCCCGACTTGGCGGGACCGCAGGAGTCCCTTATGATTAATTTTGACTTCAGAACCATGGAAACAGGAGGTTTCTCCGGATTTTCCAGACGCGCCAGAAGCAGATCCACCATTTTCCCCGCCTTTTCCGCGATGAAAGTGTCGATTGTCGTCAGGGCGGGGAAGGAGAAACTGGACTCCAGAGTGTTGTCCAGTCCGATGATCGAGAGATCCGAACCGATTTTCAGTCCCATTCGCTGCGCCTCGGCCATTGCGGCAAGAGCGACGGAATCATTGTGGCAGAAGATCGCGGACGGCGGATTTTCCTGGCGCAGAAAATGCCGGATTCCAAGGATGCCGCTTTCCGGATACCCCAGTCCATGGTAGACGCAGTATGTGCCGGAAAGTCCGCAGCGGCGATACGCCGCTGCAAAGGCGTCGTGCCGGTCATCGCTGCTGCATCCGATATAGCCGAATCTGTGGTGCCCGAGTGCAGTGAGATATTCCAGCGCTTCGGAAAAAGCCGCACCGTAGTCGATTGTGATGCTGTCCGTTTCCGGGAACTGTCTGCTGTAGACGACGACCGGAATTTTTTCTCCGATCCATTCCGGATGATAATCGCATGTGATGATGCCGTCCACCTTGTTGCGGACCACATTCCGGTATGCCTGCTCGATCTCCTCCGTGTTTTCCCAGATGGCGATGATGCTCGTGTAGCCGGACTGGAGCAGGCGGCGGTAAAGTTCCATCATCACATCGCCGATGATCCGGTCCCGGAAACTGGCAAACAGAATGCCGACGGTTCGGGTTTTCCCAGAACGCAGACGCTGCGCCTGCAGATTCGGCTGGAAATTGAGCTCCTTCACAAGTTCAAGGATGCGCCGCCGTTTTTCTTCCGAGACCCGGCAGGTCGATTTTCCCCCGAGGACCGCGCAGACAACCGGACGCGACACCTGCGCTCGTTCCGCAATGTCTTTCATTGTCACAGCCATATCTTGCGGGGACTCCTCTTTTTTTTTGATTACTCGATTAACTAATATTATATTCAAAAATAATGCTTTGTCAAGACCTGCAAGATGGATTTTTCATTTTTTTTTGATCCGGAAAATGCCGGATGCCTGCTTTTCTCAAGCACGGAAGAAGAGGATTGCCACGCTTCAGAAGCGGATGATCTTTCCGGTGTCCGCCGATTCCCGCGCCAGAAGACAGGCGCGGGTCAGTTCAAAGGTCTCCCATTCCGGAACCAGACACTCCTGTTTTCCCGTCAGGCTGTTTGCAAAATCGGAAAAGAGATCGCGCTCGGCGGGAGGAACGGAGAGTTCGCGTTTCCCTTCTTTGTCGATGAGAACAACTTTGCCGTCCATGACCTCGAGAACGCCTTCAGTTCCTGCGACGCGGACACGGTCGTCTCCATGGGTCGGTGCCGCGGAGGGACGCAGATAGTCGATCGAGGCCATAGCCTGCACGCCGTTCTTCATCGTGAAAAGGCACTGGCAGGCCACTTCAAGCTCGCCGTGATTGAAATTGTCTTCGCTCGTCTGTGTGGCGTAGACTTCGTGAAAAGCGCTTCCCGAGAACGCCAGAATCCAGTCGACAGCATGACTGCCGACCCATGGAATCGTCCCGCCGTATGTTGCCCTGTGACGGAAGAATTCCGGCCGCGATCCGAGGCGGTAGGACTTCTGCGCGCGCACCATCTTGACTTTTCCGACGGCTCCGGCGCGGACAAGCTGAAGCGCATACTGGAAGTCCGCCTGATAGCGCAGTCCCACCATCGAGATGATGCGCGCTCCGGAGCGTTTCTGCGCCGCAATCACCTTTTCCAGATCCTCCAGCGTGAGCGCGATCGGCTTTTCGCAGAATACGTGAATGCCGCGTTCCAGCGCCCATGCCGCCATCTCCGCATGTTTGTCAAAGGGGCCGTCCACCGCGACCAGATCGGGGGAGACCTCTGCAAGCATCGCCTTCCAGTCGTCATACACTTTCGGAGAAAAGCCCGCTTTTCCCGCGGCTTTCACGAGCGGTGCGGGATCGTCCTCACAGCCGCCTGATACGCCCTCCAGCGAAATGCCCGAAACTTTTCCGATGCTCTGAAAAACATAAGGGTAATGCCCGCGCGAACCGATCATGCAGAATTTCATATCCGTCATCCTCTTTTTGTGGTTGAATATTTTTCCTTACCATACCACAACTCCGCGCAAAAACCACTCCGGAATGTTTTTTTGTGGCGGAAAAGCCTCTTTTCTTTCCAGCATCCGCCTCTTGAAAAATGCGATTGCCATATTACATTACAGCGCTTTTCCGGATGGAGGCAATACGGGAGGTGTTCTTATGACGCGGGATATGACAACGGGAGATCCCCTTCATGTGATCGTGCGTTTCACTCTGCCGGTTTTCATCGGCAGCCTCTTTCAGTAGTTCTACAGCATGGCGGACACGATCATCGTCGGACGCACCGTGAGCGTGGGCGCGCTGGCGGCGGTCGGCGTGACAGGCGGCGTCTGTTTTCTGGTGCTCGGTTTCTTTTTCGGGCTGACCGGCGGATTCGCGGTCATTACCGGGCAGTGTTTCGGGGCAGGGGATCATGCCAGAATGCGCCGGTCCGTGGCGACCTCGATCATCCTCTGCATCCTGATCAGCGCGGCGGTGACGCTTGGGTGCGTTGCGACGGCGCGCCCGCTCTTCCGTCTGATGAACACGCCAACGGATATTTTCGACGACACGGTCGCCTACATGCTGGTCATCTACTACGGCATCTGGGCGTCGGTCTTCTACAATATGATCTCCAGCATCATCCGGGCGCTCGGGGACAGCGTCACACCGCTGATTTTCCTGATTCTGGCTTCCGCTTTGAACATCGGACTGGATTTCCTCTTCATCCTCTCCTTCGGCATGGGCGTCGCGGGCGCGGCGTGGGCGACGGTGCTTTCACAGGCCGTGTCGGGATTTCTCTGCCTCTGGTATGTGGCGCGGCGCTTTCCCGTTCTGCGTCTTGCGCGCGGTGAATGGAAGTGGGATCCCGCGTTCGCATGGGAACATCTGCGCGTCGCGCTTCCTATGGCGTTTCAGTTTTCGATCACGGCGATCGGGTGCATTGTGCTTCAGGCGGTGCTGAATCTTTTCGGCTCGACGATTGTCGCCGGATTCACGGCGGGAACGCGGATCGACCAGGTCGCGGTGCAGGCGCTCGCCGCGATCGGGATGACGATGGCCGCCTATGCCGCGCAGAATTACGGCGCGGGCAAACTCGGGCGCATTCGGACGGGCGTGCGCCGTTCGACTTTTCTTTCTCTTGTGTGCAGTGTGGCGGCATGCGTCTTCGTGATCCTGTTCGCCCGGCCGCTGACGGCGCTTTTTGTCGGCGCGGAAGGAGAGGGACCCGCGGTGATCGACGCCTCGCGGACTTATCTTATTCTCAACGGAGTATTCTACTTTGTACTCGGGCTGCTTTTCGTGTTCCGCAGCACGCTTCAGGGGATGGGGTTCGCCTTCGTGCCGCTGATGGGGGGCGTCAGCGAACTGATCCTGCGGGTGATCGGGGCATTCGTCTTTGCAGAATATTTCGGCTATCCGGGTGTCTGTCTTGCCTCTCCGGCGGCATGGTTCGGCGCGACGGCGATCCTGATCACGGCATATTTCTTCGTGATGCGGCGCTTTGCGGACATGCACCGGCGGCGTTTGCCTTCGGGGCATCCGGCGTATCCGCTTACGGAGACCCGGAACGCGGCGCCCGGCAGCAGAAACTCCGTGCCGGACGCCTGAGAAGGAATCCGCATCGCGTCCGGAAGAGTTTCGGCGTTTCTCCCGGCGAATACCGACGCGGGATTCCGGGAGAGGGGCATTCCTGATGAAATTTCCGGCATCCGACTTGCTTTTGCCGCATTCCGATGCTATTGTAACAGGCTTGGCACGGATGCCGGGCGGAATGCTTGATTGATTCCTGTTAATCCATAAAAAAGATTGCTCTGGATGAAATTATGATTGCAAAAACAATATTGCTTGCGGCGGCGCTCTGCGCCGGGGAGGCGGCTGTGGCTGTGGAATTTAGCGGAGCTCTCACCGACAAACTGCCGGGCTGGACGTTCAAGGCGTCAAAAAACCGCGACGGTCTTGTCTACAATGAATTTGAAGGATACTATCCGGACAAGGGGGGAAAACTCAGCTCCGCCCCGATCAGAATCGGCGTCCGGCCTTCCGGAACATTCTACAAGATCAAATTCGAGGCGCGCGCGCCGGAACGCAGTTACTGGGGCGTGGACTATTACGATGCACAGGGAAAACTTCTGCCGGACTATTACGGCGTGATTCAAGCCGGTCCCCGTGCCGGGCATGAATTCATCATTTATGCGATGGGAATCGTTGACTCCATCCGTGTCTTTTTCCAGTCCAACCGGGGCATCGAGGCGTGGAACCTCTCCGTGGAACCCGCCACGCCGGAAGAGGCCGCGCTCTGGTGCGACAGGCTCTATGCGACGCTTCCTCCGCTTGTCTGCAATCCGCCTGCCGACTCCTTTGCTCTGCTCCCCCGCACGAAGGAGGCGCTCCATTCCGGAAAGGAGTGGCGCGTGGTGATGCTCGGCGACAGCATCATCCAGGATACCTTCCACTCCATTTACGAGGCGCTTCTCAAACGCGCCTTCCCGAAATCGAATCTGGATTTCATCTCCTCAGTGCGCGGTTCCACCGGATGCTGGTTCTACCGCAGGCCGGAGAACTTCAAAGCCTATGTGGCGGACCAGAAACCCGATCTCCTGATCATCGGAGGGATTTCCAATTATCATACGGGGGAAAAGGCGGCGAACACCGCCGCGATTCTGGAAGTTGCCGAACGCGCGAAGAAGCTGCTCGCCTGCGAGGTGCTGATCCTGACTCCGGCCTTGAGCTTCGACACGCGCGGCGCGGATGTCGCACCGCGCAAATGGACGCTCGAAGGTGATGAAAGGACAAAGAAACAGGTGGATCCGGAGCGTCTCTATCCCGGCGCGGCGAAGCTCGGCATTCCCGTCTGGGACATGACGACCCCCTGCTACACCTGGCTTTACGCCTCGGGGAAACCTTATGAGTTTTACAGCCGCGACCTTGTGCACTCCGGCGAACGTGGCAAACAGATCATCGGGAGGGTGCTCTTTTCGTATTTTCTGACTGCGCGCAACTGAGGAAAACCGGTCGGTTTTTTCAGCTCGCGGCGCGGAAATTTCCGTATTCAGTTCTTTCCTGCGATCCAGGGCCTCGCACGGGGAGATTTTTCCATACAACGAATGCAACAGTACGATCTGGAAGGAAAATCTCATGCGTTATCTCTACGATCAGACGGAATCCATTCAACTGGAACTCGACAGCGTGATCTGCCGCCATCCGGAGCTCTCCGACGGCGTGGAAATCGCGCGCGGCGCGGCAGGAGAGACGATTGCCCCTCTTGCGCCGGGCCATTACCTGATCACCGAATCGACAGCTCCCTCCGAAACGCGGACAAGGTACCTCGGTGTCGCCGGAAAAGGCTTCACGATCCTGCAGCTGACGGTCGGAACATTCACCTCGGACAACTTTGACTCCGTCGTGCATACGAAACGTGTTCCGGTCAATTACTATGTCGTCCCCGAGCAGGTGAACGATTCCACCTTCCGCGGCTATGAACAGGATTACGGGGACGCAATCCTGCCGCATGTGATGCCCAACAATCTTGCCGCGGTCGATCCCTCATACGGGCGTGACGGCGCGAACTGGGATGCACTCTCCGCCGACGCGATCGAAGTGCGGCTCCGCGCGCTCGACCGCTACTGGACGGAGCGCGGCTTTGCTCCCCTGCGGGGCATTGCGACCTATACACCTTCCAACTCCCTGATCGAAGCGATGAAGCGCCTCAACTGGAACGTGCTTCACTCGATCATCCCCGAGCAGAACTGGTCCGACGGCCGCTGGGCGATCAACCACTGGGGAATGCCCAACCAGCCCTTCTACGTCAGCTCCGAGGATTTCCGCAAACCGGCGGCGCGCACCACCTCCAACGTGATTGCCATGGGGATGAACTCCTATCACCTTTACATGCCGCATGTGACGCACTGGGGAGACAATGTGCTCTCCCCGTCGCATTTCCTGCGCTGGCACCGTTCGGTCGAGTCCGGCCCCGAGCCGCTGCGCTTCCGGAGCTTCCTTGAAGACTATCTCCGCGCCGGGACGAACGGTGAAGGACCCTTTTTCCTGATTGCCGGATTTGAGTTCGGCAGAACCTTCGGCGTCCGCTCGATGACGAAACACAACCGCCGCGGGCTGGAACTTGTGCTGGAAGAAGCGAAACACAATCCAGTCGTCTTCGCAACCGGGCACGATGTGGCGGCGTATTATGAAAAATTTCTTCCGGCGCATCCGGAGGTTGTCTTCACCCAGCGCGACTATCTGGCGGGCACACGGATCATGGACAAACCGGTCAACTCCGGACCTTCCATCGGGATGGAAATGCACGATTACAAGGCGGTCTTTGCCCATCTGGAGACGCTCCCGTTCTACCATTACGATTACCGGGAAGTGTGGCACTACCGCGCGGACGATTCCGACGCGCCGCGCGATTATGCAGCAGATGATTGCGCGATGCTTCATGCCGTCCGCACGGATGATTCCGTCACGCTCCGTGCGGAAGAAGCGCTGACCCGCGCAGTGCCAGTCGCGCTCTGGGATGCCGTTCCCGCGGAAACGGTGCCGTTCCGCACATTCACGCCCCCCGTGCTGGATGATGGGAGAACCCATACCGTATTGGAAATTCCCGCCGGATGGCATGGCGTCTTTTCCTGTCCGCTCCGGAATGTTTCCGCTCCGGCGCGCGCGGAGTTCTCGGGCTTGGACCATCCCGCGTGGCGTGTGCAGAAAATCGCGGGACTCTGCTATCTGTATCTGGACTTTCCCGCCACACGGCGCTTTCAAATCTCCTGGACGGCGCCTGCGGACTGCCGGATCGACGCGCCGGATCGTGTGCTCGGTTCGTTCCGGCGCGGGGACCGGGTGCTTCTCTCTTTCCATGCGAGAAGCCTCTGGTACCGTTTCCACGGCCTGACGCCTGAACAGATCCGCCCCGACGCCGAAGCCATGCGCACTCTTTCCGAAGAACAGGAGGAGTCGCGCCGTTTCTTTGATGAAGCGCTCCGGACATTGCCGCAGGAACAGCGGAAGCTCGATGCATGGTTTGCTTCCGTGCTTCCGGAGGACGAACGCGTGGAACTGGATCTCGACTGTTTCGGCAATCATGTCTTCGGCGAACGGAGCCGCGCCAGACCCTTTGACCGCGTCGTGCGCCGCGGCGACTCATGCGTCCGGGCGGAGGAACTCTCCGACGGCGGGATTTCCCTCGGACACGGCCATTCGTTCTGGGTGCATCCGCGGAGTCTCCACTTTGAGATTGCCGGACTTGACACGCTCAAAAGTTCCGACGGTCAGTTTACCTTGACGCTGTTCACTCGGACGGTAGCGGAGGAGCTGCAGCCTTACCGTTACCGTCTGCGGGTTCTGCATCGCGGCGAGCCTGTTGCGGAATCGCCGGTCTGGACGTGTCCGCGCGACTGTTCCCCGGAGGCGCTTCTGACGCTCCGTCTGCCGCTCGCGGCGTTTCCCGACGGCGTCGCGGACTGCCAGCTTGTTCCTGATCAGCGCGCCGTGCTGGACGACTGGTTCCGGGAACACGGTTTCATTGCCGCACTCGAACGGCTCGCCGTGACCTGCCGCTGACTGCCGGAGCAGCCTGGCTGATCGCGTCCTTCCCCTGCTCGGTGGCCAGGCGTTTTGCTTTCCTGTTCATGTTCATAGACGCCTTTTTTTCTCAATTGCCTGCGCGCGGATAAGTGCCGCTGGAAGAGAATCCGGCCTGCTTCTCCTGCCGTTATTTTTCCGGTTTGCCATCCAGCGGCTTTGCATAAAAGCGGATTGTGACTTTTTCCCCTTTTTTTACCTGGAAAAACTGCCATGCCAGAGATTGCGAAGCCGCGGCAAGAAAATACTTTCCACTCTGCGGGCCGTCGGCGGAAAGGAGGGCGCGGGTGCGAATCCAGTTTGCGGGGGAGCCGTCCTGCTTCCGGTTTTCGAAATCCGGATTTTCCAGTTTTGCCCCGGTCACCTGGAAATTGTCATATCCGACCCAGAGCTCCTCGATTTTTCCCGTGTCCCTGTTTTTGTACCATTTCCCGCTGAGAATCATGCGGATCGTGCCGTCGGATGCGGGCGTAAAACTGAATTCGGCGGTTTCCCAGTCACCGTCCATGGCGGTGCTTTTCAGCGCGACGATCATGTAATCTCTTGTTTCCGCTTTTCCCCACGGCGGATTGGCGTAACGGGAAAGATTCTTATATTCCCCGGGAATCAGTTTGACTTTCTCCTTTGTTCCGTCCAGTGAGATGCTGATCCCGGGAAATGTGACCGGCGGTTCCGCTCCCGCAAGAATGAGTGCGGATAATGCGAGTGCGGCAGAAAACAGTGTTCTCATGTTGAATCCCTTTCTTTTTTATTTGTCCGATATTCAGCGGTAAATCATTTCAATGTCATTTGTAACTGCAAGTTTTCCCAGGGTTACCGGTCGTCTTGGCATGATTTTCAGCTCATGCCTTCCCTTTTTTAGGCGGAAAAACTCAAAATACTTGTCCCGCGGCCGATCTATGCGGAAGATGTGTTTCCAGGCAGGTATCTGGTAATCCCCTCCGAGCATCTGGCGTGCGAGCGGCGCGGCTTTGTCGCCGTCCACGGAGAAATCAAACAAGTTGAGCTGGATTCCCGTCGTATGGAAATGCGCGAAGAAATAGTAGATTCCGTCCTCCGGGACATCGAAATTCCAGATCAGCGGCTTTGCTCCGTCGCGCGCGTCAATCCGGATTGCTCCTCCGCTTTCGCTCGGATAATCTTTGGCATTCTCAAGCTCTCCTGCGTCAATCGAAAGGAAAACGCCTTTTTCTTTCGCCCGGAGTTCCCCGGATTCGCGCATGTCGGCGTAAACCATGACCGGACGGCTGAATCCGTCGGGCATCCGGATCAGGAACGCGTCCTTGTAACGTTTTGCGCGCGGCATCTTTTCCGGATGCAGCTTGATGGTGAAGGCGAGTTCTTCCCCGGCGCGGATTGTCCCCTGTTCCGGAGTCACCGAGAACCAGTCCACCCCCTCGTTTTTCCGGATCCGGAAGCCGGAATGGAAGGCTCCTTCCGCTTTCAGAATCAGTGTTTCCGGCGCGGTCTTTCCGGGGAAATGGAAGCGGATCTGTGAACGGTTCACTCGGACGGGGATCGGACGCCATGGGAGCTCCGGACTGTTTTCTTCGGGAAAAGCGCCGAGTGCCGTATTCGCTTTTTCCTGAAAATTCGGGATTATGCATCCGTGATTCCAGCCAGGTGAACCCGGTTTGAGGCGGAAGGAGTGCTTCTGTCTGGACGGCATTGCCCATATTGCGTGTTTCTCCTGTCCCGCGCCGTCCAGCACGGCTTTCATCTGCTTTTCATACTGCTGAATCGGATTGCAGAAGAGATCGTAATCCAGATCGACGGGAAAGTTCAGTGCGTAAATCCTCCAGTTTCCCGCAAGATCATTGTTCCGCGTCACAAGGCGCGGATTCCGTTCGATTGTCGCCTTCTGAATCGGAAATCCGATTCCGGGGGCGGTATTGTTGAAGAAGTGAATTCTTCCCACGCCGAGATCGGCGAAAACCGTTTTCAGCCCCAGTCCGGCATGATTGGTGAAATCCCCGAGATCCGTGATGAGATTCCGGAAGACATACGAGGGCCCGACAATGCAGGGCGCTACGCTGATCCCGCAGAGCATGGCTTCAAAACGGTTGAGGAAACAGCGCACATTGGACTGGCCTCCATCCATTTCGATCCCATCGTCGTTGCCGAGCGCGAACATGTTTCCGTAAATATCCGCATCGCGGTGGAATCCGCCGGTCGGGGAACTGTTTTCCCCGCCGCCGATGGTGTCGTCCCAGCGGTGAAGATCGCTGCCGATCAGGTCGTTGTAGCGGAAGACCAGTCCGCCCCCCGTGCTCCGGGTCGCGATCGCCATCGGGCCGCAGGAATGGGAGAAGAACCACGGATTCGCGGTGCCGGCCGGCGAATGAATGTAACAGCGTTCCACAAGAACATCGGAGGATTTCTGAATGTGAATGCCGCCGCTTCCCCATTGTTCTGCACCGTCGAGCGCCAGATATTTCCCGTCAGCCTCCAGAGCCTGTTTCCAGATCGGCGCATGGCCGGATATTTCGCAGTTCACGATGCGGATATCGGCGGAGTCCCGCAGTGCGATTCCGTAGCGGATTCCTCCGCGGATGGTCAGGTTGTCGAGAAGAAGACAGCTGGAATTCCTGATCAGAACGGCATGACTGCTCCGCTTCCCCGCACGGATGACGGACCCCGGTTTCCGCATGGTATAGCGGATCCAGCCGTCCGGGGTGCCCTTTTCCTCCAGATCAGTGTTTTTCCGGCGGGCCAGTCGTCCAGATAGACGGTTTTCGCCACCTTGACGACGGAGTTCAGCGTGACAAATTCTTTTCGCAGGACTGTTCCTCCCGGCCGGAGTGTGATTTCCAGCTCATAGGGTGTATTTTCCTTCAGGAAAACCACGCATCCGCGCCACTCGTTCTCATGGACGGGGAGATTCCGCAGATCTTTTCCGAAAAAATTCCCGTTTGTCGCCGCACGGATCTGACGCGGCAGTTTGACCGGTGCGAGCGCCTCCTTCCAGTGTGCGGAATCCTTCTCCCGGAAACGCATGGAGATCGCCCTGGTCCCCGGATCGGCGATGACGGAAACACTGCAGGTTTCGAATAAAGGTTTCAGTGAGATTTCCGCACCGGATACGGCGCATCCGAGCAGAAACAGAAAAAAAACAGCGCTTTTCATGACAGCTCCTTCCTGGAATTTCGTTGAAGCCCTTTACGGATTATACCACCAGAAGTGATTCAAATAGCCGCGCGGGCGGAATGGAACATCCTGATAACGATAGCTTTCCAGATGTCCGTCGCAATGGAGAACCACACTGGACCTTCCATGCGGGAACTGCATCGGATGGGCCGGGGCATCCGATGCGTTGAGAATCGGATCGAAGTAATTGATAAAATTGAGGTCCGAGGCTATTTCGCCCAGCAGCAGGGTGCGCGCAGGTTGCCTGATGACAGAAAAATTCACGCTTTTTCCTGATGCAACGCCTCCCAGCCCGGTATTGAAGAAATGTTCGTTCACTCCGTAGGAATAGATTTGATCCATGGAATCCGGCAGCTTGCGGGAGGGGCAGGAGAGTTTGGATGACGGCAGAGTTCTTGACAGCAGCCCGATATACTCGTAAGAGCGTGTTTTCCTGAGATACGGCCCGAAAAAAGTCTGCGACTCCTGGAGTGCCATGAAATATTTTTCCGGGTTTCCGCCATCTCTGATCGGGGGGAGCCATTCGCGGTTGTCGTCCATATACATTCTTACGGCATAACCGATCTGTTTCAGGATTGAGCTGCAGGCGCTCTGCCTGGCTTTTTCCCTTGCCGTTCCCAGCGCGGGAAGCAGAAGCGACGCCAGAATCGCGATGATCGCAATCACGATCAGAAGCTCGATCAATGTGAAAGAACCCGTTCCGCGGGCGGAAGTGCCGCGGAACAACATGCGTGTTCCGCATTTTCTTCCCGACAGCTGCACATTTTTTGTCCGGTTTACCATGGGATGCTCCTTGTCTTAAATTGCCAGTGAATAATTCCGCCTCTGACCGAGTGCGATTTTCCGGTTGATCTTGCTGTACAAACGGACCATGCCGCCCAGTTCGGCAGTAGCTGTGTCAATATCCTCGTCGCCGCAGAGCAGTTCACTGATTCCGCTGGAAACCAGCTGAAACAGTTCCGCGGAATCCAGATGATATTGCGCCTGTACAACGGCGGCTTCCCGCGCGAACAGACAATCGCGCGGATCGTCCTTTGAAAGAGAGAGCTCCTGCGAGGATTTCCGCAGCGGAATCGCGTATTTCAGTTCCGCCAGATGGTCCTGGAACTCTTCGGAAAGAAGAATCCGGATCAGCTCCTCCGCCGCATCCAGATCCACGCATTCGCGCCGGACGCAGAGCAGTTCTGTCGCCTGCATGGACGTATCGCAGCCTCCCGGAATGTGCGGGAGCGGCAGGACATCCCATTCCTTCCTTCCGAGACGCTTCAGGCGGCCGACCATCTGGCGGGCGTCGATTGCAAGCGCCACTTCCCCGCGCTCAAATGCCCCTTCTGCTTTCCGGATTGCAGTGCCGCCGTTCAGACCGAGTTCACGGCGCAGTTCACGGAAGAGGCGAAGGCCGCGCCGTGTCGCCGGCGAATCGATCCTGACGGGATCCTCTGCGGACGGGTCGATCAGTCTGCCTCCCGCGCGCAGAACGAAATTCATCCATTGATAATACGATGGATACCAGAAAAAAACCTGTTCCGGTGGAAAATGCTTCAGAAGGCGGCGGATCAGGTTCAGAAAGTCATCCCACTCCCAGTCCGGCGGCGGAACGGGGCAATCCGCCTCCCGGAGCATCCGCGGATTGAAGAACAGCACACGCGGCGAAAAAAGAAATGGAATACCGGGCAGCCTTCCCCCGCAACGGAAGGATTTCAGCGGTGCCTGATGAAACACGCTCCGGTCCGGATAGCAGCGCTTGAGGAATGGTTCCAGATCCAGATACTGGGCATGAGCCGTCTGAACCTGGGCCGTCGTGACGATTTCAAAAATGCTGTGCGGCTGTTTCAGGGAAAAACGGAGGTGCGGAAGATGCCGTTCCGCAAGCTGCCGGAAATATTCCCCCCAGGGAAGCTGACGCCAGGGGATATAAAAGCTGATATTGTCCTGGAGAATGCGGCTGCGCCAGTTCGGATTCACATAGGTGCCCCGCCGGGGAACGACCTGCAGCAGTCCCTCCTTGACAAGAGTTTCCTGCGCATTCTGAACGGTCAGAAGAGAGATATTCAGATCCGCGGCGATCTGCCGCGCGGGAGGCAGCTGCTCGCCCTCGGAACATTCTCCGGTCTCCAGTAGTTCCAGAATGTAGTTCCGCACTTTGGTATTCTTGTTTTCCATCACACGGTTCCGTTCAGTGTTTGTGCTAAATGAAATCTCTCCGCCTTTATATTATAAACAGAACTGTGACTTAGTCAATAGAAGAAGCATAAAAAAACGTCTTTTTTTTCAGAATCTGCCGTGCGAGAAGAATCTTGTATTCCTTGCGGATGCAAGGCAGATGTGGGACCGGGGAAGCGAGGTTCAGACCTGGCAATGGATATTCCGGTTCGTCCTGTGCGTATGTGCATTTCCGTGAAAGGCGGATCCGGCATCATCCTGAAAAAAATTGAAAAAAAGGGAAAAGGGGTCTTGACAAATCCGAGGAAATCCATATAATTAATGGTATCAAATGGGATCGAAGAAAAAGAATGAATCCTGCCGTGCTGAAAAAAGACAAATTGTATCAGGAATTGAGACAGGGAATTGTCTCGGGACGTTACGCGCCGGGTTCGCGTCTGCCCAAGGAGCTGGAGTTCAGCCGGATGCTTGGGGTTGCGAAAGTGACATTGCGTTCCGCTCTGGAGCGTCTTGAGGCGGAAAAGCTCATTGTCCGTCTTCCGCGGAAGGGCACGTTTGTTTCCGGCGATCCGATTCCGAACCTGATCCTCATTGTCTGCAGCCGGAATAACGTAACGGCGGAATTTCCGCATCTTTACATCATCCCGGGCATCTGTGCGGAGGCTTCCGAACTCGGCTTTCAGACGGAGCAGTGTTTTGTGGAGTATCTCCGTGATCTTGAGGTGGATGATGCCGTGAATATATTGCGGCAGAAAAATCTCCGTGGCGTGTTGTTGTTTGGATCCAGCTGGAATGGGAATGAACAGGAATTGAAAATTCTGCATGCCTTGTCGTGTCCAGTTCTCATAGTGAACGCATGGAAAAAGGATATCCGCCATGGGTTCCCGCTGATCCGGCCTGATGTGCGCCGGGCATGGCAGGATGGACTTGAATATCTGATTTCAAAAGGGTACCGCAGAATTAAGTTTCTGGAGGCGAAACAGGGTAATCGTGGTTGGAGCAATACGGAATTGGCGGCTTTTTGCCGGACTTCGGGATTGGAGATTTCAGACAGTTCGTTTTATGAAGCAGAATTCACTCCGGATGCCATTGACGGTGCCGTTGACAGAATGTTATCGGATCCGGTTCTTCCGGATGCCGTTTACTGCTATTCTGATTTTTATGCGATTGAACTGATGAAATGTCTCAAACGGCGGAAGATCCGCATTCCGGGGGAAATCGCCGTAATGGGGTTCTGCGGTTATCCCGGAGACAGCTTCCTTGATCCGGCGCTGTCCACTGTTGATTTCTGCTATGCCGACATCGGCCGTTCCGCCGTCCGGACTCTGGCTTCGCTCCCCTGCGGAAGTAAAGCGGAAGCATTTTTATTGGAAACACCCTGTCGGCTTGTCGAGCGGGAATCCACTCTCATGATTCGGAAAAACATCAATCAAATACAGGAGGCTTTATGAAAAACGGACATGGTGCATCTTTTACATTGATTGAACTTCTAGTTGTTGTGGCAATCATTGCAATCCTTGCCGCCTTGCTTCTGCCCGCGCTGGGAATGGCGAAGGAAAAAGCCAGAAGCGCACAGTGTGTTTCCAACCTGCGGCAGATCGGGTTGATGAGCACCTCTTATTCCAACGATTATCAGGACTGGGTTCTGCCACCTTCCATGCGTTATGTATTCGGCGGATATCAGGAAAAGAGCAGTTTTACAGATGAATCTGTAAGTCACTACTATTTCGCACTCCTGCGCAGACTTGGCTATGTGCGGAACTGGAAGGATGGAGTTCGGTCCTCGGAATTCATCTGTCCTTCCGTCATCAGCACAAGGACCGTGTTCGGACAGCTTTACTGGGGGCAGGTTTACGGCATAACCCTCGGCTGGGTGTATGAAACAAAAGCCTCTTACGGGGTGACAAAAAGCCTTGCCACCCTGAACCGTCTCAAGAATCCATCGCAGAAAGCCTATTGCATGGATTCATGCGCTTCCACATATAAAGAATCCAACTATGTCGTGAGTCCCAGTGTAACTCCGAATTCTTCAGATGGAATTGCTTATGCTAGACATGGTTTAAACTCTAATACTCTGAATGCCTCCGGCGGCGTTGCTCCGCTGCGCAGAAGGGACGGCAACCGTCTCCGCAATGTCCTGGCGGGGAATGTGTCTCTGGTATGGGAAAGCGACCGGGAGTTGGTCTGCCGTTATTTCTGGAATGAAAATTAAAAACAGGAGAGAAATCAATGAAACTTTTTTTGCTGACGGGAGTTGCTGTCTGCTCGCTGGCCCTTGCCGGAAGTGAGCCGGTTCAGCAGTGGAATTTTGAGAAATGGGATGCCAAAGGTGTGTGTTCACCCTCCCTTCCGCAAAAGGGAGAGAAAGTTTTTTCCCTGTCAGGGATGCCTGCGGGAAAAAACGGCGTGAACGGCTCAAACGCTCTGGTATGCGGGAACACAAAGCGGAGTTCATTCGGCAATGCCGGTTTCTGCGGGGAGTGGCGCGCATTCACGATGGAACTCAAATTCAAACTGGACGGCAGGCCGGATTCCAAACGGGGCAACGCGCTCTTCTGTTACGGCAAACATTCCTGGAACCGTGCGCAGTTTCTTCTCTGGATCACGCCGAAGGGACAGCTGGAAGGAAAATTCCGTCTGGTTTCCGGGGATGGAAGAAAGAGTGTCACGGAAGTCAAGGCTTCTTCCGAAGTGCTGACGTTCGAGCCGGGACGCTTTTATACTGTCCGCGTTGCTTCCGCAAGCGGCGGTGCAATGAAAATCTGGCTGGACGGACAGCTTGTCGCAGTGAGGGAAAAAGGCTCTTTCGGATTCAGCGATCTGCAATGCAAAATACCGCAGGGCTATCCGCTTTTTGTCATCGGTTCCGATCTGGCCAATATCGAAACGGTTTATCGTCCCCTGAACGGGATCGTGGATGACGTGAAAATCTGGAACTCCTTTGAAGAACCCTCCGTCCTGGACTCTTCCACCGGGGCAGGGGAGGCGCATCTTTTCCTGAAAGAGGGGGGATCGGCGGAAACAACGCCTTTTCAGGTGCTGGACCGTCCCGGCGAGGCGCTGGGCAGTTTTGTCCGGCCGGAACAGAAATTCCTGGATGCCGCAGCGCATGCGCAGATCGCGCTGACGCCGAAGGATCTGATTGTGACGTTCCACTGTCCGATTGCAGCGGGAACGGGCATTTCCGACAAGGGGACGAGCGTCTGGAGCGGTGATCTGGTCGAGTTCTTCCTCCGGCCGAATCTCAGGAGGGACGCCTATTTCCAGTATGCCGCCAACGCTTCGGGAAAAGCGGAATTTTTGGCGTGGAACTCTCCTGCTGCAAGAAATCCGGATTTCAAAAGCTCCGCCACCCACGAGGTGTCCCGGCAGGAAAAGGAATGGGTCGTGCGATTCACGATTCCGCGCGCGGAAGTCGGGCTTGCTTCCATTCCGGCGGGAAAGATCGTCACGGTCAATTTCACACGTTCCGGGCCGAGCTGCGGAGGATTGTCCACCTGGGCGCCGGTCGGGGAAGCGTTCCATACGATCAACCGTTTCCAGCCTCTTGTGTTCGAGAGCAGGAAAAGTGCGCTCCGCCGGGAACTTTCGGAAAGCCGCGCGGAATTTGACGCAATTCCCGGAGGCTCTTCCGAACGGGCGGAGGTCGCCGCGGATCTCGCACGGATTGCCGATGAGATCGAAAAGAAAGGCGACGAGCCCGCTTCATTTTCCGCACTGCGCGGCGCCATCGCGGGAATGCGGACACGTTACACCGGTCTGCGCTTTGCCTCCACGCCATCTCTGATCTGGACGCCGCCGCTTCCGTGGGGCAATGACATTCAGGTCTCCCCGTTATCGAAGAAAACGGAGAAAATTTCTCTTCTTCTGCCGCGGAACAGCTATACCTTCACCTCCGTCGTCTTCAGCAATCTGAGCAGAAAGCCGTTTCTCGGACAGCTGAAATGCTTTCAGCCGGAACGGGAAAAGACGTTGTACAACTCCTTCAATTCCTCCGTTTACAATCTGAACAGATATATTCAGCAGCCGTTTCAGCGGAACATCCGGTTCTTTGAGGCGATTCCGCTGGAAGATGTTTCCGGAAGCACGATTTATGATCCTCTGAGTCCTCTTCCGATGAACACGCTCGTCCTGGCCGCGCCGGGAGCGTCGAAGGTGCTCTGGATGCGTTTCTCCTCGGAAGGGATGAAAGCGGGGAAATACCGTTATCTTCTGGTATTGAAACCCTCCTACACGAACTTCCCCATGCAGGAAATCGAACTGGAAGTGGAGGTCGCGGACGTTGATCTTGCTGGCACGAAGGCTGATTCCGGACACTATACCTCTATTTATCAGCGCGGTGCACGGGAGAATCTGGTCCGTTTTCTGGCAGAAAAGGAAACCAATATCATTTATACCGGCTGTCTGGGACAAGTTTCCGTCGATGTTTATCCGGAAATCAGTCAGGACGGAACGGTTCTCAAATACAGCGACTATGCGCAGATCGACGATATGATCGACAAGACGATCCGCCATGGCGTTCCCCGGGAAAGAATCAAGCTCTGGTGTCCTATGGAACTGCATCTGTATGGGATGAAGAAAAACGGAAAAATCCAGGTTCCCTTCAATTCCCCCGCGTGGGTCCGTGGATTCCGGGCGTTTCTCTCTCATTTCACGGAACATCTGCGCACAAAATACGGAATCGGAAAGGACCGGATCATCTTTTATACCGTGGATGAGCCGAGCGGAGACATCAACGATCCGAAAAGCCGGATGTACCATGCGTATCAGGAGGGGCGCATCATCAAGGAGGCGGATTCGCAATATCATACACTTGTTAATCCTGACCTGCGGAATTTTGCTTCCAATCAGGGAAATCTGGCAAAACTGCTGGAATTTTATGACATCATCGAACTTTACCGTCCCGCGCTGACGCCGGAGATCATCCGCTGGGCACAGAAGACGGGAAAGGAGATCTGGACATATGGAATCTATGGAAAAACCACCGCGCCGGATGTCTACCGCCGGGAATACTGGCAGAGTCTGCGCGACGGCTTCACGGAAATCATCACCTACTGGCATCTGGATCAGCATGCGGGCGGAGACGGCTTCAATTCCCAGGACGGGACAAAAAGCCGTGCCGACTACGGTTCGATCTACTGCGATCTGGATCAGGGGAGTGTCCTGACCGGCCGCCGCCAGGAGGCGCATGACCTCGGACGCGAGGACTTCAAACTGGCGGAGTTCTGCCGAAAACTCCTCGAGAAGAAAAACGATCCCGCTCTGAAGAGACGTTTCCGGGAGATTGTCGCAAAAGGCGCCGAAGGCGATATGCGGACCATGGAGGCGTGCCGGGCCGAACTCCTCGGACTGATACGGGAGCTTCAGGGAAAATAACCGCACGGAAAATCCTTTTCTCATGCGGCAGATTCCGCCGGATATCCAAAATCGGCGGATTTGCCGCTTTTTTCCGCCTGTCGAGTTGAAATTGCATCGAAATGCGTCATATTACCGTGTGTAATTTAATTTGACAGGATCGCTTATGCCTAAAAACAGAACGCTTTTTCTGACAGACTA
>CASEFP010000225.1 GCA_949287225.1 uncultured Lentisphaeria bacterium
GTTGTCATACATCCAGATCCGGAACTGAACCAGCCGCCGGTAGATGCGCGACCCCATGAACAGAAACCCCTTGGCGATGTTCCCGATGCTGTCGTGCCGCCGTTCGCGGATGATCTCGATGAACGCCTGTTCGATTTTTTCCCCGACTTCGCGGATGGTCATGAATCCGATCCTCCTTCCAGTCCGGAAATATAGCGCGGAAATGCGCAAACATCAAACGCCCGGTGAGAGATTCTGAGGAATGTGCCGCTTCTTTTCCTCCCGTGCCCCATGAGATCCCCGTAAGAAGGCACTCCGTTGACGCAGACCAGGCGGATTCCCGAGGCGGGCCTGTGCGGATGCGCGAAATCGGCATTCGCATGGAATTCCGCCTCGTCGAACAGCACCAGATCGGCATACGCGCCGGGACGGATGACGCCGCGTCCGGAAAGACCGAAGATCGACGCGGGAAGCGAGGTGACGCGCCGGATCGCCTCCGGCATGGAACTCTGTTCCGCGACCCGTCCGATGAATTCGGGAAACGACCCGAACCCGCGCGGATGGCTCCGTCCGATCGACTCGTCGAACGGGCGCACGGATTCATCCGTCCCGCAGCAGACCCACTTCTGCGTGAGAATGCGCGTGAGATTTCTTTCGGACATCCCGGAAAACGCTCCCATCGAGCCCGGCGCGTCGTCTGCGAGCACCTTCACGCAGAATTCTTCCGGAGTCAGACCGGTTCGTTCCGCCGCTTCCGCGACCGTTTTCCCGGAAAGCCCGGCGGCAGCGGGCGAATGCGAAAAGGTCAGGATGACACGCGTCCAGTCCCGCCCGGATTCCGTCAGCGCGCGCACGGCTTCGGCGCGCTTTTCCGGATTGTTCCGCAGAACGTCACGGATGGCGCAGTCGTCCATCGCGTCATACGGCGCGGGAAGAACGATGCTGAGACTCGTCTGCGAATGAATATAGGGATAGCGGTCCGCCGTGACACGGAGTCCTGCGGCGCGTGCCTTTTCGATGCGCGCAAGCACGCGTTCGAGCTTGTTCCAGTTGCGCGGAAGCGCGGTTTTCAGATGGCTGACCTGGAGTCTGCCCGAACCGTGTTCTGCAAGAAAAACGGCTTCGTCAAGCGCCTCCTCCAGCGCATCGCCCTCGCTGCGCAGATGGGTGGCGTAAGGCCGGTCGAACGCCTTCAGGACGGCCATCATCCGCAGCAGTTCCTCCGTGTCCGCGAAACGCCCCGGCGTATAAAGCAGCCCGGTGGAAAAACCAACCGCCCCCTGGCGCAGAGTTTCTTCCAGAAGCTCCGCCATGCGTCCGCGCTCCGCTTCGGAAAGAGCCTTTGCCTCATAACCCGTGACATTCGCGCGCAGGGTGTTGTGCCCGCAGAGCGAGGCGATGTTGACGGCTGGCTCCCTCCGTTCCAGTTCTGCGGCATAGCCGTTGAGATCATTCCAGCTCACGCGGACACTGCATGCGGCATAGAGGCTGTTCAGATGTTCCCGGACCGTATCCGTGAGAACGGGAAATGCGGAGAGTCCGCAGTTGCCGGTGATTTCCGTTGTGACACCCTGTGAAATTTTTCCACATGCTTCCGGCGCGGCAAGAACGGTTGCGTCGGAGTGGGAGTGCGCGTCAATGAATCCGGGAGCGAGACTCAGCCCCTCCGCATGGATTCTGTTCCTGCCGTTTTCCTCCAGAGTGCCCGCCGGTGCGACGGCTTTGATTTCCGCTCCCTCCACAACAACATCCGCCGGATACGGAGCGCGGAGCGTCCCGTCATAAAGGAGTGCGCCGGAAATCAGAAAGCCGCCCATCAGTCCAGAATCTCTTTCGCGGCGGCATCGGCCGCATCGTTCGCCTTTTCCGAGGCGGTGCGCTGAAATTCGGTTCCGGCACTGCGCAGCTCTTCCTGGATCTTCCGCGTCTTTTCCGCGATGTCGTCGGAAAACGCCTCGGATTTCTCCTGATAGAAATCCTGTCCTTTTTCCCTGGTTTCACGTCCGAAGTCGAGCGCCTTTTTCCCGGCTTCGCGTCCGAATTCAAGCGCCTGCTCAGAGAGTTCCCCGCTCTTCAGGCGCGCCCGGCTCTTGAGGTCGCGTTCCCCGTGTTTCGCCTTGTCGCCGACGGCGGTGAACATCAGGGAAAAGTGCTCCCTGCACTTGAACCACGAGTAGGAAATCTTTCCCCGGAATCGTTCCAGAAAACCGTCCACCTCCCGCCCCGTCTGGCCGAAGGTGTCGGGTCTGATGATATGCTCCTGCGCGGGGGGCGGCGTCTGGGCACACAAAAGGAGAAAGCCGTGAAACAGCAGGAAAAGTGTCAGAACCTTTGCCATCCGCCGCGCCTCCTTTCGCCGGATGAATCCGTTTGTTGCGGAAGCGGCCGGGAGCGTCACCAGCGGATCAGCATGGCGCCCCAGGTGAGGCCGCCGCCGAACGCGGTCAAAAGAATGTAGTCGCCGCGCTTGATTTTTCCGGAACGGCAGAGCTCGTCCAGACAGATGCCGATCGACGCAGCGGATGTGTTTCCGTATTTGTCGATGTTGACGAAGACACGCTCTTCCGGAATCGTGAGCCGCTGGGCGACCGCGCCGATGATACGCATGTTCGCCTGATGCGGAATGACCCAGGTGACATCCTCGGATTTGACGCCGGACTCCTGCATCGTCGTGCGGCAGGCGTCCACCATTCCGTTGACCGCGAGCTTGAAGAGCTCCTTGCCGGTCATCTTGATGTAGTGCTGGCGCTGTTCGACCGATTCGTGGGAAGCCGGCATTGCCGAGCCGCCGGCGGGCAGATAGAGCAGTTCGGAATAAATTCCCGCCGCGCCGAGTTCGGATGCGACAAGGCAGTCCTCGGAGTCCGGAATCGAGTCATCGCGCTCCAGAATCACGGCGCTGGCGCCGTCGCCGAAGAGGACGCAGGTGCTGCGGTCCTGCCAGTCGACGATGGAGGAAAGTTTTTCCGCGCCGATGACGAGCGCGTATTTGTATTTCTTATAGGTCCGGAGCATCGCCACTGCGATCTCAAGAGAATAGAGCAGTCCGGAACAGGCGGCGACAACATCGTAGCAGACAGCGTTGTTCGCCTCGATTTTCTTCTGGACGAAACAGGCCGTGCTCGGGAACGCCTTGTCGCCGGTGACGGTCGCAACGGAGATGAAGCTGATCTGATCGGGCGTGATCTTCGCCATTTCCATGGCATTGCGGGCGGCCTGGACGGCAAGATCGGAAGTCGTGACACCGTCCGCGGCGATATGGCGCTGCTTGATGCCGGTGCGCGTGGTGATCCACTCGTCGGAAGTTTCGACCATTTTTTCCAGATCCGCATTCGTCAGGATCTTTTCCGGGGCGTAAGAGCCGGTTCCTATAATTCTGATTGCCATTGGAATTCTCCGATTATTTCTTAATGGGCGAGCCCGGTTTTATGCTTGTTGTCCGACGAAAGGTCGGATTCGTGTTTTTTCGCGTAGGAGGCCTTGTCGATGCCGCATGCGTAGATGCGTTCTGAAATGAGCTGCGGCATTTTCAGGCGGGCGAATTCGTTGGCGACGCGGATTGCGTTTTTCACGGCTTTCGGTGTCGAACTTCCATGGCCGATGATGCAGACTCCGTTGAGGCCGAGAAGCGGAGCGCCTCCGTATTCATCGGAATCGCCGTACTGCTTGAGTTCGCGGAATGCGGACTGTGCCAGCGTAGCACCGATCTTGCGCATGGGGGTTTTCATCAGCACCTCCTTGAGCCAGTGAATGGTCGCAAGCGCAAGGCTTTCCGAGGATTTCAGAAGCACATTGCCGACGAATCCGTCGCAGACGACCACGTCGCACTCCCCGGTGAAGGTGTCATGCCCCTCGACGTTTCCAATGAAGTTGATCGGCATCTTCGAGAGGATTTTGAAGGTCTCCTTCGTGAGCTCGTTTCCCTTGATGTCCTCCCCTCCGACGGAGAGCAGGCCGATCCTGGGATTTTTGATTCCAAGCCCGAGTTTTGCATAGAGTTCACCCATCACGGCAAACTGCGCCAGATTGAGCGGCGTGCAGTCGGTGTTCGCCCCCGCGTCGGTGAGAATCCATTTCCCTGTGACGTTGGGCATGATCGTGGCGATGCAGGGACGGTCCACGCCATCCACCATGCGCATTCTGACCTTGGAGGCCGCGACCGCGGCGCCGGTGTGTCCGGCGGAAGCCACAGCATCGGCTTTCCCCTCTGCGACCAGAGTGGCGCAGACGGTGATGGAGGAGTTCTTTTTGGCGCGGATCGCAGATGTGGAGGGATCCGCCATTTCCACAACGGTTTCAGCATGAACCAGTTCCAGCCTGTCGGAAGGAACGAGGTTCATTTTTTCCATGTAGTAGGAGAGCTTTTCCTTGTGTCCAACGAGAAGAATTTTGACATCCGGGATTTCCGTCAGAGCGCTCTGAATCGCCTCCATGACCACAGCGGGGGCGAAATCGCCCCCCATGGCGTCGACCGCGATTTTCATCCGGGGAAAACTCCGCTTACTCTACTGTTTTGACCTGTCTGCCTTTATAGGTTCCGCAATGCTTGCAGACCGTATGAGGTGCGGCGGGCTCTCCGCAGTTTGTGCAGAATGTGGCCTGGACGCCTTCGTAACGGTTGTGGGCCTGACGCTGGCGTCTCTTCATTTTCGACACTTTTCTTTTGGGTACGGGCATTTTTTTATCTCCTTGTGAAAAGAATTTCCGTTCGATTCCATATGTGAACTATTAAATTTAGCACGACTTGTGTTTTTTTCAACCCCGCACTTTCAGAAAGTGTGAAAATATCGTTTTTGTTTTTCCTGCGGGAAGGAAGCCGGAGAGGAGGGGGAATCTCTGGAACTCTCGTTTCTGAAACAGCTTTCCTGCGGCGTGGCCGCCACTGGTTCAGAATTGTCCGAAGCGCTTCATCTGCTGCAGAACAGTGTTGCCCGGGCGGAAGAGCGTGTCGCCGGAACGGTGTTTCTTCTTTCCGCTCTGCGGAACCTGCCGGGAGCGCGGAGAGAGCGGGACTCGGCGGAGTTGCCCGGCGATTTTGAACGGATCGCTCCTGCGCTTCGTTTTCTGGCCCGGCATTCCTGCGACAGCATCTGCTTTCACGATCTGGGTCCAGATGCGGCATGAGTCCGGCAAACTTCCGTAAAGTCTTTTCCCGCACCCTTCACGCGTCTCCGCGCGAGTATACGGCTTCTCTGCGCCTGACCCATGCAAAAGTGCTCTTGCTGCAGAACAGACAATCCATCGGAGAAATTGCGCTTGCATGCGGCTATCGCACCTTGTCCTGTTTCAATCGGAAGTTTCGCGCGGAAACAGGACTTTCTCCACGGGATTTCCGGAAAAAAGGCATGTCGGGAATTTCATGCGGATAACGGTGATTGAATTCGATAGATCCTGTTTGCTCGCATTTTTTGGGAGACTTGCTCTCATTTTCTTTTTTCTTTTTCCGTTTCCTGTTTGAAAAGGAATTCCATCCGGATCAAATTAAAAGAAATTCAACAGGATGACTTGCTCTCAATGTGTGCGGAATGAATAAATACAGAAAAATCGCGGATCTCCTTGCCATGCGGATTCAGGAAGGAGTCTATTCCTCCCGGAACGAACTTCCGACGCACCGGAGTCTGTGCGGGGAGTTTCAGACCTCGCGTTCCAATCTGCACAAGGTCCTGAACCTGCTGGAGAAGCGCGGTCTGATCGAGCGCACGCAGGGCCGGAGCGCCAGAATCAGGAATTGCGGGAAACAGACAATTCTTTTCATCTTCTTTTCCAGCATCAAGGGACATCTGATCGACCGGGGCGGGATTTCCGCAAGGCTGTATCGCGGAATTCACCGTTTTGCCGAAGAACACCGTCTGACGCTTCTGGTGCAGTCCGGGGAGAATTTTCTGCGCAGCGGGTGTTCTTTCGGCGCCCGGATCGACGGAATCATCGCCGGCGGCGCTCAGGTGGACAAATATCTGCCGATTCTGGAAAAAACCGGGGCGCGGATCGTAACACTCGGCTGTTATCATCAGGTTGATGCGGATATGTTCTGCGCGGATTACGATGAGGCGGGCCGCCGCGCGGCCGATTCCATTCTGCACCGCGGTTTGAAACGCCCGCTTTTCCTGATGCTCCAGTTTGAGGATGAGGACTTTCTGCTCTCCTCGTTTTCCAAGACGAGAAACGCGTTTCAGGAAAAGCTCCTGCTTCATTCCGAGGTTGCCGTGTTTCATCACACCGTCCATTACAAGGATCTGGCCGTGCCGGGGAAAAGTGTCCTGGATCTTTTCCGAAAAATCGAAGACAATCATGTGGACAGCATTGTCTACTGCGTCAATATTCCCTTTTCCCCGCTGCGCCGGTTTGCGACCGTAAGGAATCTTCCCTCCGTGGTGATCGACCGCCAGATGGAAATGGAGGAGAACGATCCGGATGTGGAGCTGATTGATTTCGACTCGGAACGGATCGGCTACCTTGCCGCGGAGCGTGTTTATGAACGGATGCGCAATCCCTCTCTTGAGCCGCAGCGCATCCTGATCCCATGCAAAAAACTGCCTGAAAACAGAAATGGAGGTTGGAAGGAATGAATCAGAAACGTTATCTTGTGTTCGGCGCCCATCCGGACGACTGCGATCTGCTGTTCGGGGGAACGGCAATCAAACTTGCGAGAGCGGGGCATCTCGTCAAATTCGTATCCGTCTGCAACGGCGATTGCGGACATTATGCCATGGAACGCGAAGCGCTTGCCGCCCGCCGTTACGCGGAGACGCAGGCGTCTGCGAAGATTGCCGGCCTTGCCGAGTATCAGGTTCTGAATCTTCATGACTGCGAAATTGAAATCACGCTGGAAAACCGGGGAAAAATTGTCCGGATCATCCGTCAGTTTCAGCCGGACGTCGTGCTGTCGCACCGCGACTGTGACTACCATGCCGATCACCGTGTCACCGCCCGCCTCGTCATGGACGCGGCCTACCTGATCAAGGTTCCTCTCTATTGCAGTGACACCCCGATTCCCGCGAAGAATCCGGTGTTCGCCTACTGTTATGACCGTTTCCGTGATCCCCGCCCGATTCGCGCGGACGCCGCCGTCGAGATTGATTCCGTTCTGGAAAACAAGCTCCGGATGGCGGACTGCCATGCCTCGCAGTTCTACGAATGGCTCCCGTGGGACAAGGGATTCAAGGATTTCGATGCGTCCGGCATGACCTGGGAGGAAAAACGCCAATGGCTCTATGCGCAGTGGGGCTGCCGGTTTGAAGCTGCCGCCAGCCTCGGGCGCGAAACGCTCTGCACGATTTACGGAGAAAAGGGAAAAGAGATCAAATGTGCGGAGATTTTTGAATTTTCCGAATACGGCGAGCCGATTTCTCCCGAAGGCTTCCGGGATCTCTTCCCGCGCTGAAATTCTCCGGGCTTGGAAATGGGGAGGAAAAGACCGCATGACCGGCCGTCTGCGTCATGGGCATCGGTCGTTTCCTTTCCATGTCAAACGGCATGCTCCATCTCTTCCTGTCAGAGCTTTTCATTTTTTTTTGAAAATTTTCTCTTTCCCGTCTTGACAAAAAAAGGATTTCGACTATAATTTTATTAACCTGCGTTAATAGATTAAAAGTGAGGCAGACTCATGATCAGCATGAAAAAAATAGCCGATGCCGCCGGAGTGAGCCGGACAACGGTTTCCTTTGTCCTGAACGGACGGTATGAGCGGGACATGAAAATCTCGCCGGAGATTGTGCGCAGAGTGAAAGACATTGCTGCAGAAATGGGATATGTCCGCAATGAACTGGTGCAGTCGGTTGTCACCGGGAAAAGCAAAGTCATTGCAATCGTCGCAGAGTTCTTTGATTTCATGATGCCGATGATCCGGGGCTATTCCGAAACAGCCGCAAAACACGGTTATTCCATCACCCTGATCCCGCGGAACAGCCATGATTCGCTCACTGAGGCTCTGATGGTTGCCGTCAAATATCGGGTCGCGGGGGTTCTTCTGCCTGGATTGACGGATGCGGAAAAAGCAGCAGTCAGCCCCCGGATCTGCAAGTATGGAATTCCCATTTCCGGCATTACCTGTCCGCCCCTTATGTATTTTGATCAGATCCGTTCCGCGGAAATTGCGGCGGATTATCTGATTTCCCTGAATCATCGGCGCATTTTCTGTCTGACTCAGCCCAACCCGATTACAGATCAGCGTGTGGCGGGATATGAAAACAGCATGCGCCGCAAAGGACTTGCCACCCGGATTTTTGAAGAGGAGTCCATGGAAGAACTCATTGCCAAAAAGCCTGATGCTGTGTTCTGCGTCACCGACAGTCTTGGTATGAGACTTCTTCAATGTGTGAACAGAAAGCATCTCTTTGTGCCGGATGTTTTTTCCGTTGTCGGATTCGGAAACATCCTCTCGGATTTCTTTGCACCGTCGCTGACGACGATTTCAGAACCTTATTATCTGACAGCCTGTGCCGATATTGAAAATCTGCTCAGCATAATTGAAAAAGGAAAACCTCTTGAGGGATTCCAGCCGTTTGTCGGTGAATTAATCATCAGAGATTCCACAAAACACAAAACTGAATCGGAGGATAAAAAATGAGAAAACGGGTTTCATTCACACTGATAGAGCTTCTGATTGTGATTGCGATCATCGCGATCCTTGCATCAATGCTTCTTCCTGCCTTGAGCAAGGCGAAAGCAGCGGCGCAGAAGGCGCAATGCGCATCAAACCTGAAGCAATACTCTGTCTGCTACAATCTTTATACCGCGGACTGGAACGATTATCTGCCGCAGGTCAGCGGCAATGCGGATCTCGGACAGCTGCCCTTCCTTTTTGCCGATTACATGAAAGCCAAATGGGATCAGGTGCTTCCCAAGGTGTTTTACTGTCCCGCTCGCCAACAGACTCAAGACCGCGAAGAAAAATTGTCACTGGACTATCCGGACAATTATCTGGGGCTGTGGACTTATGTCCCGAATCTGGATGCCGGATTCTGTACAGGCGACTACTGGATCCGGAACAGGAAAGTGACAAGCATTAAAAATGCCTCCCTTTTTGTGCCCCTTGCTGAACGGAATGAAATTCTGCCTGAGACATCACGCCTGTTTTTTTTCAACTGGCTCACGGAGGCTGCAGGCAAGCAGGTCGGCTTCAACAATCATGTCAACGCCGCTAATTTTCTTCATCTGGACGGACATGTCTCTCAAATGCACATGGTGGAGTCCGAGCGGGGAACAACACCATGGTATCCCAACTTTTTCGTGAACGGCACCCCGGTAGACGGACCGGTAAAATAACGCCCGGTTTTCTTTTCATTCAGAAACGGAATCGAACCGGAGCGGTTCCTGTTGCCGTTTTCGACTGCAATTTTGCAAAACAATATAACACAGAGGAAAAAATCATGATGAAAAAAACAGTTCTTGCCCTGTTTTTATCGGCGGGCGGCATATTGTCCGCCGCCACCTGTCCCGAACTGATGAAGGAGGCGGAGGCTCTCGCAAAGGCAAAGGATGTTCCCAATGCGCTGAAGAAATATGAAGAAGCCGGCAATGCCGCATCCACATCCGCGGAACGTCTGAACTGTATTCTTGCCGGATTTACACTGCTCCAGTCGAACAGGCAGGGGGAGCAGGCGCTTCAGATCCTGAGATCGCACCTGGAAGATGAAAAACTGGAAAATCAGGAGCTGCGGCGTCTTGTCAACACCTACGCCGGACAGATCATATGGGGTTCTCCCAAGGCCGTGGATGAGGCAATGACATTGCTCAATTCCGCGACCCGACTCAAAACCGGCGTGCAATATGATGAATTCTGCACATGGTATCTCATGGCGCATATCCATGCGGCACGGAAAAACTATGAGGCGGCTCTTGGACTCATGCAGAATATTCTGAAACGCCGGGATCTGCATCCGGCAATCCATTATAGTGCCAGTCTGTTTTCCGGGGAAATCCAGGAAAAGAACGGACAGAGGGAATCCGCGCTGGAATATTACAGAAAAGCGCTGGAATTTGGAAAAAAAATAACATACAAATTTGATTATTCCGCTGCGGAACAGGCAGTGAAAAGGCTCTCGAAATGAAAACTCTTCTGTCATATTTTCTGTTTCTTCTTATTCTCCCCGCGTTCAGCGCGGAACTGGTTCTCGCGGAAAACGGCAGTGCCAAGGCCGGAATTGTCATTCCGGAAAAAGCAAAGCCCATCGTCCGTTTTGCCGCGCGCGAACTCAAGACGCATCTTGACGCAATGACGGGAGCGGATTTCCCCATCGGGACAGAAACGGACAAGCCCTGCTCAATCCGACTCGGGAACAGTTTGCCCCCGATGAATATGTCATCTGTGCAAAAGGGAAAAACATCGGCATCCATGGACGCGACAGCGACGCGGAAGCGGACCTGTTCCGCTTTTTCCATGATGATCCGTACAAAGGAACACTTACGGGCGTCTACGGATTTCTGGATACTCTCGGTGTGCGCTGGCCCGCGCCCGGAGCCAGTTCGATTCCGAAACGGAAAAGAGTCGCGATTCCGGAAGGGGAAAGACATTTCAAACCTGTATTCCGCTTCCGTCAAATCATCGGAACGTGGGATTTCCAGAGCTTGTATCCCGATGCCGGAGAATATGTCCGGAGCGTAAACGACATTTATCTCTGGGGACTCCGCAACGGGGTTTCGACCCGGAAGCTGGTTCCCGGCGGACATTCGGAACGGAGCCTTGGCTTATATAAAAATCCGGAACGCCTGAAAAATCCCGACAGCTGGAAACTCGGAAAAAACGGTGTAAGAAATCCCAACTACTCCTGCTGGAGCTCTCCCGCGACAAAGGAATACTTTCTCCGCGCCGCCGACGCGTATTTTTCCGGAAAATCCCCGAAGGAGGCGGGATTCGATCTGAACGGCTATCTGGATTCCAAATGGCCGATGCCGTTCATCGTGCCGAATGAATTCATGATCGATCCCATGGATCATTACACAAACGAGGACGGGCGCTGCTGGTGCCCGCGCTGCGAGGCGTTCCGGAAAAAATATCCCTGCCCGGACGACAGCGAGCTCATGTGGAAGATGATCGGAGAAATCGCTTCTGAAATTGCCGTGAAGCATCCCGGGAAATACATTTCGACGCTGGTCTATCCGCCGAAACGGGAGTATCCGAAATATTTTCCGCCGCCCGCCAATGTGCGCGTGAAAATCTGCATGACCGGGCCGCGCGACTGTACTTTTCCGGTTCGTTTCGCTGGCGACATGGCGCTTCTCCGGAAGTGGAGCCGTCTCCTCGGACGCGACAATATCCCCATATGGTATTACCAGTGCGTATCGTTCGGTCGGGGACTTCCCGGTGTTCCGGACACCTATCCGCGCCTGACTGCGGCGTATCTGAAAAAACTCGAACCGTTCTGCGCGGGCATGTTTCAGGAAAACCACAATCTTACGCACACATTCCGGAATTTCGACGTTTACCTCTTTATGAGAATGGCACTGGATCCGGACCGTGATGTTGAAAAGGAGATCGCGGATTATTTCCAGAACTATTACGGCCCGGCTGCGCGGGAGGTTCAGACGTTTTTCGCCAGACTGGAACACAACTGGAACGCAGTGGATAAACTCGCCCGGCGGGATGTGTATGAGACTGTCTCTCTCGGCATTACACTGGAAAACAAGCATGAGGCCCAGAAAAAGATCTGGAGCAGAGTCTACCATCAGGAAGAGATGGACCGTCTGGAGAGAATGCTTGTCAAAGCCGAAACAGCGGCTTCAGGAAATGATGTTTTCCTGAAACGTGTGAACAACCTCAGAAAATGGCTTTTTGATATAATGAAAAAAGAGCGCGCGGAAGTCATGGGCAAGGAAGACATAAGAAAAACCTTCTTTATCCGCCCGGAAAAAACCAGCGCGGAAGTGTTTCCCGAAGCGGCGGAATGGAAGACGGCAGAGAAATATCTTCTGAGCTCCGCGGAAGGTCAGAAAAAGCCTCTCCTTGAAGGTGGTGCCTTCCAGATGCTGCTTTCCTCCAAAAGGCTTTTTATCCGTGCGGAACTATCCGAACGTGCCATGGCTCGTTCCGCGACAGACCCCGCACACCGTTCCGGCAGCCGTGATCTCTGGCGCGACAACTGCATTGAGCTTTTCTTCCAGTCGATGGAAACAGGGAAATTCTGGCAGATCATGGTCAATGACAACAATGCGTGGACCTCTCAGACGCGCGGCAGGGTTGTCCCGAAATGGATTCAGATGCCCGGCCTTTCAGTCCGTACCGCCCGGAACACGGATTCCTGGACTGCCGAAATTTCCATTCCGCTTTCCGAACTGAACATCGGCGGCGGAGAACTCCGTTTCAATCTGGGGCGGGAACGCAACATCAAAGACCGGAAAACTGAACTTTCGACATGGTCTGTGCTGGCGCAGCTGGGGGAATGGCATAATCCGGATAGTTACGGAACAATTGATTTGAAATAGTTGTGGTGTGTATACGGAATTCTGACATGATCTTTGCGTCCTGTCAAAATTCCGTTTTTTATAAAAAAATTAAGGTAATAGTGCGAGGCTTTGCATCGCCAAAAATTGCTCCGTGCAGGACCTTTCAGTCCTGCCGCGGTCCAACTGCGCAAGGCTGGTGCGCCGGAGGCGAGAGCTCCGATAGGAGCATGTGCTCTGCACGGGGATAGTTCATTGGTCTGCGGAAGCTGCATGCGACAGACGCAGTGTTTGATTGCATGGTTTTGCAGAGAGGTTCCTGAAGTGCTTGTTAGCGATCAAGCTGACAAATTGACGGCTGTCATTGATCTGGATTTCCTTCGAGGATGTGCAGTCGCCGTATAGATTTCAACATGTCAACCGCATAATTTGCCGATGAGCCAGATCCTGCGCGACAACATAGTGGAAATGGTCATTCAGATAGCCGATGACAAAGAATTTCTTATGAATCGGCATAATGGAATGCATCTTGCAGATCTGTCACAATTCATTGGTGAGGAACGCTCTTCGAAGAACTGTATCGGAGCGAGAAATTGCTTCAGGGGGAAGCATCGTTGGTGCGGATAACGGCTGTGTATGCATTTTTTAGTTTTGGGCATAAAAAAAAAGCAATATTCTGGAAAATCCCGCTTGCCTTTTGTGAAAAGGAGAGTATATTTATTTCACTATTATGAAAAATAAATCGGGGCGTAGCTCAGTCTGGTTGGAGCGCTACGTTCGGGACGTAGAGGTCGCTGGTTCGAATCCAGTCGCCCCGACCATTTTTACTACTTTGTTATGAAGCACTTACAATTATAGCAGTCATTTTTCTGCTACCGAATTGCTACCGACTATTTAGCCTCACAGTAGCTTATTTTATTGATATCAATGGCTAAAGCAGCACGGTTATAATGTTCCGTCTGCAAGGTGTTTGTATGTCCGACAAGACCGCCGATAATCTCCGCAGAATAACCAGCCTGACGCAATTTCGTCACAAGAGTCACACGGAAACTGTGAAAACCCACACTATAACCGGGAGGAGCCGTTATATTCAGCCTTTTCAGTATTTTTGAAAATGGTTTGGTTGGATCGGAAACACCGGAAATACGGTTCCCAGATGTATCGTAAACGGGATAATCTGCTGCCAGGTGAGGGAAAATATAATCGGAGAGATTATTCAATCTGAAAAATATTTTCTGTAATTCATGGGGAAGTTTTATAAGAATTTTCTTCTTGACCAGCGTTTCTGTTTTATGAGGCGTCAATTCAAGAACGTTATCCGTTATACTGTCATATCTCAATAATGCAATATCTTCATAGCGCAACCCCGTATACATTGCAAAACGACAAGCCTTCAGCCATTCATCTGCATGTTGCAATTTTCGGCTGTTTTTTATGTAATGAAGAATTTTTGTGATTTCTTCATCCGTAAACGCCTTTTTAGGCTTGGATGCTGTTTCTCCCCGAGTTGTTGAGCGTTGCGGAATCTTCGAAAATGGATTTTCGCACGAAAGCCGGAGTGCCGTATGTGCAAAAACCTGAAGCAGGTCGCTTCTGTATGTGTTGAACGTTTTTCCTGTTTTTCCAAGACTTGAAAGGTAGGACTCGCAGAATTCAGGCGTCAAATCTTCGAAATTATCAACATGTTTTGATTTGCAGTAGGATATGAAACGTTCTGCATTCCTGATTCTGTCATGTCTGGTCCGTGCTTTTAATGTCTTGTAATTTTCAGTATTCTGATATGATTTGAGCTCTGTTGCAAGGTGTGAAGAAGGAAGTTGAAGCATAATCTTCTGATCGTTTTTCTGATGCTGGAACCAAATTTCATACGCGTATTCCTCCGCCTCGCGTTTGACACGCGTTTTGCATGAGCGCCAGATGTCACGGTATCCGACTCTAAGACGGATATAGAAAATTCCATTTTCTCTGCGGAACGGGCGCGGCGGGGAGCCTCGGAAATCGGTTTTCAGACGAATTGACATGGGTTGGCCTCACAGATATTCTTCGGAATAAATGATTTTATCCGGGGTTGTCTTTTCCCGGTTCCTCCACATTCCGTGCATTTCCCATCGGACAGTTTCGCGGCGATCGTGTTCTCTTTCATCTTTCCGGTCCCGCTGCAGTGTTTGCAGAAAAATGTCGGGCCGCGCTTGACATGCTTCCGGTAGCGGAAAAATACAGAAGAAACGAATCCTTTCATTTTTCCCCCCTGTTTTTATTTTTCACATACACCTTTTCGCCGGAGGAGTTGATATAGTACTTCCCTCCGCGCGGACCGTAATAATAAATGCGTTCTTTTCCCGGATCATGATAGCACACCAGGTGCCGCTGTGAAAAGCTGGTTTCATCCGCCATGGTAAAAATCTCCTTTCCGTTTTCTTCTTATGGGGAAAAATGTCAGGCTTTATTTTGCTTCGTGTTCCTCCGCCGCCAGAACGTTTCGGGAAACTCCTCGCACGCGAAGTCATGGAGGAAAAGAGCCATCTTGTGCGCATCGAACAGATCGTGCTGGCGTTCGTATGGCGTCCAGTCCTCGAAATCCGCGTCCGGCGCACCGGACGGAGGCTGAAAGGAAACAATCTGATGCAGAAACGTCCGCTTGAGCTCGCATGCGACATACCAGTAGTTGTTGTTCGTCTTGTGCTGACTGTAAATGAGATAGAGAAATTTTGCATTGCAGCGCCGCGCCGGAGCCAGAAGCAGAACCGGATCATTTTCACTGACGCGGTATTTCTCGCGATTGCGGCTCGTTTCGCCCTTGTATTTGTAGAATCCGGCGCCGAGTCGCCCGACCAGATGGTCAACGTCCGCTTTCCGGTGGCCGCCCTCGTCGATGATCCCCGCCATCGGCAGAATTCCGTGATACTCTTTGTTCCACGCCGCGACAACGGCATCATCGTCCCATGCAAATCCGTAGTCCAGCGTAAACCACCGCCCCTTGTCGTCGATCCCCATGATCACATACCAGTAACCGGTCTCCTGCGTGTCGACCGCCATGTAGACAGCACTGAAAAAGGTATCCTCCGGAAGCTCGTCAATGCAATGACTCCGCACAACTGAAATCTTTTCTCCAGTAACGACCGACGGGACAAACTCGACACCCTTGATCGAGTTGCAGAGGTAAGCCTGCGTCTCGTAGCTGTTCGAGTTCTTCGCGTTCTCGATCGCCTGGCAGATTTCCTGCCAGTTCACGCCCGGAAACTGCGAGGCGAGCGCCCCCCAGCAGAAGCCGGCGTGAAAGTCGAACCGCTCCGGATGCTCGTGCACATACGCGCCGCCGCAGGTGAGAAGCAATTTCGACGATTCGTCGAACGATGCGCCGCACTCCGGACAGTTCAGGCGGATCGACGCCTGATCCACCGTGCCCTCGTCCGCGCGATAGGAAAAATACTCCTCCGGAAGCGTCGTGTTGAAAGAGAGTTTTCCGCACTTCAGGCACCGGAGGTGATAGAAACCCATGCTCGAAAGCTTGAATTCCGTCGTGATCGGCGCCTTCCCGCCCTCCGGCGAGCAGACCAGAACCCGGAGCGAATTCTCAAACGTGCGCGTGCGCTTGTCCATGTCCTTCAGCTTCGAAACCTGGTAATCTTCATCCGCGCGGAACTTGCGCTTGTTGCGGTTCGTCTTCTCCTGGCGCCACTTGTTGATCTCGTCGCCGATTACAAGCCCGAGCGGAATCGAGATGATCGGGCTCTCTCCGGTCATGAGGTATACCATCGCGTCCGGCAGATCGAGGCTGTCCGGATTCTCGTTCGCGCGCTCCGGAAGCGCGGAAAGAAACGAAGGCACACAGCGGAGCATCGGGAGAAACGAATCACGGATGATCTTTTTTCCGACCGATTCATTCTGATAAATGATCCCGGCTGACGACGGCATGAAGTAGAGGCGCGCGATCGCGCCCATCTTCCAGCTGGTCGATTTCGCCGTCTGCTCCACAGCTTGAATCGTGAGCTTGCATCGACCGGGATGCGTGAAGTAATTGATCGGATCGACAAGGTAGGGCGTCTTTTCCCGTATGCGGATCAGTCCGGTCGCCGCGGAAGTCTTGTCCGCGCCGAGGTCTACCGCAGCTTCGCAGAAATCAACCGGGGAAAGGTGCGCAAGCGGCCGGACGCGGTCGATCAGGCATTCAACCGCCGTAGCGATTCGTCGAGCGCGGCATTTATCAAATTTGTCTGTTCCTGCGTCAGCGAGCATGCCTTGAAAGCCTTTTCCAGTGGTTTCAGAATTTCGGAAAGGCGGTCAATCACGACCGCCTCATATTCCTTCTCGATTTTTTCCTGCCGCTCGTGAAGACGCTGATTCAAATTTGCAATCTCCGCTTCCAGTTTCCGCGCTTTGAGCTGCGCCATCTTTTCCATACGGTTTTCCAGAGACGCGGCGTTTTCCTCCTTGAGTGCGCGGATGTCGACTTTCGATGTTTTCCCCTTTCCGCGCACTGCCTCGAACCAGCCGAAACCGTCAACAAAGAATTTCCCCTTGTCGCAGAGCTTCCGTGTCTGCGTGACGCTTTTCCCGGTCAGGCGCATGAATTCTTTTTTATCCATTACGCACTTTGCCCCCTGGATTTCCGATTTTTAAAAGCAAAGCTTTTAATTTTTTTCTTCTGCTCTTTTCTGCCCCCTGTTTTGCCCCCTGATTTTTTTCGTCCTGAATCCTCCGTCTCCGCAACCCGCCCAAGCTCACTTGTTTTTTTACGACTGGAGGAGGACCCGAGAACTTCTTTAATAATGTTATGTTCGTGTTTCGTCGCATGGACGTTTTTCAGGTAATTTTTTACATGTAAATTGTTCAAAGCTTCGATGCGTTGCGCTACACTTTGTTTTTTCATTTTCAGATATTGTGCTATACTCTCAAGAGTGCAGCCGGAGGCACGCGCGATGATGATTGCAACGTTCAGCGGATCGTTGTTACCTGCTGAAAGAATAACTCCTGCAAATTCTGAAAGAATATTATATTTGTCCTGTTCGGCTTCCGGCACGGCAGATTGTATTTCTGCAAGAACAATCTGCGGTTCCCCGTGTCGCGCTGCGTGAAAACGCTTATGACAATACGTAGACGCGCGACAATATTCTGCAAGCGGGCACTGAATGCATTGTAGGGCGTTTTGTTCGTATTGTGAGTAACAGGCAGCCGGACGGCATGCAAGACAGGCGCGCGCGTCGGCACAATCGCGGCATTGCGTATTATCCCGGTGGTAGCGGGAGCGGCAGTTATTCAGCATATTTTTTTGACAGGCTTTATTACTATTTATTAGAATTCCTGAACTTTCAATATCTTTTTGATTTTTTTTTTGATTTTTTTTGATTTTCCCCCTTGACAAACTCTTAATTTAGAGTATAATATATAACATTGAAAGGATCATTGGCAAAATGAAAAAAGAACTTGAAGGATTAGAAAGATGTCCGTTATGCGGGCATAAGTTAAAGCATGCTACATCAGAAGCGAGAAGACAAGCAAGTCTTGCAGCCCTTGCAAAAAGAACGAACAAAGGAGGCAGACCTAAAGGAAGCAAGAATAAACCGAAGGCTTGAAAAGAAGGGGCTTTAGAAGTGCGGCAACACCTCTAAAGCCAGTCGCCCTAAAATACGCAACCTAGAGCAATAAGAAAAATACTCCTTATTGCTCCAAAATCAAGGAGCAAAAGAATGAAAATCCTTAAAATCATTCTTTTCCTTCCGCTTCTCCTGCTTGACCCGGCTTACGGGTTAAGCCAGGAAGAAGCCGAAAAAATCGGCGTCAAACTTGACTAACAGATAACCAAAAACCGACGCCGGGGCGGTAAAATCCCCGGCACTTAACACTAATTAAATTGTAAGGAGTAAATAAAATGGAAAATACAATTAAAATCTACGTCGGAACTTATGCAAAATACGCAAGCGGATCAATCGCCGGGGAATGGCTTGCACTGCCAATGGATGATGACAACCTGGCGGAAGCTCTAAAACGTATTGCGGGGAATGAAGCAAGCCCGGAATACATGATACAGGATTATCAGGCAGATTTCCGCATTGATGAGGCTTGCGACATCAAAACGTTAAACGCCGCCGCCCGTGGACTGGTAGAACTGGATGAGGAGCAGCGGGAAATCTTTATTGCAGAACTGGAACAAGGAGAAGATTTTATCGAGGCTCTCGACATAGCAGAAAGCGGCGATAAAATGGCAATTTTTGCAGATACGGAGCAGGAGCTTGCCGAAATTGAAGTAGAGAATTCCGGCGGGATTGAAAATCTGAGTCGTGAGATACTGGAACGGTATTTTGATTATTCCGCCTTCGGGCGTGATTTGGCTATCCAGTCCCACAAAACCGAAAACGCGTATGTATTCTGATTAAACTGTAAGGAGTTATAAAAATGACAAGCAAAGAAAAAGCAAAAGCGGCAAAAAATAAAATGCGGGTAATGCTCAAAAACGCAAGTATTAAACTACTTGAAGAAACATGGCAACTCACAGAGAAAATGTCACCGTGGCAATTTTACCACGAGGGAGGAACTATTATCAGGGGTCTTGTTATGGATGAGCTGGAAAAAAGATACCCGGAAAAATTTGACCAATGGCTGGAAAACGAGGATTTCGGAGTTTTCGCATAACTAGCCCGCCGGGGGAAACCCCGGTATTTAACACTAATCAAACTATAAGGAGTTACTAAAAAATGACAAGCACGGAAAAAGCAAAAGCAATCAGGGCGGCGCTGAAAGAAGCGGGATTCACCAGTAGACAAGTATCTGTAAGACACCGTTATGTCGGTTATAGCAGCAGCTTTAACATCACCATAAAAGATGGAAATATATCGGAAATGCAGGTGAAAAATATCTGTAAACGCTTCGAATCTTACGAAACGGATGAAAGAACAGGGGAAATACTCGAGGGGGGCAATGACTATATTCTCGTGGAGCGTGATAACCATGCGCCGGTTGACGGATCGGAATATCTGGACGCGGTAAAAAACGCGCTTGCAAAGCTGGAAAGAGAAGGACAAGGGGAAAAAATAGAGGGGACGCGCTGGACGATCTTTAAGCAACAATGCTGTTTTTTGGGGAATTGCCAGGCATTGGAAAAATTAAACTGGGATGTCTCCCGGTTCCGTTGTCCGGAGTGGGACGGAGTCGCTGAATCTATCGCAGAAGCAATCAAAGCGAAAGAGCTTGACGCCGCATATCTGGCACGCAAGAGCGCATAACTACATTGCCGGGGGAAATGCCCCCGGCAAAACCAAAATCTAAAAATCAGGAGATTACAAAAAATGGATAAAATGACACTTGTAGAATTTGCCCGCCGCGCCCAATTCAACGCAAAAAAGATTGAACGGAAGATTATTGCCATGTTTGAAAAAACAACCCTAACAGCTGAAGAACTGGAGCAAATAATACCGGCAAAAACGGCAAATAAAAAACAAGCGCTTCCGGCGCGGGAAATTGTCGCACGTTTTGCGGCGCCGCCGGAAGAATACAGAAAAGCATTGCGTGGCGTATATCTGAATACGGAAGATAATACAATCGTGGCAACGAACGGCCAAATGCTGGCAGTTGCAAGCGATTTAATACACAAGGGGGAAAATTCCAACGGCTGTTATGAACCGATCGATGTAAAATTTTTTGCGGATATGGAGATAAAAGAAAACATTTTAAAAGCAAATGAAACCTTGTCAATCAGCAGGAAGATGTATGTTAAAAATGATAATCTCCATTACCCGGAATATCAGGATATAATCCCGAAGAACTATCAATACTGCATGGACTGCAAAAGCCTGATAGATAAAATCCCGTATCTGAAAGCACTGTATCATTTCGGGCTTAATTTTGGAAATAGTGCAGGTTACACAAACGGATTAGCCGTAAAATTGAATTTGAAATGTGAGAAAACA
>CASEFP010000226.1 GCA_949287225.1 uncultured Lentisphaeria bacterium
GTCCGGATCCATGCTGCTAAAATCACCCGGAAGAAGGACATATAATAACAAGTTCATTCTTCTTCTTTGCCCGGCAAGATCCGGGCTTTTTCTTTTTCCTTATTGTTAAAACCATTTTTATTTTCTTCTTTGTAGTTTTGCAGAAGGTTTTAACAGCCGACCGCAACAATGTGAAAACCGTTTCCCATTCGCTGCGAAAACTTCGTCATACAATATACCTGGATCCAAAACGTTATTGGAGTCTTTCCGACCGTAACTGGGCACATTATGATGACCGGAACGAGGATAAGGGAACTTCTTCCTTGCGTCCTTTCGGAGTATTTGCCTGTCCGTCGAATTCTTTAAGAATCAGTAAGAATGATGGTGGCGGAGCAAGGCATTACCTGATTAATAAGTATGTCTCAAATCTCGGTAACGGTTCCTGGGGAAGCAATGATGACCGGGGAAAATATGCCACTAGAATGTTGAGTCGAGTTAAAAATCCGTCCTCTGTTCTTCATGTCCTCGACGGAGACCGGAAACCTGCCACATTCGGAGTCGGTATTCATATGAAGAAGTTCATCAATAACAATGATGGAGCAGCCGATTCCGCTCCCAATATCAATTATGGCGGAGCCTATCGTCACCAGAATAACCGCGGTTTGAACACCCTGATGGTGGACGGTCATGCAAAAGGGACTCTGGCCAAAGACATTCCGGAAGGCTTCGGCAATCCGGGAGGAAAATTCTGGATCGGTGTCAACTGAAATTCGGGATCATCTCCGGAGACCGTCTTCGGAGATGATGCGAAGATAGTAACGGCTGGATATAATAATGCGGAGGAAAGCTATGATTTCGTTGCAGAAAATGGAAACAGAGGCAGAAGGAAGAGCTGTTTGCAGGCGGAATTTCACCTTGATCGAGCTCCTCGTCGTGATTGCGATCATCGCGATTCTGGCGGCTCTGCTGCTGCCCGCCCTCAGCAAGGCGAAAGACAAGGCCAAAGACATCAGCTGCATGTCGAACATGCGTCAGATCGGCTATCTTTTCGTGGGTTATACGGATAACAACCACGGGTTCTTTCCCAAAGCAAACGGTCTGCTTAACGGTGGATCCGAAAGCTGGGGGGGCAAGGCCGCTGGCAGGACGGCCTCTACGCACTGAAAACAGGCAAGCCTCTGAAAAACCGTCTCCACTGGAAAGTGGATAACAATGACACGCCCTCCCGTCCGCATGATGTTTTCGGCTGTCCTGCGCAAAAAGATATGCCGTGGAACAAAGACGGCACCTATGGATTCATGGGACATTATCTGATCAACTCCTATCTCGGTCATTATTCGATGAAAGACTACGATCAGCCATATGCCATTCTCAATATCAGACGGCTGAAATATCCATCCAGAACAATGGAAATTGCAGATGGAGCATCGGAAAAACGCTCGGACGGCACTTCCCCCTGTGCCGGTCTCCGATCCCAGCTTGTAAATGGCGGAATGCTTCGGCACCAAGGAAAACGGGGAGTGAATCTTCTGTTTGCCGATGCTCATGCTGAAGCATGGCTTTTTCACAGGATTCCCATTGACGTTTTTAAACAGAATGGAGATCCTTTCTGGGGTAACAGGAAATAATCACACTAGGGCTCATTGCCTCGCATTTTCGTAAAAAGCAGACGGCTGCCGCAACGGGCTTCCTTCCAGAGAAGAACGTTTGCGGCATTTTTTCTCCGCCCGGAACGCGGAAAGGCTCACGCCATGCAAAATGATAAAATATGCTGGAATTTTGAGATTTCCCTATTGAAAATCCGGATTTGGAGCGTACAATATGATATGGCACTGTTTTCAGGCAGTACCGTATCGCAAGCGTCTGTAAGAAAGAATGATAAAATATCAACGGGAGGCACGGAATCGTGAAAGCGAAAGTCATCATCATCTTGTCCACTGTGGCGGTACTTCATCTTGTATTGGGAGGAATGTTCCTGACCGGCGGCTGTGCGCCGGAAGATCCGCCGATGCCTCCGGGAATCTATGTGCCGCAGCCGACGGCAAAAGCCGCGCCGCAGACGGAACCTTCAGCCGATATCGCGGGGCCGTCCGATGGAACGGACGAATTCAAGCTCCAGATTGACAAGAAGGATTCCGAGCCGCTTCCTCCGCCGGAGCTGTCCGCACCCGCGCCGGAGAAAACCGCCCCCGCGGTCAAGCCGCAGGAAACAAAAAAGAGTGCATCTGCGCTGACGGACAAGGATACGACATATGTCGTTCAGAAAGGCGATTCCCTCTGGAAGATCGCCCGGATGTACGGAATTTCCGTTGCCGAACTTGCCGCCTACAACAACATCGCGCCGAGCAAACCTATCCGCATCGGGCAGAAGCTGATGATTCCCGCCGGTTCCAGGGAAGTCAAGATTCAGAAGACAACCTCCGGAACAGCCGCAAAGAAATCCGCCAAAAAAACTGCGGCGAAAAAATCTGGTAAGAAAACCGTAAAGAAAACACAGAAGGCCGCAATTCCCGCGGATGGTGTCTATATTGTAAAAGAAGGCGACAGCTTCTCGAAGATTGCCGCGAAATACGGTGTTACGGTCTCCGCGATCGCGGCAGCCAACCCTGGCGTCTCCTCCAACCGCCTCCAGATCGGCCAGAAACTGAATCTGCCGAGCGGCAGCAAGGCTTCTGCTGCTGGATCGCCTGAGCCCGCAGTCAGGGCGGCTTCCCCCGCACCCGTGGAAACAAAACAGTCCGGGACGCTTGACGAGGAGCTTCTCCTGAAGGACATTCAGAATCCCGATGCCGCGCCTCTGAATATTCCTGCGGCGGAAGCGGCTCCCGCAGCGGAAACGGCTCCCGCACCTGCTCCGGCGGCACCTGCGCAGGATAAACCGCTGGCCTCCGATGACGCGGTCAAGGCTGTGACCGATGCCAATGCGCCGGCATCCTCCGTTACGGCTCCCGCGACCTCTCCGGACAAGGTCGTGCCGACGGCGGATACGACAATCAGTGCGCTTGCCGCGCAGTACGGCGTCAAGGCGGATGACGTCAAGGCGTTGAATCCGCAGCTTCCTGCGGACGGCAGTATCAAGGCGGGAACGGTTGTCCAGCTTCCCTGATTCATGCTGACATGATCCAACGGCATTCGTTCCGAGAGGTCGAATGCCTTTTTTTTTATGACGAAACCTTGAACATATGGATTTCCGGATGGACAATCAGAGTGAGGGAAATTTTTTCCCGCGGCTGCCGGTGCTGCTTTTCTTCAACAGCGCTTTTGCCGTTTCCTATGCGGGTTTTCTGCTTCGTGAAATTTCCGTCCGCACCTACGGCACGGAGCTGACCTGTCTGGTGCCGGGCATTCTGTTTCTCCTGTTCGCGGCATGCGGCGGTGTTTTCGGACGGTGCTTCCGGAAACTGGAAGCATCTTCGCTTGCGGCTTTTGCCGCTCCCCTGCCGGTTCTGGCAGCTTCCATTCTGCTTCCGGAGCTCCTGCCGCAGTTCTCGATGACGCGGCGCAATATTCTTTTCGCCATGCCGATTCTGCTGCTTCTGCCGCTGCCGCTGTTCTTTTCCGGCCTGAACTTCTGCCTGTCACTGCGGACGGTCCTTTTCCGGCGCACGGTCGTACTGTTCGCCGTAAACGGCTGCGGCGCGGCAGTTCCGGGAATTCTTTTTACCGTGCTGATTCACTCCTTTGAGAATACGCTGCTGCTCCTGCTTCTGAGCGGTCTCTTTCTGCTGCTTTCCGGACTGTTTTTTTATCTCCCGCGCCTGAAACGCTCTTTTGTCCGCGGACTGTTTCCTGTGTTCACGCTCGCCACAGGAGTCTTGCTGTTTTATGTGAATAGCGGATTTCTGGAACGGCGGCTTTTTCAGGCCGATCCGCTGCGGGGGGGAGCCGATGCGGTCCGCCTGGACACGGCATACGGCCGCTCTGAACTTCTCCGGACACCGGAGAAACGCTTCCTGTTCATTTCCAACGGCCAGCGCGTCGCGGCCCTGCCGGGCAATCCGGAACGGGACCGTCTGGCGGTTCTCATGAGCGGAATTCAGCCGGACCGGAAGCGGATCCGTGTCCTTCTGATCTGCGGCGCATTTTCGGGCTTTCCGGAGGCTTTCGCTTCACTGCCGCTAACGGCTTCGCTTGATCTTGTTATCCGCGACCGGAAGGCGGCGGCACTCGCAACGGAACTTGATCTCCTGCCGCCGGAATCTCCATCTTTCCGTCTCATCCTCGACGATCCGGTTCATTTTGTCGACCGCACGTTTCATACCTATGATGTGATCTTCGTCGATCCGCCGCTGCCACAGAATCTGGATGCGGCAAGGTTTTTTTCCCACGAATTCTACCGGGACGCCTCGAAGCGCCTTGCCGATGACGGCGTATTCGTCACAACCCTGCCGGCGCCATATGGCTACACACGCGAGAGTATCGCTGAACTTCATGGCATCATTGCGGCAACCATGCGCGAGGTTTTTCCGAATGTAATCTTTGCTCCAGGCGCAATACAGCTGGCCATGGGCGGAGGAAGAAACCTCACAAGTGATCTGGACACCCTGGATGCCCGCGCCGCCGCCCTGATGGGGGAAAACGACTCCTTTCCGGAAGGACTGCTCGTAATCCTGCATTCGCAGGCGGAACAGCTGGCACAGGCGCAGAAGATTATCGGGCGCTCGATTGTCTCGGAATCGAACCGTCGTTTCGAGGCTTCGCTGCTGCTCAATTACTGGCGTCGGCATCCTGTTTTCACGGATGTGGCGGTAACCGCCTGTCTGCTCAGGATGCTGGATTTTCTGCTTTTTTACCGCTGGCTGCTGATCGGCGGTGCGCTGCTGCTTTATCTGCTCGCTCGTTATTTCGCCTCTGTGACCGTCACGCGCAAATGCCTGTTCGCTTCCCTGGAGAACGGCTTCTTCCTCGGCGGACTCTTCACGCTCTCGATGATCCTTTTCCAGAGTGCGTACGGAACGCTCTATCAAATGCTGGGGCTTTACGGCGGCATTTTATGCTGTGGAATCGCGGGCGGAATTCTTCTTGCAGAGCGTTTCAGGGTTCCGGGAATCTGTCTGAAAATTTTCTCTTTTTTTCTGCCGGCGCTCCTGGCGTCGGTCCTGTTGTCAGAAGGGATTCCGCTGTTTCCGCTGACGGAAAGCGTTGTTCTCTTTTCCGGTGCTTCCGGCGGGATTGTCCTTCACGAACTGACCGGCAAATGCAATGACGGAGCGGTTGTTCCGCTCTGGAGCGCGGAGCTGGCGGGAGCAGTAATCGGAATGGCGCTGACCGCTTTTTTCATGATCGTTGGAAACGGTTTTCTTTTCTGTATCGGCCTGCTGATGGTGAGTCGGATCACATGCCTCTTCCATCCGTCCGCACAGGATCCGCACTGAAGATGCTTCACGCTAAAATCGCAATTAAACCGGAAAGCGCTATTGATTTTTCAGATTTATCAAATACAATATGGGATGAAAAAAAGCCATTGACATCAGGAGGATCAGAGAAATGATGAAAAAACTGCTTCTGCTCTTTATTTCGGCCGTTCTTGTCGGTCCTGTTTCGCTGGAGGCACAGGACATTGGAAAGGAGACGCGTGTGGATTCCGTTCTGGCGTCGGTAAACGGTGAACCGATCACACTGCTGGACGTTCTCATTGAAAGCGGCCGCGAGGAGATGCGCCTGACCAGCATGTTCACAGGAGCACGTCTTTACAGCGAGATCGCCAAACTCCGCAAGCAGGTCATTGACGAAATCATCGTCCGGAAACTGGTCTACAGCTCCTACAAGGAAAAACCATTCCCGATCGAGGAGCAGTATATTGAGGACCTGATGGACTCTCTTGCAATCTCCATGGGAGGCGGCTCCCGCAGCGGACTTCTGAAAAAAGCCAAGGAACTGGGCACGACCATGACCGAACTCCGTGAAAAAGTCAAGGAGAAACTCGCCGTAGACATTCTGCTTTCCGAATACTGCGACCGTCCGATCTATATCACGCCCAAAGAGGTTTATGAACACTATACGGCGCATCAGAAGGACTGGACGAAACCGGCGAAATATGAACTGCAGCTTCTACTCGTCGCCAATGACGGCGGACGCTCCGGAGTGGATGCGGAAACCACATGCAGAAAGCTTGCGGAACAGCTCGCGGGCGCTGACGGTGCCCGTTTCACGCAAATCGTCCGTGACAATTCCGATGCGGCGAATTCTGAAAGCGGAGGCGCGGTCGGATTTGTCGATCAGGACAAGCTCAGGCCGGAGTTTGCCTCCGTTCTGAAAGACGTCAAGCCCGGCGCGATTGCCGGCCCGGTCAAGACCCCGGAGGGAGCATATTTCATCCGGGTCGCCTCCATTGTCCCTGAAGAGCATATCGCCTTTGAAAAGGCGTCCGAGGAAATCCGCAGAAAGCTGGATGCCAAGGCAAAAAAGGAAATGCGCGCAAAATATGCGGACAATTTGAAATCCAGGGCGCTGATCCGTTATTATTTCTGATGTGCCCCGTCCGGAATTTTCTTTGATGCTTTTCCCGTTCAGGAAGCAGAGATTCCGGAAAAAGGAAGGCTTTCGCGCGCATCAGATTCCGGAAAATAAAAAACCCCGTCTGCACGGGGTTTTCAGCAAAATCAATACAAATGGGAAATCAGGCCTTGCCGACTTTGCATTTCAGTTTGTCATAGTCTTCCTTGGCGACAAACTTCGTCAGGTTCGTGCCGTCATCGTCTTTGGCTCTGACCGCATAGCGCTTCTGAATGCCCTTGCTGGTCTTTCTCTCGTAGACAACCTTGGTGCACTTGGCTTCCGCGACTTCGACTTTGCTTCTCTTCTTGACGTTGTAGAACTGCATGTTGCTGCTCCCTTCTGTGTTGGTTTTCAGATACGCTCCGTATCTTGCGCTACTAAAAAATTATCATGCAAGAAAACAAATGCAAATCAAATATTGAAAAATCCGCAATTTTTTTGAGTTTATTTTGAATCTGAGAGCTTTTTTTGGCGCGAAAACACGGAAAAACACACCGCCGCACAAAAAATCCCGCCATTCAATCAGCGTTCCGCCAATCCTGCCGCATAGGAAAGGAGCTTTCCGTCCAGAGCCTCGCCGCGGCGCTCCGCATCGCGAAGGAAGTCAGCAAGCGCGTTTTTCTCCACCAGAAGTGTTTCAATGTCTTCGGATTCGTCAAACTGCGTCTGCAACTCTCCCTGTTCCGTTTCGTCGGCTTCCATCAGGGCAAGACGCGTTGCCTCGGAGGTCAGTCCCGGAGAGCTGTATGCGGGAGGAAGAATCCGCAGAACTTTTCCGCGGTAGCCGGTCTCCTCACGGAGTTCCCGGACAGCAGTTTCCTCCGGATCTTCCCCCGGATTCACAAGCCCGGCGGGAAATTCAATCGTCAGGCGGGCGACCGGCGGGCGATACTGCCGCACCAGAATCAGACGTCCGGAAGGCTTCAACGTGCAGATGATGGCGACCGCACCCGCGCAGTTCCGCCGCGCAGCAGCCTCCCAGGAACGGATTTTCCCGTTGCGGTCGCTGTATTTGAGTTCATTGAGCTGGAGCCACTTCCCAGAGGCAATTGTTTCACATGAGATCCGTTCCATCTGTTTTCTCCCTGTTTTTGATAAAAAAAAGAAAAGATGCTTGAATATACTCCAAATTATGCTAAAGTATAGTATCATTTGAGAGATTGTTATCCCTTATCTGTCCTTTTTCACTGTATTTTGGCAGTGTCATCCCCTGCGGTTTTCACAAAAACTCTTTATAACTTTCAGGGAGGGCCGGGAAGGACAATTCCGTTTATGAGAAATGTGTTTCAGGAGAGTTGCTGTTGAATCTGATCGGTTTGACTGGCGGTCCCGGCTGCGGGAAATCCGCCGTATTGAAAATATTTGCATCATCTGCATCCTGGCGGGTGTTTGACGCGGATGAAATCTGCCATGATCTTTATGCGGAGAAAAACAGCGCCTTCGCCGAACGGATCGCCGAACGCTGGGGCAGGGATTTCCTGCACGGGGACGGAACGCCCGACCGCGCGAAAATCGCGGAAAAGGTATTTGCCGACAGCGAGGAGCTCGCGTGGCTGAATGTCCTCACGCACCCTGAAATCCGGCGCAGAATCGAATACGGGATCGCCGACTGTGACTGTACACAGCGCGTGATGATTGACGTCCCGCTGCTCTTCGAGTCTGGATGGGACAAGTTCGTGCACCTGACCGTCGCGGTATGGTCGCCGCCGGAAATCCAGATGGCGCGTCTTCTGGCGCGCGGATGGACGCGGGAGCATGCCGAGGCACGGATCGCTTCCCAGTTCTCCGCGCAGAATAAACTGGAGCGTGCCGACTACGGAATCATCAACAACGCTTCGCTTGACACACTGAAAGAACAGTGTGTCGAACTGAACGGAAAAATCAGTTAAACATTCAGAATATTCCAACCATGCAGGAGCTTCCTATGGAAAAAAGCACCCCGAGAGAAAGAAAAACGCGTGCCAAAGCAACCGCCGCTCCGGTTCCGTCCGAAAACATTGATGCTGCGGAAAAGCAGCCTTCCGCGGAAAATCCGGTCCAGCCGGAACAGCTTTCCGCTCCCTCCCTTCCCGAAAATCCGGCGGAAAAAACACCGGAAGCGGAAACGTCCCTTCCGGCGTCCAACGGGCAGGGAACCGAGTCCGTGAAAAAAGAGGAAGCACCCCATGCGCGTTCTCCCCGGACGAAGAGTGATTCCGAACACCGCCGCAAACCGCGGAACAGGGAAATGGAACAGGACACGTTTTTTGAAAATGCACAGCCGGATCTTCTTGTGGTCCCCTCCGATGAACCGGTAGGCGCGGTTTCCTTCGGCCCGCCGGAGGACGATTCCGACGACTCCTACACCCCCGTCCCCGAGCCCATTTCCGCCACTTACGTGGATCCCGCGCCCCCGGTGACCGATCCGGACGCGATTGAGGACGCCTATCTGGCGGCGGAGCAGGAGAGCCCTGCGTCCTCTTCCGACTACCGGCGCGACTATTACGGCATCCCGCAGAACGGCAGCAGCAACCAGCGGAACAATAACTATCAGCAGCGCCGCCCGATGAACAACGACCGTCAGCAGCGCTATCAGGACAACAACTCCTACAACAACCGCAGAAACAACAATAACAACAATAACGGCAATAACAATCAGCGCCGCCGCTTCCAGCCGGGACAGAACAACAGTCAGCGGAACAACAATTACTACGACGACGATTACCAGGACAACCGCCGCTATTATCATAATAACAACAATGACCGCCAGCAGCGCCCGCAGACCTACAGCGAATATCAGCAACAGCAGCAACAGCAGAATCTGAATCCGAACCTTGCACAGGGTCAGGTCAATCCTCCGCAGCCCGCCTCCGATGCCCCGCAGGACGGCGCGAACACACCGGCGGAAGCCAAGCCCAATGCGCCCAGCCTGAACATCACCGAACTGCAGGAGATGTCGATGCTCGACCTGAGCAATATGGCGCGAGAGATGGGAATCGAAGGCGTCGGCGCACTGGAAAAGTCCAAGCTCGTCTTTGAAATTCTGCGCAACAACGCCGAACGCAACGGCATCATGTACGGAAGCGGTTTCCTGGAAGTGCTTCCGGATGGTTTCGGCTTCCTGCGTTCGCCTGCTTACAGTTATCTGCCATCGTCAGAGGATATTTACCTGAGCCCGTCGCAGATCCGCCGCTTCTCCGTGAAAACCGGTGACTTCATTGCCGGGCAGATCCGTCCGCCGCGCGAAAAGGAGCGTTTCTTCGCGATGCTCAAGGTCGAGTCCATCAACCACGAGTCTCCGGAACGGAAGAAGAACATCATTCCGTTCAGCAATCTCACGCCTTATTTCCCGACCAAGCGCCTGATTCTAGAAAACGATCCGGAGGAGGTTTCGATGCGCGTTGTCGATCTGGTCTCCCCGATCGGCATGGGACAGCGCGGGCTGATTGTCGCGCCGCCGCGGACCGGTAAAACGGTTCTCATGCAGAAGATGGCCAATGCGATTGTGAGAAACAATCCGGAAGTGACGCTGATCATCCTCCTGATCGACGAGCGTCCCGAAGAGGTGACCGATATGAAACGCTCCGTGAAGGCCGAGGTTGTCAGCTCCACCTTCGACGAGCCGCCGGAACGCCATGTGCAGGTCGCCGAAATGGTGATTGAAAAGGCGAAGCGCCTGGTGGAATACGGCAAGGATGTCGTGATTCTGCTTGACTCGATCACGCGTCTGGCGCGCGCCTACAATACGCTCCAGCCGCACAGCGGCAAGATTCTCTCCGGAGGTGTGGACGCAAATGCGCTCCACAAGCCCAAACGCTTCTTCGGCGCAGCCAGAAACATCGACGGAAACGGAAGCCTCACGATCATTGCAACCGCTCTGATCGACACCGGAAGCCGCATGGACGAAGTGATCTTCGAAGAGTTCAAAGGCACCGGCAACATGGAACTGCATCTGGACCGCCATCTGGTCGACCGGCGGGTCTATCCCGCGATCAACATCGAACGAAGCGGAACACGCAAAGAGGAGCTTCTGCTCCATCCGGAGGAACTTCAGAGGGTCTGGACATTGCGCAAGGCGATGAACGGCGTTCCGCCTGTGGAAGCCATGGAACTGATCATCGGCAAGCTCAAGAAGATCAAGACCAACGCCGAATTCCTGATGACGCTTCAGATGTAACCGGAAGGGGGGATCACAGCTCCCTCCGGATTCGGGCATATGGAAGATCCGATCCGGGTTGCAGGATGTTTCCGAAAATCTGTCAAAACGGTTCTGTTATAAAAGTTCCATGTTACAGACCCGCCTGCGGAAGGGCGGAAGGTGCCGCGGAAGGGCGTTTCTCCGGAGGAGCGCCTTTGATTGCGCCTTTTTTTCCTGTCTTTTCGAGCTGGATGATCCGGCAGCCCGCCTTGGCGAGCAGATCGCGGATATTGTCCTTTCCGGCGAAATGTCCCGCGCCGACCAGCACAAAAAAGACTTTTTTCTCTTTCAGGAGCAACAGGAGCTTCTTCGCGATGGCCGTGTTGCGCTCGGTAAAGAGTTTCCGGTAAATTTCCGGGGTCTCGCGGGCGATTTCCCCGCACATTTCCGCAAGTTTGGCGATATCGCCGGAATGCAGGGATGCCAGCGTCGCATCGAGTTCGCGCTTCGCCTTTTCCGGATCGCGGATGGATTTCAGGATCGACTGGATCATGACGTCGTCCGGGATCGACGCCATCGCGTTCATCTGTGAATCAATGGACTCCAGACTGTGCCCGGGGCGCTCTCCACGGTTTGCCGTGAACACCTTTTCCAGCCCGTAATAGGATTTAAGCGTCTTCTCCTTCCGTACATAGAGTCCGGCAAGTTCGATGCTGATCAGCCACGGACGCATCTTCTCGAGCAGGAACGGCGGGGTTTTGCTGCCGTTTTCCGCGAAGAAACGGGTCAGTTCGGCGAACTGCGTCTGACCGATCACACCGGAGAGATTCTTGTCCGGCGGATACATCCCCTTCGTCGAGATCGTCATTGCGAGCGCGGTCATGTCGGGCTCGAAAATCTCGAAATACATCTCGTGGGATTCCTTCAGGACCTTGTCATACACGGAATCGAGCGGATACCAGTCCGCGCGCCCGAGGTGGATCGAGCCGACCAGATAAATTTTCCCCGGCTGTCCGGTTTTCACGACCTCCCAGATCAGCGCCTTGTCCGCGGCGAAGAGCGCCAGCACGGACAAAACCAGCAGCAGCGAGAACAGAATCTTTTTCCCTGCGTTCATGTCGGTACTCCTTTGAATCGTTGGATTGTTCAGAACGTATGCATAGTATACAGCGTCTTGTAGTATCCGTCAAGCGCGAGAAGTTCCTTATGGGTGCCGTGTTCCACCAGTTTTCCGCCGCGCAGACAGTAGATGTAGTCGGCGTTCTTGATCGTGGAGAGGCGGTGCGCGATGATGATCGTCGTGCGGTCTTTGCAGAGGCGTTCCATCGACTCCTGCACCAGCGCCTCGGACTGGTTGTCCAGCGCGCTTGTCGCCTCGTCGAAGATCAGGATCGACGGATTCTTGAGGAAGACGCGGGCAATGGAAATCCGCTGTTTCTGCCCTCCGGAGAGACGCACGCCGCGTTCGCCGGTCGGCGTGTCGAATCCTTCCGGCAGACTCATGATGAAGTCGTGGATGTTGGCGTTTTTCGCCGCCTCGACCAGCTCCTCCTCCGTCGCGTCGAGCCGTCCGAACAGGATGTTGTCCCGGATCGTCGTGTCGAACAGGAACGGCGTCTGCTGGACGATTCCGATGCTCCGGCGCAGGAAGTGAAGCGAATAGTCGCGGATGTCCGTTCCGTCGATCCGGATGGCCCCCCGGCAGACGTCGTAGAAGCGCGGGATCAGAGCGGCAAGCGTCGTCTTGCCCGCGCCCGACTCCCCGACCAGCGCGATTGTCCGCCCGCGTCCGATCGACATGTTGATGTCGTCCAGCACAATTTCCTTTCCGTCGTAGCTGAACGTGACGTGATCCAGCTCCAGATCGCCCTTGAACGGGGCGGCGGGAAGCAGCGCGGAGGGTTTCTCGACGATGTCCGGGCTCACCTGGAGAATCTCGTAGAAGCGCTCATAGGCGGTCACACCCTGATGGAACTGTTCGGCGAACTCCACAATGCGCATCACCGGCATCGTCACGGATTTGGAATACATGAAGAAGGTCATGATCTGGATCACGTTCGCCTTTTCAAAATACATCAGGATCAGCCCGGCGATGATGAAGAAGATCGAGTAGCCCTGAATGAAGAACATCACGCCGGCGTGGAACTTCGCCATCGCGTCGAAAATGCCTTCACGGACATGGCGGTAGGAGCTGTTGACCCTCCGGAAGCGCATGATCTCGCGCCGCTCGTTCGTGAACGACTTCACCTCGCGGATGCCCTGAATGGAGTTTTCGACCTGGCTGTTGATCTCGGCGACCTCGCGCCGCGCCTCGCGGAATCCCCGGCGCATCCGTCCCTGGAAGAAATAGGCCCACAGGAAGATGAAAGGCAGGGGGATCAGCGTGATCAGCGTCAGAAGCGGATTGATGCAGAACATCACGACGAGCGCGCCGATCAGCATCAGGACAGCCGAAGTCATGTCCTCGGGGCCATGGTGCGCGAGTTCGGCAATCATCGTCAGGTCGTTCGTGACGCGGGACATCAGGTGGCCTGTTTTCGCCTTGTCGTAGTATTTGAACGAAAGGCGCTGGAGATGCGCGAACAGGTCGTTGCGCATGTCCGCCTCCATGCGGACGCCGAGCACGTGCCCGTATTTCGTGCAGACGAACATAGCCAGCGCCACCAGGATCGAAAGCAGCGCGAGCAGTCCGACCGTCGTCCAGATCATCGGATAGTTCCGCGCGGGAAGATAGGTGTTGAACGCGTCGTAGACCAGAAGCGGAATGACCGTCGTGAAGGCCGCCTGCGCCAGCGCGCAGGTGAGCGAAAGGTAAAACAGTCTCCGGTGCGGTCCGTAGTAGTGGACGAAGGTCTTCAATACGGACATCGCGTAATTCCAGGTCAGCGGCTTGCGTTCGAGTTCATAGTCCTCAGGCATGCGGCGCATCGGCTCCTCCTTTCAGCACGGCTTCGAGCGCATTGCGGCTTTCCGCTTCGAGAATCGGTTCGATCACCAGATCCAGATCGCCTTCCATCAGGGAGGGCATGTCGTGGGCGGAGACGCCGTAACGGTGGTCCGTCACGCGGTTCTGGGGAAAATTGTAGGTGCGGATCCGTTCGCTCCGGTCGCCGGTGCCGATCTGCGAGCGTTTTGAGGCCGCCTGTTTTTCGGCCTCCTCCCGGCGGCGGATCTCGAGGAGTTTCGACTTCAGGATGCGCAGAGCGATCTCCCGGTTGCGGATCTGCGAGCGTTCCTGCTGACTGGCGACGGTGATCCCGCTGGGCTTGTGCACGATCCGGACCGCCGAATCCGTGCGGTTGACGTTCTGTCCGCCGGGACCCGACGAACGGAAGGTCGAAATTTCCAGATCCTCGGGGCGGAGTTCGAGCTCGTCCATCTCCTCCGCCTCGGGAAGCACGGAGACGGTGATGGTCGAAGTGTGGATGCGCCCGCCCGTTTCAGTCGTCGGGACGCGCTGGACGCGGTGCACACCGCTCTCGAACTTCATACGGGAGTAAACATCGTCCCCGCTCAGAGAGAAGATGACCTCCTTGATACCGCCGAGTTCCGTTTCGCTCAGGTCGAGTAGTTCGAATTTCCAGCCGCGCCGTTCCGCGTATTTCGTATAGACGCGGAACATTTCGGCGGTGAAGAGCGCGGCCTCCTCGCCGCCGGCCGCCGGCCGCATTTCCACAATCGTGTTGCGCGCGTCGTTGGGATCGGGCGGAAGCAGAAGCAATGTCAGCGCCTTTTCATCGGAAGCGGCCTTCTCCTCCAGTTCGGCAATGTCGCTGAGCAGCAGACTGCGGAAGGATTCATCCTGTTCGGTCTGAAGGAGTTCGCGGTTCTCTTGCAGTTCACGCAGTGCCTTTGTCCAGTCATCATGGAGATGGAAGAGATCGCCGAGGCGCCGCCGCTCGGCGGAGAGCACGCGGCACTCATACTGCCGTGCATAGATTCCGGGATCGGCGAGTTTCGCGTCGAGTTCCGCGAAACGCTCCTTCATCCGGCTCATCTGCAACGCTAAATCTTCCGGGGTCATACTGAAATTCCGATCAGGGCAATATAAAAGAACAAATCAAAAAAAAACCGTTCTTCCTTGCGGCGGCATCAATCGGCCGGAAACCGGCCCCGCCGGAGGAAAGAACGGGCTTCAGAAAGAAAGTTTCTCTTATTCAGAGGCCTTCTTGTCATAACGGCGGCGGAATTTTTCCACGCGTCCGGCGATGTCGACCAGTTTCTGCTTGCCGGTGAAGAAAGGATGACATTCGGCGCAGATACCGACCTTGTACTCTTTTCTCGTGGACTTGATTTCCCAGACTTTCCCGCAGGCGCAGGTCACGGTCGCGGGGCCGTAGTTCGGATGAATACCTTTTTTCATGTTCAAAACCTCTTTATGTTCAAATGTTTTTTTCAGTACACAAAACCATCCGGGAAAGTATAATATAACTGCTCTGCGCGTTTTTTCAAATCCGCCGGAAAAAATAACGGGATATTTTATGGAAAAGCTCTGTTTTTTCAGGCGGTTCTCCCGTATCGCATGATTTCGCGGAAACGAAAAATCCCGCATGATGATGGATATTTTTTTCTCTATTGAGTCTGAGGCGTTTGCGACACGGGAAACATTTTTGAAAAAACTCGTTTCCGAGGCTTGAATTTTCCGGAAATATACTTTATCCTTGTCGGATAATGCTTGATGGAATTCATTGTTTGACCAATCAGAGGAGGTTTTTTTCATGAGCGATCAATGTTGCTGCTGTTCCGACTGCGGTGCGATGCCGCCGGAAGTAAAGCGGAAATTCGACGAACTGGACCAGTACATCGCGGAACTGCATCCTGACGACAACCCGGAGCGCAGCCGCGGTTTTCTCATTCAGATTCTGCACCGCGCGCAGGGACTTTTCGGCTATCTGCCGGAGGATGTCCAGAAGTTTGTCGCGTCGCGCCTCAAACTTTCCCCGGCCGAGGTTTACGGCGTCATCAGTTTCTACAGCTATTTCACGGACAAGCCGGTCGGGCGCTACAAAATCAACGTCTGCACAGGCACCGCCTGCTTCGTCAAGGGAGCCTCCAAAGTGCTTGACGAGTTCAAGCGCCGCCTCAACATCAAGGAAGGGGAGACCACCGAGGACGGGAAGTTCTTTCTCGGAGCGCTGCGCTGCGTCGGCGCGTGCAGTCTCGCGCCGGTCGTCATGGTGAACGACAAAGTTTACGGAAACATGACGGCGGAGAAGGTCGCGGACATCCTGAAGGAGTGCGCGGAATAAAAAAATCCTTCCGGATCACATGCAAGAGAAAAAATCATCAGGAGTGAATTGAGTATGAGAATAGAATCACCGGCCCAGCTGAAGAAAACTGCCGAAGAGTTTCGGTCCCGTCCGACGCCTCCCGTCAAACTTCTTGTCTCCATGGGCACCTGCGGAATCGCTGCGGGGACCGCGGGCGTGCTGAAGGCTGTCCGCGAGGAGGTTACCAAACGCCGTCTGGAGAATGCCATCGAGGTCGTGGAAGTCGGCTGCATGGGGCTCTGCTACGCGGAACCGACGCTGATGATGGTCGATCAGACCACCGGGCGCCGCCTCATTTACGGAGACGTGACAGCGCAGCAGGTTCCCGCCATCCTTTCGGCGGGCATCACCGAACCAGCGCCCGGCACGCGCACGATCGAACGCAACTGGTATTATCCCGAATTCGAGAGCGCGGGCCCCGGCGAACTGCAGGCGCGCATCGTCCTGCGCAACACCGGAAGACTGAATCCGGAAAGCATCGACGAATACATCATGAACGACGGCTACGCCGCGCTGGCGAAGGTTCTGACGACCATGAAGAGTCAGGATGTCATCGACGTGATCAGCGCCTCCGGTCTCCGCGGCCGCGGAGGCGGCGGGTTCCCGACCGGGCGCAAATGGCAGTTCGCCGCCCAGCAGCCCGCTGGCGAGAAATTCATCATCTGCAACGCCGACGAGGGCGACCCCGGGGCGTTCATGGACCGTGCCGTGCTGGAGGGCGACCCCCATGCGGTTCTGGAAGCCATGACGATCGGCGGATACGCGATCGGCGCGCAGACCGGCGTCATCTACATCCGCGCGGAATATCCGCTCGCCGTCAAGCGTCTGGAAAACGCCATCGCCCAGGCGCGCGAATACGGCGTCCTCGGAAAGAACATCATGGGCAGCGGCTTTGATTTCAACATCGAGATCAAATTCGGCGCGGGAGCGTTCGTCTGCGGCGAGGAGACCGCGCTGATTCACTCCATCGAAGGCAAACGCGGCGAACCCACCGTGAAGCCGCCGTTCCCCGCCGTGGAGGGACTCTGGAAGCGTCCGAGCGTCGTCAACAACGTCGAAACCTATGCGTGCATCGCGGCGATCATCCGCAAGGGCGCGGAGTGGTTCCGCTCGCTCGGCACGGAAGGATCTCCGGGGACCAAGGTCTTTGCGCTCGCGGGCAAGGTCTCGAAAGTAGGTCTCGCCGAGGTTCCCATGGGAATGACGCTCCGCCAGATCATCTACGACATCGGCGACGGCATCAAATTCGGCAAGCAGTTCAAGGCCGTGCAGACGGGCGGGCCTTCCGGCGGCTGCATCACCGCGAAGAATCTCGATCTGCCGATTGACTATGAATCGCTGAAGGCGATCGGGTCCATGATGGGCTCCGGCGGCATGATCGTCATGGACGAGGACGACTGCATGGTCAACATCGCCAAGTTCTTCCTGGAGTTCACGCTGGATGAATCCTGCGGCAAGTGCACGCCCTGCCGGATCGGGAACCGCCGCATGTATGAAATGCTCGAGGAGATCACCGACGGGCGCGGCACGCTGGAGACGATTGAAAAGCTCAAGACGCTCTCTGCAACGATCAAGGACACGGCGCTCTGCGGACTCGGCCAGACCGCGCCGAATCCGGTGCTTTCCACACTGAAGAACTTCGAGGACGAATATCTTGCGCACGTAAAGGAGTCGCGCTGCCCGGCGGGAAGCTGCACCAAGCTGATCCGCTACGTGATTTCGGACAAGTGCGTCGGCTGCGGGCTCTGTCTGCACCGCTGTCCGGTGAACTGCATCACGGGCGAACGCAAGATGCGCCACCAGATCGACGCAGCCAAGTGCATCAAGTGCGGCGTCTGCTACCAGACCTGCAAGTTCCATGCCGTGGAAAAAATTTAACCGAGCCGCAAGGAGTTTTCAATATATGAATGTCAATCTGAAGATCAACGACCGTCCGGTCACAGTGGAAGCGGGAAGCACGATTCTCGAAGCCGCCGAAAAGCTGGACATCAAAATTCCGACCCTCTGCCATTTCAAGATGGACTGTTTCCATATGGAGCACCGCAGCGCCTCCTGCCGCATCTGCGTCGTGGAGGTCAAGGGGCGCCCGAACCTCGCGCCGGCATGCAGCACGCCCGTCATGGAGGGCATGGAGGTCAAGACCAACACGCTCCGCGCAATCAACGCGCGCCGGACAATCCTCGACCTGCTTCTTTCCGACCACCCGAAGGACTGCCTCACCTGTCCGAAGAACCTGAACTGCCAGCTTCAGGAGCTTGCACAGGAGATGGGACTGCATCACTTGCTTTTCAAAGGCGAACAGTCCACCTACAACAAGGACCTCTCCAGCAACGCGATTGCACGCGATCTGGACAAGTGCATCATGTGCCGCCGCTGCGAAACCGCCTGCAATTCCGTTCAGACGGTCGGCGTGCTCTCCGGCGTCGGACGCGGATTCAAGGCTGTCGTCGCCCCGGCGGGACTCCGGCCGCTCGCCGAGACAGAATGCGTATTCTGCGGCCAGTGCGTGCAGGCGTGCCCGGTCGGCGCACTCAGCGAGATCGACTACAAATATCCGGTCTGGCGCGCTCTGAATGATCCTTCCAAAACCGTTGTCGTCCAGACCGCACCCGCGGTGCGAGTGGCAATCGGTGAATCCTTCGGGCTCGAACCCGGTTCCATCAGCACGGGCAAGATGGTGGCGGCGCTGCGTATGCTCGGCTTCGACAAGGTGTTCGACACCGATTTCGCCGCCGACCTCACGATCATGGAGGAGACGACCGAACTGATCGAACGCGTCAAGAACAACCGCGACCTGCCGATTCTTACGAGCTGCTGCCCCGGATGGGTCAAATTCCTGGAGCACCAGTTCCCGGAACTGATCTACATGCCGTCCACGGCGAAATCCCCGCAGCAGATGTTCGGCGCGATCACGAAAAGCTACTACGCGCAGAAAATCGGCGTAGCACCGGAAAACATCGTCGTGGTTTCCGTGATGCCGTGCCTGGCAAAGAAATACGAGGCTTCGCGCGAGGAGTTTTCGCATAACGGCGTCCGCGATGTGGACATCGTCATTTCCACCCGCGAACTCGCAGACATGATCCGCGAGGCGGGTATCCAGTTCGACCAGCTTGGCGAGGAGGATTACGACTCCCCGCTCGGCGAATCCACCGGCGCGGCGGTCATCTTCGGCGCGACCGGCGGTGTGCTTGAGGCGGCACTCCGCACCGCGGCCGACTGGATCGCAGGAGAGGATCTGCAGGAGATCGACTTCAAGGCGGTCCGCGGACTGGAGGGAATCAAGGAAGCCACCGTCAAGGTAGGCGGACTGGAGCTCAAGGCGGCGGTCTGCTCGGGACTGGGCAACGCGCGCAAACTTCTGGAAAAGATCAAACGCGGCGAAGCCAACTACCACGCGATCGAGATCATGGCGTGTCCCGGCGGCTGCCTGAACGGCGGCGGCCAGCCCTATCATCATGGCGACACCTCCATTCTGGAAAAACGCATGGAGGCGCTCTACCGCGCCGATGCCGGACTGCCGATCCGCAAATCGCATCAGAATCCCTCGATTCAGAAACTCTACGAGGAGTTCCTCGGCGAGCCGGGCAGTCACTGCGCCCATACGCTGCTTCATACGACCTACATCGACAGGAAGCATCCGAAGAAAAAGTAAGGTTTTCTTCTTCCAGAAACGAAAAAGCCCCGAATGTTCGGGGCTTTTTTCTTTCAGAATATGGATGTCGGCATATACCCTGTGTCTCTCAATCCTTCCCGTCACGTGTCAGTGCGAGAGAATCTCCGCCGCGACGGAAAGCGCCGAGCCGATCGCAGGAGCCTTCTCCAGCGCCTCGGCAATCACACCGGCATCACATCTTTCCATGAATTTCGGATCCAGCGGCAGCTGCGCGATCAGCGGAATCGAATACGCCTTGGCGAGACGCTCGCCGCCGCCGTTGGAAAACAGCGGATGCGTGTGTCCGCAGTCGGGACAGGTGAAGCCGCTCATGTTCTCGACAATGCCGCCGACGCGCACGTTGACCTTGGCGCAGAAATCCAGACACTTGCGGCAGTCCGCCATCGAGAGCTCCTGCGGCGTCGTGACGATCACCGCCTGCTTGTCGCCGGTGATCATCTGGCAGGCGGAGAGCACCTCATCCCCGGTTCCCGGCGGGAAGTCAAGCACGAGATAATCCAGCTCGCCCCAGACAACCTCCTCCAGAAGCTGCTTGAGCACGCCGATCTTCGCCGGGCCGCGCCAGATGACCGCCTGATCCTCGTCCTCCAGAAGCAGCCCGACCGAAACCAGCTTCACGCCGCAGGCCACCTCCATCGGAAGAAGCCCGGACTCGCTCCCGTCCATGCGCAGATGCTGCACGCCGAACAGCGTCGGCTGCGAGGGGCCGTGAAAATCCAGATCCAGCAGTCCGACCTTGAACCCCTTTTTCGCAAGAGAAACCGCGAGCGCGGCCGCGACGGAACTCTTGCCGACGCCGCCCTTGCCCGAAAGCACCATGATCTTGTGCTTGATTTTACCCAGAACAAGATTCAGTTTCTCGTCTTCGCATTTTCCCTTCTCCCCGCAGGAAGAACACTGTCCGTTGCAAGCCATTTTTTCCTATCCTCGCATTCTGTGGTTGATGAATTTATGAAAGGCGCGATTTGAAGTCGGAATATCCGAACTCGCGGATGAGTCTGAATTCCCCAGTCTCCGGATCCCAGGTCGCGATGGAGGGCAGTCCCAGCCCGTTGAAGGTGTTGGTCTTGACCATCGTGTAGTGGGCCATGTCGAGAAAAACAACACGGGAACCGTAGTCGAGCTTTTCTCCGAAAGAGTAGTCGCCGATCACGTCCCCGGCAAGACACGAGTGCCCCGCGAGACGGTATGTGTGCGCTTTCTCCCCGGGAAGTCCGGCGCCGATGATATTCGGCCGGTAGGGCATTTCGAGCACGTCCGGCATGTGCGCCTCCGCGGAGGTGTCCAGAATCGCGATGTCCATTCCGTTGTGCACCACGTCCAGCACGGTCGCGACAAGATAGCCCGCGTTCAGCGCGACGGCTTCGCCGGGTTCGAGAAAAATCTCCGGCGTCCCCCAGCGCTCCCGGAAGCCGTTCAGAAGACGGCAGAGGAGCTCAATGTCGTAGTCGGGACGCGTGATGTGGTGCCCGCCTCCGAGATTGATCCACTCCATGCGCGGGATGAATTCGGCGAACTTTTCCTCGAACACCGCGAGCGTGCGGGCGAATGCGTCGGAATTCTTCTCGCAGAGGTTGTGCACATGCAGCCCCGTGATTCCCTCCAGAGACTCGCCTTCAAAATCCGCACGCCGGATGCCCAGACGCGAATTCGGCGCGCAGGGATCGTAGATTGCGACATCGCCTTCGGAGTGTTCCGGATTGCAGCGCAGCCCGAACTTCACGCCGGAGACTTCCTTCGTGATCGCCCGGAAGCGTTTCCACTGGGAGAACGAGTTGAAGATGATCCGGTCGCAGCAGGCGAGCAGCTCGCGCAGATCCTTCTCCGAATAGGCCGCGGCAAACGCCGTGACCTCTTTTCCGAACTCCTCGCGCCCGAGACGCGCCTCATGCGGGGAACTCGCGCAGGTGCCGTCGAGCACCCCGCTGAGCAGATCGTAGACGGAGAACATCGAGAACGCCTTCTGCGCGAGCAGAATCTTCACTCCCGTCTCCCGCCGGACGGAAGAGAGAACCGCCAGATTCTTCCGCAGAAGCGAAAGATCCACGACGAAACAGGGTGTCGGAATTCCATCCGGAAGCATCACGCCGGCGTTTTCCATGAAAGAATGTTCCTCCGGTACGGATTATTTCTTCAGGAACACTTCGGTCCACGGGAGCCCGTACTGCGTGAGCTTCTCCATGAACGGCGCGGGATCGAACTCCTCCATATTGAAGACGCCGCATCCCTTCCATGTGCCGGTCGCGACCATCATCGCTCCGATCATCGCGGGGACGCCGGTTGTATAGGAGATCGCCTGCGAATTGACCTCCTTGTAGCAGTCCTCGTGATTGCAGACGTTGTAGATGTAGTATTCGCGTTCGCGTCCGTCCTTAGTCCCCTTGATCCGGCAACCGATGCAGGTCTTGCCCTTCGTGAGCGGCCCCAGCGAAGCGGGATCGGGAAGCAGCGCCTTGAGGAACTGAAGCGGAATGATCTCGTGCCCCTGGTACATCACGGGGTCGATTCGGGTCATGCCGACATTCTCGAGCACCTCCAGATGCTTGAGGTAGTTGTCCGAGAAGGTCATCCAGAAACGGGCGCGTTTGAGTCCCTTCGGCGCGAGATGCTTCGTCAGCGACTCGAGCTCCTCGTGGAACATGAGATAGATGTTCTTCGGACCGATTCCGTCGGGAAAGTCCATCGTCTCCTTGACGGAGAGCGGCTCGGTTTCGATCCATTTGCCGTTCTCCCAGTATCTGCCCTTGGAGGTCACTTCGCGGATGTTGATTTCGGGATTGAAGTTCGTGGCGAACGGCTGTCCGTGATCACCGGCGTTCGCGTCGATGATGTCGAGCGTCTCGATGGTGTCGAAGTGGTTCTTCATCGCCCACGCGGTGTAGACGTTGGTCACGCCAGGATCGAATCCGCTTCCGAGCAGCGCCATGATCCCCTTCTCTCTGAAGCGATCCTGATACGCCCACTGCCACTTGTATTCAAAGTGCGCCACTTCGGGCGGCTCGTAGTTTGCCGTGTCCACATAGTTGACGCCGGTTTCGAGACAGGCGTCCATGATGTGCAGATCCTGATAGGGAAGCGCGAGATTCAGCACGACGTCGGGCCTCACCTTCCGGATGAGTTCGACAAGCTGCGGCACATTGTCGGCATCCACCTGTTCCGTCCGGATGTCGCGGTTGTATTTCGCCTTGATCTGCGCGGCGAGCGCATCACATTTGGATTTCGTTCTGCTGGCAAGGCAGATGTCCGTGAAGACGTCCGCCGCCTGTGCGCATTTGTGCACCGCCACTCCGCTGACGCCGCCGGCGCCGATGATCAGAATTCGTGCCATTTTTCCTTCTCCTGAATGATGAATTGTGGTTTCGTATCCGGGTTCAAGCTGAGGTTCAGCGTTCAAAATACGTGTATCCGCGCAGGCCGTTCTCGTAGGCGTTGACGATCGTGCGCCGTTCCGCGGGGGTGATCTTCTTCTCCTCGATCGCGCGTTCGGCGATGCTGCGGAAACTGTTGATCAGATCCTTGGGACTGTATTCCACGTAGCTGAGAACGTCCGCGACTGTGTCGCCCTCGATCTCCTTGACGATTTCGAAGTGACCCGTCTCGCGGCTGATGTTGATGTTGACCACGTTGGTGTCGCCGAGCAGGTTGTGAAGGTCGCCGAGGGTCTCCTGATAGGCGCCGACCAGAAACGCGCCGAGATAATACTCGTCATCGTCGCTGACCGGGTGCAGCGGAAGCGTCCGGCGCTCGTCGTGCAGATCCACGAACTTGTCGATTTTCCCGTCGCAGTCGCACGTGATGTCCGAAATGATGCCGTTGCAGCTCGGGCGCTCGGTCAGGCGGTGGATCGGCATGATCGGAAAGACCTGCTTGATCGCCCAGGAGTCCGGGAGCGACTGGAACACGCTGAAATTCGCGTAATAGATGTCGGCGAGCGCGGCGTCGAGTCCCTCGAATTCGTCCGGAATGTATTTCAGGCGCTTGACCTCCTTGTTCACGGAGACCATGATGTGCCAGAAAGCATTCTCCGCCAGCGCCCGTTCGCGCAGGGAGATGCGCCCGTTCTTGAAGAGAATGCGGATCTCGTCGCGGTAGTAGATCGCATCGTGGTAGCACTCCTGCAGATTCTTGGCGTTGATCGTGCCGAGAATATTCATCAGGTCCCGGGTCATTTCGTTGGCGTCGTCCGGGACCTTTGCCGGCATTTTTGACGGAGCAAAGCACGTGACATCGAGAATGTTGAAGAGAAGCACGGAATAATAGGCGACGGTCGCGCGCCCGGATTCAGTGATGATGTTCGGGTGTTTGATCTTTTTTGCGTTCAGCGTCTCCGCGACGGCCTCGATGATGTCCACGCAGTATTCGTCCAGCGTGTAGTTCTTGCTGGCGTGATAGTTCGTATGGGAGCCGTCGTAGTCGACCGCGAGTCCGCCGCCGAGATCAAGATATCCCATCGGAGCACCTTCCTCGACCAGTCCGCAGTAAACGCGGCAGGCTTCGATGACTCCCGCGCGGATGTCGCGGATGTTGGGGATCTGCGAACCGATGTGGTAATGAAGGAGCTTCAGGCAGTCCAGCATTCCCGCGTCGCGGATCTGGTCGACGACCGTGATCAGCTCGGCGGTGTTGAGCCCGAACACGCTGCGGTCGCCGCCGGATTCGGTCCACTGTCCGCCCGCGCGGGTGGAGAGTTTCATGCGGAGTCCGATGTTGGGCTTGATCCCCAGCGCCCTGCTCCGTTCGATGATGACCGGGACCTCGCCGGGCATCTCGACAACGATAATGCAGCGGATTCCCAGTTTCGTGGCATACAGCGCCAGATCAATAAACTCCTCGTCCTTGTAGCCGTTGCAGACGAGACAGGCGTCGGGATCGGTCATGTTGCCGATCGCGGCGATCAGCTCGGCCTTGCTTCCGGCCTCGAAGCCGTGATGGAACTCCCGCCCGAAACGCGCGACCTCCTCGATCACCTGCTGCTGCTGATTGACCTTGATCGGATAGACCCCGCGGTACTGCCCCGTGTAGTTCGTCTGCTGGATCGCCTTGCGGAAACTGGCGTGGAGAAGCCGGATCTGCGTATCCAGTATGTTCCGGAGCCGGAGCAGCACGGGCATGTCCATGCCGCGCTCCTGAATGCCGTTCACAATTTCCATCAGACTGACGGCAGGCCCCTTCGGACCGAAAGCCGTCACGACAAGCTCTCCCTTCTCGTTGATGTCGAAGTAGCCGGCGCCCCAGTCCTTGATTCCGTAGAGATCCGCGGAATCGCGGGCTGTCCAATGTTCAAAAGCGTCTTTATGAACGTTCATTCTCCGGAAGTTCCTCCTACCTTAAAAAACTTTCCCGGTTCTCTGTTAGAAGACAAATGCCTTTAATATAGATTCATACGCCGGAAAATGCAATTCACTTTATAAAAATTTAACAAACACTTTCCCCGGAACATTTCCCCGGTTTCCGTGTTTGAAAAAACACATGCGCGGCGCTATATTGACAGGCTCGGAGGATTGAAAAATGCAGCGGGAAGGAATGATCCACATTTACACCGGCGACGGGAAGGGAAAAACAACGGCGGCCATCGGGCTGTGCGTGCGTGCTCTCGGTGCGGGGCTCCGCGTCTTTTTCGCGCAGTTCATGAAGGACGGCACCAGTTCCGAAATCGCATTTTTACGGCAGTGCGCCCCGGAGCATTTTCACTGTTTCTGCCGCGGCAGCGGAAAATTCATTTACGGGCCTCCCGCGAAAGAGGAGATCGAACGGGCGGCGCAGACACTCGAAGCGCTCGTTTCCGCGCTGAAATCGGGATCATTCGATCTTGTGTTCGCCGATGAAATCTTCGGCGCGCTGCATGCAAAGCTCCTGACGGAACAGGATATTCTTGCCTTGACGGAGAGCCGCACCGGCGCAGCCGAACTGATCCTGACGGGACGGAACGCCCCGCAAGCGCTTCTGGACCGTGCGGACCTGGTTTCTGAAATCTTCTGCCGCAAACATTATTATACAAAGGGACGCCCCGCTTGGAAAGGAATCGAATTCTGATTATGGAGACGCATCCGGCTTTTCTCAACTGGTGGAAACAGGGAGGAAACAAACTCTACGACGCCATTCTGTTCGATATTGACGGCACTTTGATTCTCGGACGGGGAAATCCGATGCCCGGGGCACCGGAAACGATTGATTTCCTCCATGAGGCCCGCATTCCGTTCCGTCTTCTGACCAACGACGGCAACCGCCCGCGCGAACGGAAATGCTCCTTCGTCACGGAGGCGGGAATCCATGTGGTGCCGCAGGAGCTCATCAGCTGTTCCCATGCGCTGAAAGGTGTTGCACAGCGTCTCGGATTGAAGGGATGTGATCTCTTTGTGATGGGTAATCCCATTCCGCCTGGAGACTACATCCGTGATGCGGGACTGAATCCGGTCGTCGATCCGGAGAGAATTTCATCGTGTGCAGCAATATTCGCAGCTGGCGGACACTATGAATGGAGGGAATCCATGCTCGCGGTTTTCAATGAACTGGCAGGAAATCCCGGCAAGCCTTTCATCGTGGCGAATCCGGACAGTTATTACCTGCTTCCGGAAGGCGGCTATGGAATCGGTGCCGGTGCCCAGGCCCGTTATATCATCCGGCTCCTCTCCGAGCTCGAGATTTCAAAGGAGCCGATCTATCTCGGGAAACCGTACCGGGCGATTTTCGATTATGCGCTTGCGGATATCCGTGAAAACAGCGGCCTGAAGCATCCCCTGACGCCCGAACGGGTGCTGATGCTGGGCGATTTCCTGAAATCGGATATTGCCGGCGCCAATTCCATGGGCATGGGTTCAGGGCTGATGATGACCGGTGTCACAACGCGCGAAATGCTGAAACACGCGTCGGCGAAGGAGCTCCCTTCTTATATTTTCGATCATCTCGCGTGACCGCCCTTGACAAAAGGGTGTTTTGATAATACAGTTCTTCTGAATCAAACAATCCGGAGCCGTTATCATGAAACTGAAACTTTTTGTCCTGCTTTCCGCCGCGCTTCTGACGCCTCTTTTCTTTTCCTCGTGTTCCTCGAAGTCGGAGCCACCCGAGGTTCTGGTGAAACAGTCGTTCGACAGCGCCATGGCGGGTGACTGGAAGAGCGCCGCCGATCTCGCGGAACGCGCCGTCGATCAGGAACCGTCCCATGTCACAGCACTCCTTCTGCACGCGCTCGCGCTCAGCTACACAGACCGCCTCCAGAGTGCGATCGACGAAGCGCTGAAAGCCGCCAAACTTGCGCCGCGCAGTTTCACCGCGCAGTATCTGAAAGGCTATCTGCTTTATAAGAACCGCAATTACGACCAGTGCATCGAACCTTTGCGGATCGCCCGTTCCCTGCGCCCCTCCGACATGAACAGCGCAATCCTGCTGGCACAGGCCTCCCTGGAGCTTCGGAACACAACCGCGGCGGCCGGTTATTACAAAATTATCGCCCGCGACCGCAGATTCTATTCGACGCCCGCGCCCTGGGTCGGGCTCGGAATGACCTTCCTGAAAACCAAGCCGACACTCGCACGTTCCTACTTTACGCTCGCCGAACGCCGCGCGCCCGACAATCCCCTGATCGCGCTGAATCTTGCCGTGGTCAACGATACCGGCCTGAAAAGCCCGATGAGCGCCGTGCCGTATTACAACAAGTTCCTGCTCCTGACACAGGACAAGGCGGGATTCGACGCGATGCGCGCAAAAGTGCAGAAGCGTGTGACGGAAATCGCCGCGCACTGACCAGCTCCCGATACGAGGCTCCGACGTGGGCAGATACATTCCAGACCAGGTCATCGACGAAATCGCCGCGCGCGCCGACATTGTCGAAGTCGTGCAGAGCTATGTGCCAGGACTCCAGCATGCCGGATCGCGATGGAAGGCATGCTGTCCGTTTCATCAGGAGAAAACGCCGTCCTTCATCGTGAATCCCGCCTCGAACACCTTTCACTGCTTCGGCTGCGGCAAGGGGGGAAACGTATTCAAATTCGTGATGATGATCGAGAACCTCCAGTTTCCCGATGCTGCGCAGATGCTCGCGCGCAAATACAATGTCATCATTCCCGAACCTGAACACCGCCATTTCGACAAAAAGGAAAAGGAGGCCGCGCAGGCCGCTTACAACCTGCGCGAACGTGTGTTTCTGCTGCATGAGAAACTTGCTTCGTGGTACCGGACGAATCTGGTGAACGGCTATGCCGCGAAAGCCGCCGAATACTTCAAAACCCGCCGCATGGACCCGGTTTTCGCAGAACGCTTCATGATCGGTGCGGCTCCTGATCTCTGGGACGGCATGATCCAGTGGGCAACACGGGAAGGCTTCACGATCGAGGAGATGAAGGAGGCACGCCTCGTTTCTGAAAGCAGACAGACACCTGGAAAGTTCTTCGACTTTTTCCGCAACCGGCTCATTTTTCCGATCTGGAACGAGCAGGGCAGAGTCGTCGGTTTCAGCGCGCGCCAGATCGACCCCGCACAGGGCGGCGGGAAATATGTCAACAGCAGCGAGAGTGTCATCTTCAAAAAGAGCCGGATTCTGTACGGCTTGAACTTCGCACGGCAGGAGATCGCGAAGAAGGGATTTGCTGTCATCTGCGAGGGGCAGATGGACGTCATCGCAATGCACAGTGCGGGCTGTGCCAACGCCGTGGCGGCGCAGGGAACCGCATTCGGCAACGATCAGGCGATGATTCTGCACCGCTACACGGAGAATATCACGCTTGCGCTGGACTCGGACAGCGCGGGCGTCAGCGCGATTCTCAAGGACGCCGCGATTCTCCTTCCGCTCGGATTCAATCTCAAAGTCGCGCGTTTTCCCGGCGGGAAAGATCCCGACGAACTGCTCAAAAACGCCGGAGCGGAGGCGGTCAGAAAGGCGATTGACGATGCGGAGGATTTCTTCGCGTTTCTGCTGGCGAAGGAATCCGAAAATCAGGATCTCGCACAGCCCGCGGTAAAGACGAAAATCGCGCAGAAGCTTCTGAAATTCATCATGCTTCCGGACAGCGAGGTGACGCGCGATTCCTATATCCAGTGGCTTGCCGGCAAACTCTCCCTCCACACGGACGCGATGCTAGCCGAAGTGCATCGTCTCTCCGCAAAGGAGGCACACCGGAACCGTTTCCAGCGGGAAACGCGCGGCCAGGAAAAAAACGGGGAACAATCCCCGAAACCGGAACAGCTTCCGGAATCCGTCGCCAATCCAATTCTAGCCAAAGCGCTTGCAGAGCTTCTGGAGGTGATCTTAAGCAATGAGGAGTCCGCCGACATGGTGAAAGCCGATCTGCCTCCGGAGATGCTCGACAACGGGCCGTTCGCCGTGGCCGTTGAAACGGTGATCCAGGCACGCATGAACGACGAATGGGCGGACGCTCCTGCAATGATTACACGCCGTCTGCTGGAATGCGAATTCGACTGCGGTCCGTTGAGCGCCCTTCTTGCAGCGGAACCGGAAAAGCATTCCCGTTCCTATTGCCTGAAAACGGTCCGGGACTGCCTGAAGCGCATCCGGATTCTTTTCTTTGAAAAGCAGCTGGCCGATCTGAAGAAGAACTTCAGCGCCATGCCGCGCGGCCCGGAACGCGACGAAGTGTTGAAAAAGACCGTCGAACTGACACGGGAACTCAATATGCTCAACCATCCGCAGCGCAGGGAAACGGCAAAACCGGTAAAGCGTTATCTCCTTCCGGAGGATTCCGGAGGATCCATTCCCGGAGGGAATTATGAGTGACTTGAATGAACTTCTGCGTCATGCCGCCGCCAGCGGCGCATCGGATCTCTTTGTTACGGCGGGGAAGACGCCCGCATTCCGGAAAAAGGGCAGGATCGAACGCGAAAACCGTCCCCCTGTTGCAGCTGAGGATGTGGACGCGTTCCGAATCTCGGTGATCGGAACGGACGGTGAAGCGCTCTATCAGGCGCGCGCCGGATTTGACGCTTCCTTCTCACTCTCCCCGGACGAACGTTTCCGCATCAACTTTTTTCCGTCCGCGGCAGGTCCGACCTTCGCCGCGCGCCCGCTGAAACCTGGAGGAGAACTGACCTTCGAACGTCTGAAACTCCCGGCGGCGGCGCTTTCGGCCCTCTGTGACATGCCGCGGGGCATGATCTTCATCACCGGTTCCACCGGAAGCGGGAAATCCAGCACGCTGGGCGCGATGATCAATTACATCAACCGGAACAGTTGCAGGCACATTCTGACGATCGAGGATCCGATTGAATTTCTGCATGAGGACGCACACTCGCTCATCACCCAGCGGGAGGTGTCATCGGAAACAGGCGCTTTTGCCGAAGCGCTGCGAAACGCCCTGCGGGAAAATCCCGACGTGATCGTGATCGGCGAAATGCGCGACTCTGAAACCATGCGCACGGCACTCAGCGCGGCACTGACCGGACACCTTGTCATCAGCACACTGCATACCACGGACACGGTTCAGGCGGCAGAACGCATCCTCAACCTTCTTCCTGACGGAGACCGTGAACAGGCCGCGCAGGACATCGCACTTGCCGTGAACGGGATTATTGCGCAGCGCATTCTTCCGCGTGCAGGAACAAACGGAATGCTTCCCGCCGTCGAACTCCTGCCCGGAACCCCGACGGTCAAAAAACTGATCGCCGAACGTGACTTCAATTCGCTGGAGACCCTGCTGAAGCACAGCAGCGATGCCGGAATGGTCTCCTTCACAAGGGATTTCTTCCGCCTCTACCGCGCCGGGCGGATCACGCTGGAAACCGCGCGCGGCGCTCTTGACAATCCCGATGAATTCGATCTTCTCGTCAAAGGCATGGAAACAGGAAGCGATACCTTCCGGAACTATTACGGCATAGGCAGTGACATGGATTCCATCGACATGCAGCGCCTGTTCCGCGCCACTGTGAAAAACGGTGCAAGCGACCTGATCCTTTCCAGCGGCGCAAGTCCGGTTCTGCGGATCAACGGCAAGCTGACCGCGCTTGATCTTCCGCAACTGTCTCCGCCGGACATCCAGCGCCTTCTTTTCAGCATCATCGGCAAGCACCAGCGCGTCCTTCTGGAAGAGAAGCGGGAACTGGATTTTTCAATGGCGGTCCGCCTTTCGGATCTTCCCGGACAGTCGGAAGATCATCCGTTCCGGTTCCGGATCAACGCCTTTTATCAGCGGGGAAGTCTCGGGCTCGTGGCGCGCAGTGTCGCAACCTCGGTTTCGAGTCCCGAGGCATTGTCCATTCCGCAGGTCATGGTCGATCTCACGGAAAAACAGCAGGGACTGATCCTGGTGACCGGCCCCACCGGAAGCGGGAAATCCACGACGCTTGCAAGCCTGATCGACCATATCAACCGGACCCGGGCGGCGCATATCATCACGATCGAGGATCCGATTGAATTCGTCCACCGGAACATCAATTCGATCGTGGAACAGCGCGAAGTGCATTCAGATACGCTCGGATTCGCCACTGCGCTCAAATATGTGCTGCGGCAGGACCCTGACGTCATTCTTCTCGGTGAGATGCGCGATACCGAAACGATTTCCGCCGCGCTGACCGCCGCGGAGACCGGCCACCTTGTCTTCGCCACGATTCACACCAACAGTGCGCCGCAGACCGTCGACCGCATCATTGATTCCTTTCCTGCCGCCCAGCAGAACCAGATCCGCCTCCAGCTTGCGGGCGTGGTGCTCGGCGTGATCTCGCAGCGTCTCCTCTCAAAAGTCGACGGGAGCGGACGGATTCCGGCGTTTGAAATCATGGTCGGGACGCCTCCCGTCCGCGCACTCATCCGCGAAAACAAAACCTATCAGCTTCCGTCCGTCCTCGAAACCGGAATGAAGGACGGCATGATCACCATGGAACGGGCGCTCTCCGATCTCTACAAACAGAATCTGATTTCCTGGGAGGAGATGTCCACCTATCTTCCCTGAAACGGGAGGCAGGCCGTGCGTTAGCGGGAATCCGCCTGAGATTCGTGCCCCTGCCCGGGAAGGACCGCGCCGGCACTGACGATCAGGCGCATCGCGTCGGCTACGGACATGTCGAGAAATGTGCAGCGCTCCCTCGGAATCAGGAGCAGAAAACCGCTGGTCGGGTTCGGCGTCGTCGGCATGAAAACGCTCACGACATTCCTGCCGAGTTTCTCCGTCACTTCAAAGGGCTCCGTGTTTTCATTGGTCATAAACCCGATCGCATACGAGCCCGGACACGGATATTCGAACATCACGACTTTGCTGAACATGCTGCCGCCGCCCGAACTCCAGAGCGCATCGCCGATCTGCTTGCAGGTCGAGTAGATGAAATTGATGATCGGCAGACGCAGCAGAATTTTCTGCGCGAGCCGGATCAGGCGGCTGCCCAGCGTCATCCGTGTCAGCTGCCCGATCAGAATCAGGATTACGACAATCGCGATCAGGGAGAGGAGACGAATCCCCTGCTGCACCCAGAACGAGCCGATCTCGTTCTGAAAGAGATGAAGCTGTTTCATGAACGCCAGCGCCCAGGTCGTCAGAAGATTGTAGACGAACCAGGCGAACCAGAGCGTCACGAAAATCGGCACCACGACAAACAGCCCCGTGATAAGCAGCCCCTTCGTCTGTGAGAAAACAAAACGCCTGCTTCGCCGCGCAGCAAGAGCCAGATACAGATTAAGCCGGTGTCTCCGCATTGTCTTCTCCTCCATACATCAGTTTCAGCTGAAGAATCTTCCGTTTATCCGCCTTCAGGACAAGCGCGGAAAGCTGATTGTCCGGGAAATGGAAGGTCTCCCCCTCCTCCGGAATTCTCCCGAGTTCGTAGCAGATGTAGCCGCCGATGGTGTCAGCGTCCTCGGTGTCGGGGATTTCCGTATCCATGATCTCGTTGACATCGGAGATCATCGTCCGAGCCTCGAGCACGACGGAACCGTCGGGCATCAGCTGCGGGCGGGTCTTCTCCTCCTCCTCGTTGTCATACTCGTCCTGCACGTCGCCGACAATCTCCTCGATGATGTCCTCGAACGTGATGATCCCGGAGGTGCCGCCGTATTCGTCGATGATGACGGCGAAATGATTGTGCTTGCGCTTGAACTCCTCCAGCAACTCGCCGACCTCCTTGGATTCGGGAATGAAAATCGGTTTGTGCGAGAGCTGTTCGAGCGATTTCCCGGCAATCTTCCGGTCGTCGATGAAGTCCTTTGCGTAAATGATGCCCCGGATCTCGTCCACCGTCCGCCCGTAAACCGGAATCCGGCTGTGCCCGGTTTCGATGAACATTTTCTTCGCCTCCTCGATCGAGGCCGACGCGGGAAGTGCGGAGAGATCAACGCGCGGGGTCATGATCTCGCGGACAGACATGTCGCCGAGATCAAGAATCCCTTTGATCATCCGCTTTTCCTCCTCCTCGAGATCATCGTTCTCGTTGTCGCCGTAATTTTCCACGACGGAGAGAATCTCATCCTCCATGCTGACCTTCTGTTCCGGCGCCTCCTCGTCGCGCCAGTCGTCGGCATTCTGCTTGAGCCGCCGCGCCAGCAGCGTGAAGGGTAGAAGAACCGTATCGGCAAGGAGCGAGACAAACGGAAGCGTCGTCTTCAGGATGAACGTGTCGTAGCGATAGGTCACAAGACGCGAAATGATCTCGCCCAGATACCAGGAACAGACGATCGCCGCGATGATGATGAGCACACGCCACGGCTGAATCTCCTGCCCGAACCGCATCAGCAGCACGGAATAGGAGAGCATTCCCATCAGGGAAGAAAGCATGAACAGCAGCAGTTTGAAAACACTCCGGATAGAGTCGGAACGTTCCATCCATGCACTTAGCTTCTCGGCCAGTTCCGGTTTTGTCGCCTCCAGTTTCATGATCTGTCCGCCGGAAAGACGGTCGAACGCCTCAAAGGCGCAGAAGATCATCAGAAACAGAATAAAACTTCCAGTCAGCACTTCCAGTTCGAACAGCATTATCTTGTATTCTCTCCCGTCAGAACAGGTTCCGGAAAGATGTCTCCGAATGAAAACAGCTTTTCCAGTTCGTTCATTGTTTGTTGTTCCCTTCGCCTCATTTTCCTCTTGAGTTCGGGTTTCAGGTCGTCCTCTCCGGAAGCATGGAGCAATCCGTGCGCCAGATACAGCACCACCTCGCGCGCATAGGGAAGCGAGCGTTTTTCCGCCTCGCGGCGCGCAACCGCCGGACAGATGATGATCTCCACATCGACCGCCTCCTCCGCGCTGTCGTCCGGCAGAGCGCTTTTCGACTCGCGGTAGTCGAAGCAGATCACATCCGTCGGGCCGCTGTGTCCGACAAACGCCTCGTTGATTTCCGCCATCTCCTCTTCGGAGACGAAATTCAGCGAGAGACCGTCTGCGATCCGGCTTCCGGCAATTTCCGCGGCCTTCTCAGCGAGTTTTCTCAGATGTTTCAGCGCCGGACGCGGAAAGGTCTTTTCCGCTCTCCACGAACAGGTCGTCCTCATCCCTGGCTTCTTCCTTCGGATATGCTATGCGCCCGTGCATCATGGACGAAAGCGTTTTTACAAAACTTCTGCGGATGCCCGCAAGTTCCCTCATCGTCAAATTCGCGTCGTCGAGCTGTCCGTCGCGGATTTTCTTGCGGAAAATTTCGCGCACCAGCGTCTCCACCGCGCCGGGCGTCGGCTTCTCCAGACTGCGCGACGCCGCCTCGCAGCAGTCCGCCAGCATGATCAGGACAATCTCTTTCTCCGACGGAAGCGGACCCTGATAGCGGAACTCATTTTCACCGACGTTATGCTCGCCGTGCATCTCCTGCGCGCGCTTGTAGAAATAGAGGATCAGATCCGTGCCGTGATGCTGCAGGATCGTATCGCGGATGATCTTCTTGAGCTTGTATTTGCGTGCGAGCTCCAGCCCGTATTTCACATGGTTCAGGATAATCAGCGCGCTCATCGACGGATTCAGTTCCTTGTGCATGTCCGCGCCGGGACTGTTCTCGATGAAATAGTCGGGCTGGGAAAGTTTTCCAACATCATGGAAGAGCGCGCAGACACGCGCCTTGACGTGATTGAGCCCGACCTCCTGCGCGGCCTGCTCGGCAAGCGTCGAGACCATCAGACTGTGGTGATAGGTTCCCGGTGCCTCGAACTGAAGACGCTTGAGGAGGGGATGATTGAAATCGCTGTAAATCAGGAGCGACATCGTCGTGCTGACGTCAAACAGAAATTCGATCACAAACAAAGCCAGCTGTGCGAGAATCGCCGTCAAAAGCCCCGTGAAAAGCGGAAAGACCAGCAGCCAGAAACAGAGTTTCACCCCTTCCAGGTCCTGCCAGAGGAACGTGCCATTGAGATCGGTATCCTTCCACAGGAAGATGAACGAGACGATCAGTGTGGAAATCATCGTCCCGAGGAAAGCGCGGACGAAGAAATTCCGGTAGTTCGTCGCGTAGCGGACCACGAACCCGGCGCCGCCGTTGACGATCAGTCCCGTCACCATCATCTGGAAGGGATTGTTCATCTGGAGCGCGGCAATCGTCGTCACCAGCAGTCCGACGAACAGCGCCGCGCGGATGCCGTAAATCACTGAAACAATAATCGCCGAAAATCCCAGCGGAAGCGCAAAATAGGTGACATTGGGAGAGATGCTGTACTGTTCGCTGATGATTTTGAACAGGTCGAGAAATACCCTGTTCAGAAGAATCGAAGCGATTGTAATCAGCCCCAGCAGCCAGATTGTCCGGTTGCTGTGCGCGATTTCCGGATGGACATGGGAGATGTAGATGCCAGTGAAGATGATGATCGCAAGACACAGGAAAATGTTTTCCAGAATCACGCGGAAGGGACCGGTCTGCGCCTGAGTGGCCCTGCGCTCCTTGTTGTAGGCCTCCAGAATCATCAGATCCTTCTCGGTCACAACGCTTTTCTTTTCGAGAATCGGCTGCCCCTTGTGGATTTTGAACATGACCGGGCGCACCATATTGCCCATCTCCTCCTTTTTCGCCTCGGTAAATTCAGGGTCGTAGACGAGATTGCCGTTGCCGATCAGCGCGGAAAGCGTTGTTTCAATCGCACCGAGAATCGCCTCCTTTTCGGGATCGCTGTAATATTCCAGCGTGGCGTTGACAACCGACTGAGCGGCCTCCCGCGGCGTCATGACCTCCCGCATCGGCACACTGTCGCGCTGACGCTTGTACACGTCGATGATCCGGATATGCTTGTCCCATGTCAGACTGCCTTTCTGCGCGCTGCTGATGATGCCGTTGTTCAGGGCATTCTCGAAAAGAGACTGCATTTTTTTCATCTGGACAGGATTGTCCGCAATCTGCAGGAGACAATCCACGGTATTTTTCTTGAGCTTGGCAACCCGTTCCGCAATGGCATTTCCCGGCGCGGGCAGGAAACGTGTGCCCTTGCTTTCGGCGGCGCCGCGCTTGTGCAGCTCGGCAAAGAACTCCTGAAACCGCTCCAGAATCCGTGAGGAGGCTTCCGGCTGAATCTTGAAATAATAGGGAGCCTGGGACATCACTTTGTCACGGAGCGCTCTGGTTTTCATTTTGTCTTCCCCGGAAAAATCAAATTCGGAGAAAATCGTATAGGGGGAATATTGTCCCGCAACAAAATGGATGTCAGGCCCGTTCTCCGGAATGATCATCACGAGCAGGGAAACACCGAGCAGCATCAGGAGCATCAGGACAAGCACGAATTTGGAGTGCTCCAGCATTTCACCGAAGGAAGAGAACTTTTCCGCGGTTTTATTCGTCTGCGCCATGATCTTCCCCTCCCGCGGATGGTGTCTTCTCTTTCTGATAGGCATTGACGATTTTCTCCACAAGCGAATGACGAACCACATCACTCGTGTCAAACGTGCAGATTGCGATTTCGGGAATCCGTTCCAGCCTGCGGACCGCGTGAATCAGCCCCGATGAGCGTTTGCCTGGCAGGTCAATCTGGGTCGGATCACCCGCCACCACGCATTTGGAGTGGAAGCCGAGACGCGTCAGAAACATCAGCATCTGCTCCCTGCTGGCATTCTGCGCCTCGTCCAGAATAATGAAGGAGTTGTTGAGCGTCCTTCCGCGCATGAAGGCAAGCGGCGCCACCTCAATGATTCCCCGGTCGATCAGCGCTGTCGCTTCCTCGAAGTCGAGCATGTCATACAAGGCGTCATACAGCGGTCGCAGATACGGATTGATCTTCTCCTCGATCTTTCCAGGCAGGAACCCGAGATTCTCCCCCGCCTCGACCGCAGGACGGGTCAGAACAATCCGGTCAACCTTTCCGGCAAGAAGTTCGGAGACGGCAAGCGCCATTGCCAGATAGGTTTTCCCGGTTCCCGCCGGCCCGATGCCGAAGGCAACATCCTTCGACCGGACCGCCTTCACATAGGCGAGCTGATTGGGCGTGCGCGGGACAATGTCCTGTTTTTTCGGACTGACCTTGATCCGCTGGGAGAAAAAATTCTGCAGTTCGGTCTCCCGGGAGTCCTGAAACGCCGACAGCACCATGAGAAAATCGCGCTGGTCAATCCGTTTCTTCGCAAGGGAATAAATTTTATTCAGCTCTTCCAGAAAAGCGAGCGTCTTCGCGACACTTTCCTTTTTCGGCGCGGAAATTTTCAATTTGAGATCGCGTGCGACAAGCGTGACTCCGAGACGCTTTTCCATCTCTTTGAGGTTTTCCGCGACATGTCCGGAAAAAAGCAGATCCATTTCGGCCGCATTGCGGAAAAAATATTGGTCGGAGGCTGAACCCCCTGGACTTTCACTGTCAGCATTCATTCTTTTTCAAGGGGCGGGATCTGAAGCGAAAGACCGGGTTTCAGGAAGTTCGGGTTTTTGATCTTCTCTTTATTCGCTTCAAAGATCACAGTCCATTTTTCGCCTCTGCCGTAAAGCGCTTTGGCAATGTTCCAGAGATTGTCGTTCCGTTTGACGACATAAGTGGAGGGAATTTCCCTGGCTTCCTTTGCCGCGTCTTCCGTCCCTTCCTTCTTTTCCGCGGGAGAGGGAACATTTTCAGAGGAAGCTGGCTTCTTTTCCGCAGACACCTTTTCCGCTGCGGCTTTCTTCTCCTGTTCCGCGGCAAGACGTTTCTGTTCCTGTTCGGCTTTCAGCGCCGCCTGATATTCCGGAGTTCCTCCGGGCATTTCGTGCGGCGGCTGCCAGTCGGGATAACTGGATTTGATCTTAGCGGACCACTCTTCCCCGGCAGGCGGCGGAGGCACATCGCTTCCGCTTTCAAAAATACCGCAGGAAGAGAGCAGAAAAGACAACAGGGAAGCCGTTCCCGCAGCAAAAATACGTTTGTTCATCCTCATAACTCCGTTATGGTTTTGACGCAAAGGCATTTTGTCCGGCTGAAAGCTTCCCTGCCCATTTGACACGTGAGATGTCAATCGGAGAATCTCTTGAGAAGAATCACTCCGTTGTGTCCGCCAAAACCCAGATTCATGTTCATGGCAACATCGACCTTCTTTTCGACGGCGGTGTTGACCGTATAATTCAGATCACAGTCCGGATCCGGTGTCTCGTAATTGATCGTCGGGGGAATGATCCCCTTCTGAATGACGAGTGCGCAGATGATGGTTTCAAATCCGCCGGCTGCACCGAGTCCATGCCCCATGGTCCCCTTTGTGCTGCTGATCGTCGTTTCATAGGCATGAGCTCCAAGAGAGGACTTGATCGCCATCGTCTCGAATTTGTCATTCAGCTGCGTGCTGGTGCCGTGAGCGTTGATGTAGTCAAGGGCATCACCGCTGATTCCGGCGTTTCCGAGCGCCATATTGATCGCCCGCGCCATGCCTTCTCCGCCGGGTGCCGGGGAGGTGATATGATAAGCGTCGCCGCTCGCGCCGTAGGAGAGAATCTCGGCATAGATTTTAGCGCCGCGCTTTTTCGCGTGTTCCAGTTCCTCAAGAATGAGGATGCCCGATCCTTCGGACATGACAAAACCGTCTCTGTCCCTGTCAAACGGACGGCTTGCGTGTTTGGGATCATCATTTCTCTGACTCATGGCCTTCATCGAACAGAATCCGGCAAGGCCGAGCTTGGAAACCGAGGCTTCCGCGCCGCCGCTGATCATGATGTCCGCGTCTCCCCGCTGAACCGCGCAGAACGATTCACCAAGGGAGTGTGAAGCCGTAGCACAGGCTGTAACGGCTGCAAAGTTAGGGCCTTTCGCCCCGTAACGCATGGAGAGGGAGCCCGATGCCATGTCGATAATCATCATCGGGATCAGGAAGGGGGAAATTCTGCCCGGACCTTTTTCCAGCAGGACTTCGCACTGCTGTTCCATGGTCCGCATGCCGCCGATGCCGCTGCCGACGCAAACGCCGACGCGATCGGGATTGACGACAGAACCGTCACGCATATCCAGAGGGAGTCCCGCGTCCTTGAGGGCCTCATCCGCCGCCGCAACCGCATACAGGCAGAAGTCATCCATCCTTCTGGCCTCTTTCTCAGACATGTAGCGCGTCGGATCGAAACCCTTGACTTCGCCGGCAATCTGAGTGCGGTATGCACTGACGTCGAATCTTGTAATTTTATCCAGTCCGCATCTGCCGTTCACCAGCGAGTCCCACATCGAGTTCACATCCAGACCGATGCAGGAAACAGCGCCGACTCCGGTAATCACTACGCGTCTTTTATCCATTCAAGCCTCCGTGGATATACAAAAAAGCGGGGCATTCTTGTACGGGAATGTCCCGCTCTGGTCAGCGACAGACAGAATTACGCTTTCTGCTTGCCTTCAATATACTTGATGGCTTCACCGACGGTCGTCAGTTTCTCGGCGTCTTCGTCCGGAATGTCGGAACCGAACTCTTCCTCAAGAGCCATGACAAGCTCCACCTGGTCCAGAGAATCCGCACCGAGATCCTCGATGAATTTTGCGTCTTCGGTCACCTGGTCTTCCGCAACTCCGAGCTGCTCGACAACGATCTTTTTCACTTTTTCTGCTATTGTGGACATTACGAATCCTTTCTGTAAGTTAATTCGCAGTTGAGTCTCTAACTACACTAGCACATTAATATTGTGCTTTTTTAAAATTTTTCAAGTGACATTTGAAAAAAAGGCACTCGAATTTTTTCCAGGGCGTCTTTCTTCCGCACTTTTTGAGCGTAAAACGCCGGATGCCTCAGGACATCAGGAAGCCGCCGTCGACGTTGATCACCTGCCCTGTGACATAGTCGGCGTCCGGTCCGCAGAGGAAGCAGACCACGTTCGCAACGTCTTCGGGCTTGCCGCCGCGCTTCAGCGGAATGTTCACGAGAAATGCGTCACGCGCCGCCTGCGGCAGCTTTTCGGTCATGTCCGTGATGATGTAGCCGGGAGCGATCGCGTTCGCGCAGATATTGCGGCTGCCGAATTCACGCGCCGTTGTTTTGGTCAGCCCGATCACGCCGGCCTTGGAGGCGGAGTAGTTCGCCTGCCCGGCATTGCCCATGCGCCCGACGACAGAGGCGATGTTGACGATCTTGCCGTAGCGCGCCTTCATCATGTAGCGGGTCGCCGCCTTGGTGAAGTTGAACGTGCCTTTGAGGTTGACGGAGAGAACCAGATCCCAGTCCTGCTCGGTCATCTTCATCATCAGCGTATCGCGCGTGATGCCCGCGTTGTTGACGAGAATGTCGATTTTGCCGTATTTTTCGACAACCGCCTTTACGGCCGCCTCGGCCTCCTCGGGCTTCGCCACGTTCGCGGCGATCGCCATGGCCTCATAACCCTGCGCCTTGAATTCCGAAGCGGTCTTCTCCGCGACGTCAAGAAGGATGTCGACCATCGCAACGGTCGCGCCTTCCGAAGCCAGTTTCTCGCAGATCGCTCTGCCGATGCCGCGTGCTCCGCCGGTAACCAGCGCAACACGCCCTTCAAGTTTTTTGCATCCCATAGTTTCTCTTTCTCCCTTGATAGGTTTTGGGTATGTTTTCTTCAGAGTTGAATCTTTTCGAGATCCGCACAGGAGGAGACGTTGATCAGCGCCTTCGACGGATCAATCTGTTTGACCAGTCCGGTCAGCACGGTCCCGGGACCGAACTCAATAAAGGTGTCCGCGCCGAGCGCTGAAAGGGCATTCACGCAGTCCACCCAGCGGACGCTTCCGGCGACCTGACTTACCAGATTCGCCTTGATCTGCGTGAAGTCCTCCGTGACTTTGCCCGTGACATTCTGCGCGACGGGAACAACATTCTGTCTGATCGTCACACCGTCCAGCACATTCTTAAGCTGTTCGCCAGCCTTCGCCATCAGACGGGAGTGATAGGCGCCCGCCACGTTCAGCGGAATGATCCTGCGGATATTTTCCAGCGACTTGATCTGTTCGCACGCCTTTGCGACGCCGTCCGCCACGCCGCTGACGACGATCTGCCCCGGCGCATTGTAATTCGCCACGTCGATGCCGCAGTCCGCGCAGATCTGCCGGATCGTGTCCGCGGGCGCCGGCCCCTTCGTCAGCACGCACGCCATCGTTCCGCTTGTCTCGCGGCAGGCGGCGTCCATGAGTTCCGCGCGCCGGGCGACAAGCCGGAGTCCGTCGGCGAACCGGAAGGATTCCGCGCAGCAGAGCGCACCGTATTCGCCGAGGCTGAGCCCCGCCGCACCGACCGGCCTGACCGCGTCGCCGAATTTCTCCCGGAACGCGGCAAGACACGCCATGCTGGTCACGAAAATCGCGACCTGGCAGTATCTGCTTTCTGTAAGTTTTTCCTCCGGACCGTTGAAGCAGACATCGGAAACGCTCCAGTCGAGAAGCGAATCCGCCTCGCGGTAGACCGCTGCGCCCGCCCTGCTGTTCTCATAGATGTCTTTTCCCATACCGACGCGCTGCGCGCCCTGTCCGGAAAAAATAAAAGCTGCTTTCATTTTTTACCTTTACCTGTTTGCTGTTTTTGTTCCGCCGGAACTTTTTTCCCGGCACTCTCCCTGATCCCGCGCAGGAGCTCCTCCCTGAACGTTGCGAACTCCGGCATGGATCCGTATGCTGTGAGCAGACGGTTCGCCTCCTCTTTGGATCCTTTCCGCCATTTCCCGAGCGCGTCTGCGACCGCGCCGGTGAAATATATCTTTATCATAGACTCGATTTCCGTTTTTTCAAATCCGTTTGATGCGGTTTGCTTCGCCTCTTTCCATCTTCCGAAAGACGCAAAGAACGCCGGCACGGAAAATTCCTGTTTCTTTTTTTTCGCCGCATAACGTTCCAGGGAAAGGAGTTCCGGCGATGAAAAACGGAAAAACGGAAGGTTTTCGCTCATCATGCCTTCCATATAAAGAAGAATGTAATCTTTTTTGATCCGGCCGACCTTCATTTTCTTTCCCGACAACGGACTCTTGAGCGGAAATCCGACATACTCGCGCCGGGAGTCATAGATCAGGCCATGGGCGTTTTTCATGGCAAAAGCAAATTGTCTGAAAGCGGAAAACCAGTTCCGGTATGTGCGTGTGATGCTGCTGTAATCTGCGGAATCGTTCAGATCGCCGGGCGGAACCAGATCTTGTTCCAGAGAACTGAAATTTCTGGAAAAAACCGCATTCACGACTCGGGTCCGCAGCTCATTTTTATGAGATTCGAGCCGCTTGCGATAGGCTTTGAGCGCATTCTGTTTTTTCCGGATTTCCTCCGCAAAACGTTTTCTGCGTTCCTCCTCAAGTTTTTTCAGACGGGCCGTCTCGGCGGCCTTCCGGTTCTCTTCCGCAATCCGCGCGGCGCGCTCCTTCCGCAGCTTCTGAAAATAGACATCACGCTCCTCCATCAGCGATGCGATTTTCGATGACTCCTCCTCATTGAGCCGGAGGCGTTCCCGGATGATTTCGAGCAGACGCGGATCCTTCGTCTTGATGCCGTTCAACTGGATGGCCGCGCGGTTCAGAAGTTTCTGCGCCCGCGTGTAATGATTTTCATCGCTGTGCTTCCGCTTCACAAGCTCACGGCCGGTTTCAATCGCCTTCTGCGCCTGCGCCTTGAGCTGCTCCGCCTGTTCCAGCGCACGGTTGATTTCAGTCTGATGCGCCAGAAACTCTTTTTCAAACGCCTTCAGGCGCGCATAGGCTTCGCCGACCTTTTTCCGCGTTGAATCCAGAACGCCGAACTTCAGTGACGCGGCAGCCGCTGAATCCAGCATCTTTTTGTATTCCCGCGGATCGGTTTTATAGGGATCCAGCTTACAGGCCTCCAGCGCCCGGAGTGCCTTCCGGTTGTTGTGCCAGAGGAAAAGCGAGGAGAGAATCAGAACAAAAAGAATCAGGATCACCCCGTATAACAGCAGAATCCAGTGTTTTTTCATCGGGACCCGGCGCAGCGGCTGCGAGGCGGTCACCACAGGAGTCAGCCGGATCGGATGCGCAAAGGCCTGCTCCTTTGCCAGACACTCCTCGTAAATCGCGGAGGCGGCGCGCAGAAACTCATCCCATGAGGCAAAACGTTTGCGGGGGGTCTTGCCGAGCATCCGTTTCATCAGAGCGGAAAGCGCCGGCGAAATACAGGATCCGGGCGCACGCTCCGACGGTTCCGGATACGGCGCATTGTTGTGCATGTCGAGAATCCGGTCGACGGACTGGTCGTAGAACGGAACATATCCCGTCACCATGTGATACAGCGTCGCGCCGAGCGAATAAAGATCGGTGCTCCAGGTGAGCGTCTTTCCCTGAATCTGTTCCGGACTCATGTAAAACGGGGAACCCTCCACTTCGCCGTTGACGAGCGAATCTTCTCCCGCCTCCTGCGCAATTCCCATATCAAGAAGCATGGCTTCTCCATCGGAATCCAGCATGATGTTCGCGGGTTTGATGTCCTTGTGGAACATCCGGTGCTTTTCCCAGATCAGCTGAAGCGCCGCCGCAATCTTGATGACAATGCCGAGCGCTTCCGACTCGGAAAAAATCTTCCCCTCGTCCAGCAGTTTTTCCAGCGTTTCCCCGCGCACATACTGCATGGCGATGTAATAGTAACCTTCCGCATTGCCGGCTTCCAGCGTCGTCACAACGTTCGGATACTGGAATTTGGCGGTATTGCGCGCCTCGTTGATGAACCGTTCCGCCGCGTCCTTTTTCTCCGCGAGGGAACGTTTGAGAATTTTGATTGCGACCAGACGTTCCACAGCGACCTGGTTGGCGAGATACACGCGCCCGGAACTGCCGGACGCAAGCAGACGGACGATTTCAAAACCATTGATCGTGAATCCTTCCGGGAGAATGTCCCCGGCGCTGTCCACCGTGAGCTCCTCCCCGCAGTACGGACAGGTAACGCGCTCCATGTCGGTTGCGTCACAACTGAAACTGTTCTCGCATCTGCTGCAGATAAATTCACTCATTCAACAGGAACCTCAATACGGCGCATCTCCCGCCGTGCCCGGACCATCCGGTTAAAGAGAACCTTTTGTCGAGGGGATCCCCGTCTCCCTCGGATCCATTTCGACCGCCTGTGCCAGCGCACGGCCAAGCCCCTTGAAGACAGCTTCAAACACATGATGCACTTCCGCGCCGCTGAGCAGACGGATATGAAGATTGATCCCGCCCTTCACACACAACGCCTGAAAAAACTCCTTGAACAGCGCGGTATCCAGATCGCGGATGCGCGCCGCCGGGGGCACCAGATCATAGACCAGATACGGCCGGCCGGAAAGATCAAGCGCGATCAGCGCCAGCGACTCGTCCATGGGGAGAAGAAAATTCCCGTAGCGCCGGATGCCTTTCTTGTCCCCGAGCGCCCGGGCGACCGCTTCGCCCAGAACCAGACCGAGATCCTCCATCGTGTGATGGCAGTCCACCTCAAGATCCCCTTTTGCCGCAATCGTCAGATCGAACTTGCCGTGTTTCGCAAAAAGCGTCAGCATATGATCCATGAAGGCGATTCCGGTGGAAATATCGGACCGGCCTTTCCCGTCAAGATTGATGGATACTGTGATATTTGTTTCGCGCGTGGCGCGTTCCGCACTGCCTTGTCTCATAAAGGATCCTCCCGTTTTCTTCTGACAATTTACTTTGTTAAATGGCTTTTGTCAACATCTTTCGCAAATAAATCCGACATTGCGGAAAAGAGGCATCCCTGAAAACGCGTTTTTTTGAAAATGCTCCCCCGGGGATGGAGGAACGCGGAAGAGGAAAATTGACACGCCGGAAGCTGGAATCCTGGCCGGACCATGCCACCGTTTGTCGTGGACGGCATTCCGCAGAAGCAGTCAAAAACGCAGATTTCATTTTGAAACTCCTCTTATGCTGCAGAAACATTGAAGCGCCATTTCTGTTCATATGGTGTCATACAGCCCGGCGGAGAAAATCGCTCTCCAGACAAGCTTTCCATTGATTTTTCAAAACGATTGCCCGGTATGAAATTGAAAAGATGCTGAAAAGATGCTACTGTAATGCATTGCGGGGCTCTCCTGCTCAACTGAAAGACTTTCAAAGCCTTTCATGCAGAGCAACTCCCGATTTTAACAATCAGGTCCGGAAACTTTTGCCGGACAGTAGTGATAGTGAAATTTTTATTCAATTTCAGTGATTTCAAAAAATGTCATCTGCGGTAATCATAACCAAGTTAAGAGATCCGAAAAAAGCGTCCGGAATTTTTTCCGGCAGACAGGCATTTCCGGGAAACAGGACATCGGGAACATGAAGAAGGACAATACGGACAACGCACATGGCACAGGAGATACGACACGGGCCATTGACGCCACTGTCGTTCTCGCGGATTCCCTGCACCGGGGAAAGGAACACGCCATGGAGGAACGTGCGCCAACGGCGGAACACGCGGCGGACTTTTCCACCCGATACCACTTCATCTGCGATTTCGGAGCAGGAGGAGTTGGAAAAGTCTGCAAGGCGCGAGATGTCGTCTTCGACCGGATCATCGCGGTGAAATGCCTGAATGAGACGTTCCGGGATAATGCGGAGGCAATCCAGTCCTTCATCGAGGAGTGCCGCCTGAACGCAAAGCTTGACCACCCGTCGATCGTTCCGGTCTACGATCTAGGAAAGGACGCCGACGGTCACTGGAATGTCGCAATGAAATTTATCAGCGGCTCCTCTCTGAAACGCTTCATCGACACGATCAGAGTCACTTACGACAAAAAAAAGGTGAATGCTGCCCAGGAGCGCCATGCACTGATCTCCCGCCTGGAGTATTTTCTGAAAATCTGCGCTGTGGTGGAATACTGCCACAGCCTCAAAATCGTGCATGGGGACATCAAGCCGGAGAATATTCTCATGGGAAATTTCGGAGAGGTTTACCTGATGGACTGGGGATGCGCCCGGACATTCGGCACCGTGCCGGAAAGCTTGAGCGGAACACCGAACTATCTGCCGCCCGAGTTTCTGGCGGACAAGGTTGTGACACCGCTGGTTGATATCTATTCTCTCGGCATGCTTCTTTTTGAAATGACAACACTGCGGCGCGGAGACAACACCTGTTCCATCGCTTCCGGAGACAGCGCCACCTGTTGTGATGTTCATGACGAGCGGAACTACTGCCATTATCAGCCCGCGCTGAAAATCGCCCCCCGGATCCGTGCGATCATCCTGAAAGCCGTAAATCCCGATCCTGCCGCACGCTATCCGAGTGTCGCCGCACTCGCCGCAGACGTCCGGCACTTCATCTATGACGAGGAAGTTTCCGCCGCACCGGACAATCTCTTCCAGAAGTTCTTCCGGATCGTCTACCGCAACCGGATCAAGTCGATCCTGATCACCGGACTGCTCTTTGCCCTGCTCTGCGGCGAACTCTTCTACTCCTATTACCGCGCCAACCGGGAACAGGAGCTGCGGTCCGCCAATACGATGCGCCGTCTGCGGCTGCAGGGATATACGGACATTCTCGCCACCGCCGTCGGGCGGAAGATTCTCCAGATTCAGGCGCAGCTGCTGATCTTCGCCGACAACCTGATCGAAGATGTGCAGGAGTGCGCTTCCGGGAGCACTCCTTATCCCGACTCGAAATTCTACGACAACGCCGATTATGAAAAAACACGGACTGCACCGCCGGAGATGATCCGCTCTCCGCTGTATCCGCATCCGGTGAGTCTGGCCTATATGACCCGCATTCTTCCGGAAAAACCGTCGGAAATCCGGCAGACTCTGCCTGATGCAAGACAGTTTGTGCAGATCTGCAACAAGGTTGTCCGCTACGATCCCAACAGCGCGCAGGTCAGCGAGACCCGTTTTCTCGGACGCGAGATTCTGGATCCGTCCACCATGGTTCAGCGCCTTTTCGTGCGCTGGGCCAACGGCGTGCGTTACAGTTATCCGGGCACCTATGATGATCCGCACACTTCCGCGTTCAAACACCGCTGGGATACGTTTGCCGAGCCGTCCGAACGGAGAAAAATCCTCTGGTCCGCGCCTTACGAGGCGCCGCTGTCCACCCTCCACGTCACCTGCCGTTATCCGATGTTTGCACGGGATGGAAATTTTCTCGGCGTCGCGGGACTGGAATTGCGTCTGGAGTGTCTGCTTGCTCCGCTCATTCAGGCGCACAATGCCGATCCGATCCATGAACTCTACCTGCTGGACCATGAAGGCAGCGTCGTGACGGTCCGCAACGGGAAACTGCTTCTTCTAACTGACGGGACAGACACGGACGGCATGCCGTCCGCCGGGGAAATCCGTACGCTTGCACAGGAACTTTCCGGCGGCAATATGGCACAGTTTGAGAAGAGAATCGGCACACGGAATTATTTTGTTTCCGGCTATCGGATCCGAACGACCGGCGCAATTCTGATCCAGATGATCGAGGAAAACGCGATGGCCAGCCACGACCATAAGGATATTTCTCTTTAGGGTTCACATACGGCGGCTGTCGTAGGCCCAGTTCAGAAGCGCCTGGCGCTGTTTTCTGCGGCAGTCCAGATCACCGATCCGGCAGTTCCAGTGAATCTGGGCGACGTGCCGGATCATCGCGCGCCACCGTTTGATCTGCCGTTCATCGTCGGAGCAGCGCCTTCCCATGTAGTAGCGGCAGTACCACTGGAACCAGCCGCGCGGGTCCTCCTCCCGGATCCAGCCTTTGGCGCGCCAGACCGACAGCGGAAGCGACGCCTCGATGTGGAAAAAATTCAGTTCCGGATCGTGGCGTTCCGGACAGAGTTTCGCGTGTTCAAACCAGTCATCAGGGAATTCCCCGGTGCAGTCGGTCATGTATTTCCCGCCGAAAACGCCGAGCGCAAGCATCTCCTTCGGCGTCAGTTCCGGCTGGAAGCCCGCGTGAAAGTTCGTACCGGGCTTTTCCGTCAGAAAATAGACGAAGTTCTGCTGCATTTTATCGTTTACAACGACTTCACGCCGGATCATTCCGGAAGCTCCTGCTTTGGATATTCGAGTTTTTCCGTTGCAAAACCAAGGGCTTTCAGGCGCGCGGTGATCCCCGCAAGCTGTTCCCGCGGCATCTGCGGCGACCGCGAAAGAATCCAGAGATACTCTTTCGTGCCGGAAGTCACCACGGCATAACGGTAATCCTCCGGCAGTTCAATGATTTTGTAGTCGCCGTAAAACGGGCCGAAGAACGAGACACGCAGCTCTCCGGTGACGGGGCGCGCATCGGGATGCTTGAGTTTGGCGACTCCCTCCGCCCTGGCCGGCTTCCCCGAACGTTTTCCCTGATTGAGCACCCGTACACGGCCGTCTTCGCGCAGGGTGTAGTTTGCCGTGACATAGTCCAGATCCCGCTCGAACGACTGCGGCAGACGCGCAATCTCATACCATTTTCCCATGTAGCGCGGCACGTCGAAATTTCCGACCGCCGGAATCTCTTTCGTGGATGCCGCACAGCCGGAAAGCAGGGCAAAGAGCGGCGTAAGCAGAGAGACAAAAGCAGATTTCATCGGAACGCCTCCTTGATCAGTTCGATTGCACGGGGCGCGGACACTATCGTGCGTGACCACCCTCCCCCGCCTTTTAAGATACCATCAGATCGGAAAAAGTCAATCTTCGCCCGGACTGGTTTTTCCGGATAACGATGCTATATTATCCGAAAAGAGAGGGGAGGTATCTTTATGAATGATATGCCGGTATGCTGTCCGCAATGCGGTTCAACTCAGATTGCACCCGTCCGCAAGAATTACGACATGGGCTGCGGATGCCTGGGACTGCTTCTGTTCGGCTGGATCGGTCTGCTGCTTGGTCTGCTCGGCGGCGGAGATGTGGAGATGGTCTGCGCCAACTGCGGCGCGCGCTGGGAACCGGGCAGACACAAGGACGGGGCCTCTTCCGGCTGTCTTCCGTCGCTGCTGCTGATTATCGTCATTCTGCTTCTGCTTGCGGGCCTCGGGGTGTTCGGCGCGGAACGATCGACCTCGACCTACCGCGACGGGCAGGGACGCATGACAGGATCTTCCACAACCATCGGCAGCGGCACCACCTACCGCGACGGACAGGGACGCATGACAGGAGCCTCCACGACCATCGGAAACAACACCACCTACCGCGACGGACAGGGTCGCATGACGGGATCCTCCACGACCATTGGAAACAACACCACCTACCGCGACGCCTCCGGCAGAATGACCGGTTCCGCTACGACCCACGGGAATGTAACCACCTATCGTGATGCCTCCGGAAAAATGACCGGTTCCGCTACAAAAGTCGGAAACCAGGTGATTTACCGCGACGCCTCCGGGCGGATGACCGGCTCGAAAACAAGCCGCTGATCTTCTTCCGGCAGGATATTTTTCAGGCTTCCGCGAACCTTCCGAACTGCGTGTCGTGGAGTCTCTTGTATTTGCCGCCGAGACGGAGCAGCTCCTCGTGCGTGCCGGATTCAACGATGTGCCCTCTGTCCAGAACGATGATCAGATTGGCGTTCTTGATCGTGCTGAGGCGGTGTGCAATTGCAAACACGGTGCGGTTCGCCATGACCTTGTTGAGCGCCTCCTGCACAAGTTTTTCCGTCACGGTGTCAAGGGCGCTTGTGGCTTCGTCGAGAATCAGGATCGGAGGATTCTTGAGGATCGCCCGTGCGATGGAGACGCGCTGTTTTTCGCCGCCGCTCAGCAGGAAGCCCTTTTCGCCGACGATGGTGTCATAGCCGTCCTTGTGGCGCCCGTCGGTGATGAAGCGGTCGGCGTTGGCCTGTTTTGCCGCCTGAATGATGGCTTCGCGCGGGGCATCGGGGACACCGTAGGCAATGTTGTTGGCGATCGTGTCATTGAAGAGCACCGCGTCCTGGGAGACGATGCCGATCAGGTCGCGCAGGGAATCGGTTCTCACATCCCGCAGGTCGATGCCGTCGATGGTCACTTTTCCTTCGTTCACATCGTAGAAGCGGGCGATCAGGTTGGCGATCGTGGTCTTTCCGGAACCGGTCTCGCCGACGACCGCGACGACATGCCCTTTCGGAATGACCAGATTGATGCCGTCGAGGATTTTCTTCTGATCATAGGCGAACACGACATCCGTGAAGCGGATCTCGTTCCTGAACTCCTTGAGCGCAATCGCATTTTCCTTTTCCTGAAGACTGGTGTCAATGTCGATCAGCTGGAAATAGCGGTCCGCCGCGGCCATGCTCCGCTGGAGCAGCGAGGAGATTTTTGCAAGTTCCTTGATCGGGTTGTAGGCCATGAAGCAGGGGGCGAGCAGCTGCACAAGCTCCGTCAGCGTGACACCCTGGCTGTAGCTGAAAATGAAAAACACGAGTGTCGCGCCGACGGCGACGGTCTCCATCAGCGGCGCCATGAAGAGCTGCATTTTCAACGCCCGGTTGATGGATTTGAAATAGCCGGCATTGGTGGTTTCAAAACGCTGGACTTCGCGCTTTTCGGCGTGATACGCCTTGACGACGATGATGCCGGAAATCGCCTCGTGCATCCTTGTCACGACTTCGGCGATCTGCGCGAAGGAACGGCGGTAGATTTTCCGGATTTTTCTGGCGATGATCATGACCGGAAGCACGCAGAGCGGCAGCCCGAGAAAGAGGATGACGGCCAGATACCAGTTGTTGTATTTGAAGCTGGCGATGAGAATCGCGGCGGCGCATGCGAGAATCTCCAGCGGACAGCGCGTGGCATCCGCTATCGAGTTCGTGATGGCCGATTCCATTGCGCTTGTATCGTTGGTCGTGCGGCTGATGAGCTGGCCGACGTCAAGCTGCCCGTAGAAGCGCAGCGACTGCTTCATCATGCTCCGGAAGGCTTCGTTGCGCATATCCGTGGAGACCTTGGCGCCAACCCATTTTGTATAATAGTTGTTGATGAAAATGAACAGATTCCGGATCAGCCAGAGCAGAATGAATCCCGTGACGAAGATGGAGAAAAACTGCCAGGTCATCTTCCCGCCCGCCGTTTCCGCGGGGATGTTCAGGAGCGTGGTGTCTCCGGCGGAAAAGACGATGTTTCCCTCTCTGTAAGTGATGTGCATGTTCCAGGAGGCGGGGATGATTTTATTCAGCTGTTCGTCGGCACGGATCAGTTTCTTTTCCAGTTCGCCGTGTGAATCCGGCGCCAGCAGAATCGCGCTGACGGTCTGGATTTTTTCCTTTTCGGAGAGATCCGCTCCTCCAGTGGCCTGGACAATGCGTGCGGCGATCTGTTTCTGCGGAGCGGCAAGCAGATTGCCGACGGTCTGAATCCGCTGTTCCGGATCGGTTTCCCGATCCATTGCAAGAACGATTTCAGCGGCGGTTTTTTCGGCGGCCGCGACATTTTCCGGTTTATTGGGATCGACTCCCCTCATCAGATAGGGGATCATCAGAAGTCCGCCGAGAAGGGAGCTGCTGGCAATGAAACCCGCCAGAATTCCGACGGCAAGCCGCCATTTATAAGGTTTGGCATAGCCGAGAAGCCGCCAGTAGTTAGCCAGATCACGTTTCTGTGTTTGATGTGACATCAAAAAATCCCCACTTGAAAAATTAATTGCCTCAGGATGGGATAAGATATCACACAATCTCGGTTTTTCCATTGCCGAATCGGAAAAAGGGGTCTGAAATCCCGGATACGGGGCACTCTGGAAGTGCCCCCGCATCTTTCTCAATGTTTCGGCTGACCGGTCAGTTTGAGGATGAGATCAATGGCTTTTTCGCGCGCTTCGGCACGTGCCGACGGATCATGTGCCAGCGTGATTCCGACGCGTTCGGGCGTTTCCTTAAGGAATCGTTCCGCTTCGGCGCGGAGCGTTTTATCCTGTGTATCCGGCTGCTTCAGAACTTCCGCAAGTTTCGCCATGTATTTGAGATCCGTGCTGCCGATCCGGAGATTTTCCAGCCGGATGGTGGACACCGGATGCCCGGACGCGATCAGAATGTTCAGATGCAGGCTGAATTTTTCGACTCTAAGGCGATTCTTCTCATATTTTCCAAATTCAGTGTCTGGATCAAAAAGCCCGTCAGTAAGACGGGCTTGCGTTTTATGATTGAATGAGGCATTCTGATTTTTACGGCAAAAGCCGCCAGCCATAGAAAGTACAGGACTTTGCCTTCGGGAAGCGAATCGAAACCCGGCGGCGCCCGGTGACTTGATAACGCAGCGGAACCGTTGCCGTAATCCTTTCCCCGTCGCTGTTCTTCAGCGGAACGACAGCATATGGAATGGGCGCTTCTCCAAAACGCAATTCCAAAGAACCGCCGCTTTCCCCTTCACCGACACTGTATGATATTTCCACACGGGAGTAGACTTTCTCTCCGAAATCCAGCATCCCATAGGTCAGCAGGGCATTGTTCCAGCGGATCCAGCCGACGAAAGTGTTGTCTTTTGCTGGCAGCGCTCCCGTTATCTTCTGCAGGAATCCGCCTGTAACCATTTGACCATCCATTACATTCTGTGCGGGAATTTTGCCAAGTCCGCCGAAATATTCCACGGGTTTGTCAGGTTTCCGGAATTGGGCAACCTTATTCAGCAAATTCTGCACCCGTCGGGCTTCCGCATGAAAAATTTCAGTGTTCTCTTTTCCGATCAGCAGCAATTTGACTTCCAGCGGACGAAATGACAGTTCCGGCGAATAATTCCCGTCATTCAGGAGAATGCGCGGTTCCTTCGTATTCATTTCGCAAAGAGCAAACGCTTTCCCGGGATACCGGAACACGGGCTGAGCATTTTCCTTCTGAAGCATCGGATTGACCAGCAGCACGATCCCCATGCCGTCATCGCGCATATAAGCGCCGGATAACACGCGGTCCACTGTGATATATTTTCGTGATTCATGCAGGAAACGATACTTGCCCGGTGCTTTTTTCCATTCCAAGGGACGGAGGCTTTCTCCTTCCCGGAAGTATTTGAACAGACCGTTTTTCAAGTGCATCAGCTGTTTCGTGTACAGCATCATTTCCGGATAATCGATAATTTCGCGGGTTTGAAACCACCCCAGCTGTTCCGCAGATGCAAACTGACGCCCGAGAATGCTGTAAAAACGCTGTTCGGTCTGGGAGTTGAATTGCCAGATATAGCTGAACAGACGTCCGATCAGCTCCATGCGCGGACCGAATACGGTCTTGCTCAGAGGTGTAGAGGAGGGAGCGGCCCAGCAGAGAAATCCGTCCTGAAGACCGACCATAGGCTCTTCAAAACCTTCGGTGTCATGACCGACATAAGCGGGAACTTTTTCCCGGATTGCGCGCATCATCGGCAGATAACCATCCTGAAGCCACATGGCGGGATCATTCATTTTATGGCCGTGCGATTCGTCAAAGCAGCAGTATGGCCGCGCCGCAAGCATTTCATCGTAATAAATTGCCTTTGCTCCGTAAGAGACAAAGCGTTCGGCATTGGCAATCTGCTTCTGCTGCCATTCCGGACACGCAGGGCAGATGACCGCCCACGGCATTGTCGATTTTCTCGAAAGGGTTTGGTAGCGCTCATAGTTGAGACTGCCGTTGAAATTCTTGATGGCGTACTTTTTCCCATGCGAAGAATACATCCAGTCAGTTTTTTCATACGGCCCGTCCAGTGTCGCCCACAGCTGGACATTCGTGTAAGGCTTTACACCAATCCCGTGTTCATTCAGGAATTGAAAAAACGGCAGGGAATAGGATGCGGGGAAGAAGTGAGTAAACCTTGCCCCGATGCCAAGATCTTCCCAGAAATATACATGAGAACCGAAAGGAAGTTCAAAATAATTCCGCAGATAAAGCAGATGGTCCTTGAGGGTTTCCGCTTCTGCAGCATTGCGATAGTTCAGCATGGCTAGAATCCACAAGGTGTTTTCCGCAAACCAGGGGGACATGTTCTTGCGCGGAATTTCACACCACCAGAACGCCTTGTTTTTCAGAAACCTCCGGTAAATGTGCGCCGCATCGTACCAGTCCCCGCGGAAAGCTTCAATTACACCCTTTCCGCTGAACTCATATCGATTCAACCCTGTCTGTCCGACTTCATACGGGGCCCATGACATCCATGCCAGTTCAATGCCGCGTTTCTGTCCTTTGAAGATGAAACGCTTACTGATCGCCTTCGGATCTTCAAAGGCAAAATAGACGGCACCTCCTTTGTCATAATAAGCACAGAACTGCATCGGGACGTGCGATGCCGGATAATAACCCATCGACGGGGTATTGCGCAAACCATTGACCGAGGGATTCTCGACCAGTTCCCCGGTCATGTGAAGATACTGATCACGCGGAGTTTCCTTTAATGCGAGAATCACACAGGGATAGCTGACCTGAAATACCAGATGATCTCGGGATGTGCTGCGGACATCCAGGGATGTTTCCAGACGTTTCCCCTTCAAGTCCAGTTCTGCTTCCGCTTCGAAAAACGGGTGTTTCCAGCGGACAACAGCATGATTGCCGGAACACTCCGCCTCCCAGCTCACATTATCGTCATAGTTCATTGCACTTTCGAGGCGGCCTTTGCCTTTCCGGTAATCCACCGTCCAGTACAACCCATAGGAAGAGAGCATTTCCTTTCCGGCAGGCCGGTCATAAAGCCCGGTCAGCGGAAACAAAGTCCCCTTGCCGTCGATCATGATCAGAGCCGCCATTTCATCGCTCAGCATCATTCGGCAGATCCGCTGGTTTTCATTCCATGTCTTCTGCAGCGCAATGGGATCATGAAGGGCGAATGCCGCCTTTTTCTGTCGAAGAAGCGACAGGAGAGATTGCTGGTCCGCTCCGTTGCGGGCGGCTCTTCGAACTGCGCTTAACAGCCATTTCCCTTCCGGGAGAATGGTGTTTTCTGTCAATGCGGTCAGTTCAGTGGAGAGCGCTTCCATTATGGGGTGACGGTCCTTGCGCTTCAGATTCAGGCGTGGGTTGTCCAATGCCAGATCTTCGACTTCCCCTTCCGAAAGTGCCTGATCGAAAATCATGACTTCCGCCATATCCCCTTTCATTGCCCACAGCTGATGTCCTTTTCCATATCCCAGGACCAGCGGGGTATTCCGCTCCTGGAAAGGATCAGCTTCATTGAATTTTACTGAAGCAATTTTTTCACCGTTCAGAAAGCTGCTGACCGTATAATTGCGGTCGCCGCGTCCGGGGTCATTCGAATAGGATACAACCATGGCATAATGAACCCAGGTCCATGGTTCCACTTTTGGTCCGCCGCAATTCAGCAGCCACTGTTGTTTTCTGTTACGGAAGCCGCAGTAGACCGCTCCGGCATCATTACGGGAGAAAAGCAGGGATTCTCCTTTGCTGATCATGTCCTGTCCGATGATTTCACGGTCGTCAAACCGGACAATACAGGCAAAGGTAATTCCTTTTTCCGTCAGATTGAATTTTTCACTTCCTGGAATGACCGCACGGCTGTTTTTTCCGTTGAAACGGATATAATCTTTCCCGCGTACAGCTCCGTTTTCCAGAACAATATCGGTATTTCTGGCAAAATCATAGTGGTAAAGCGGCTGTTTTCCGGCAAATGCCAGGCATCCCCACAAAAACAGAGTCAAACAGATGAGTTTCTTCATGTCACTCTCCTGTTGCAGCATTCAACTGAGCTTCGGACAGCGGTTCATCCAGCAGTTTCAAATTGAAAATATCGCCCTTGAAATTCCAGACAGCTCCCCAGCCGCTGCCGATCAGAATGCCTTTTTCATTATACAGCGGAGCCGATGGCATTGTCAGAACCCCGGATGCCAGTTTCTTCCCGTTGGCACAGATGATATATTTATCATCCGGAAATACACTGATCCCGATATGCTGTGTTTTTGAAAAATCACAGCGTACTCGAATTCCGGGACCGGCTTTCCCATCGGTAGAGGAAAAATTAAAATACAATTTGTCGTCCTTGGCTTTTCCCAGGCACCATTCCCCGGTCTTGAGGATAAACATGTGACACCCGGATTCCGGTTTCGTTTCCACTTTGAGTTTCACCAGCACCGTACCGCCTTTCAGCAGGTGGAAGCTGCCGCTGTCCGGAATACTGGCGCGTGATTTTTCTCCATTGAAATACAGCGACCGCATCCGATCCGTTCCGCCGATCTTTACATCATTGGTGAAAAACGGCAGCTCCAGCTTTCCCGTGGATTTCATTTCGCGTCCGGTGAAATCATAGCTGGCGATTTCCGCTGCGAAACCTGAGATAAGTACGCAGCAGCACAACAGGGGGACAAGTGATTTTTTCATCTTTTTACTCCATTGTAGTTAAAAGAGCAGATAGAATCAGTGAGCGGGAACTGAAAAGCCCGCGCTTAGTGCATAATGATAGGAATGATCGCAGTTGTCGCCTTCCCGCGGAACCGTAATCAGCTGTTGATAGTTACGTGTTTGCGTATGACCATCCAGCATGACCTGATTCACTTTTATATCCTTGCCGTGCCGGGTCGGCAATTCCGTCGGCCACAGTTGTAATCCATAGTGACTACTCCTGTAATGATCCCACGAAACCATTGCACGGGACGGCCCCTGGATGGATGCGGCTTTATGTCTGCGGGCCGGTGCATAAAACGCCCCCATAGAAAGATAGTAGTCGGGCAATCCCGCCAGCAATGCATTATAAGAGTAATGAGTCCGGTTCTTAGACTCACTGAATATTCCGGTGAACTGTTTCTCTTCGGATGGACAGGCAAATGTCGAGCCTTTGCTCGAGTTGGAATTGATCCATTTGATCCCATAATACGAATTTTCCCCAAGGATTCTGTACCAATATGTCAGAGCGCTGTTTTCATTTCCCAGTGCCGGAAGAATCCAACCATTGTAATCGCTGGTATACATATTCAGGGCCAATCCGATCTGCTTCAGATTGGATTGGCAGGAACTGCTGCGCGCTTTTTCCCGAGCGCTGTTCAGTGAAGGCAAAAGCAGTCCAGCCAGAATTGCGATGATCGCAATCACGACCAGAAGCTCTATTAACGTGAAAAAAATCTCCCCTTCATGCCGGCGGGCCTTCCCATGGTATGATCTGTTCCGCATGTTTGCATTCATTATGGAGCTCCTTTCCCTTTGTTTTCCATTTTCCCTTAACTTATGAAAATGCCGTTTCCCGGATGATCAATGATGTCGGGATGCGGAGAATCGTGGTTTCATCCGTCCGGTTCCGGATTTTATCCAGCAGGAGAGTTGCGGAGCGTTCCGCGATTCTGACCTTCGGCAGGTCGATGGATGTTAAAACGGGTTTCCCGAACGGCGCGTAACCATAATCCTCCAGATTGTCGAAACTCAGAAGCTGGAAATCTGTTCCGACAGACAGGCCCTTCTCACGAAACGCCTCCATCATGGCAAAACTGACAACATCAGAGGTCGAAAAGAGGAGTTTGCCCGGCAGTTCCGCGCTCAACTTCATCGCAAGACGGTAGCTCGGGACACCATTCTGAATCGCCCATTTCTCCACAGGAATAACCCTGATCCGCTTTTCCTCCCATCCGACAGCTTTCAATGCCCGGATGAAACCATCCCTGCGGCAGTGGCCGTTCTGATGTTCCTCGTAGATAACGATGATTTCAGAAAAATCCCGTTTGGCGACCTCCGCGGCAGCCTGTTTCATCCCGGGATAGTGTTCGGCGATGGTTTGGTGGAATGGTATGTCAAGGACCCATTCATGAAGGGTGATGACAACCGGAATCGAAAGGGATAAAAGATTTTCCTCGGTTTTCGGATCAAGGTAGGCGGAGGAAAACAGGATGCCGTCCAGTTCTGCGGCCTCGCGTTTGAAAGTCTGCGGATCACGCACTTCCTCGTAATCCAGAATCCGGACCTCGCATCCGCTTTGTTTCAAATACTGCATTGCCGTGCGGGGCCGGATGTCGAGCGCGGCCTCACGAATTGGAATGATCGGAAAATTCAGCTTGTCGGCGATTCCGATCCGGAGCGCTTTTTTCGGCTTTTCGGGGAGAGTCCGGCTGACATAGGTGCCGCGTCCCTGTTCGCGGTAGACCAGGCCCTCGCTGACCAGACGCCGCACCGCACGGTCCGCCGTCAGAAGAGAGACCCCGAATTCCCGCGCCAGCTCCGCATTGGACGCCAGCGGTTTCCCCGGAGAAAGCTCGCCGCAGAGAATCTTTTCCGCAAGCACTTCCCGGATATTGTCCGTGAGATTTTTCCGTTTCGTGGTCAGATCCATAAGACTTCACAAAGTGTTATCATATTGTTTCATACTTTTATTATAATCGAAAAGGAGCGGATTGTCAATCCCCGTTTCCCAAAAAAGTGAAAATATTTTTCACGCATTTCAGCGCTGGACAGGATTTTCCCCGACACCTTTCTGCGAGGATCCCTTCGCGTGGCGGAAGTATGAAAAGTGGGAATGAAAGAATCTTTCTGCATGCTTTCATGAGAAAATTATATTTCAAGATGATATGAGTTTGATTAGAGTTTTAACAAATCTTCCTTAACCCTTCCTACCCGCCAGATACAGAATTCAGGAAAGGCACGCCGGACTCATCTCCTCCGGGACAGATGTTTTTCCCCGGAAAAGTGCAACGCCTTCCGTCAATATATCTCTGCGGAACGGATCAAATACGACATCCCCGGGAAGAAACACGCTTCAGAGCAAAAAAAAGACGACGGAAAACTCCGTCGCCTTTGAAATCAGCATTCGACACTTCAGCGTTCACTGGACATGTGATCCATTTCCTGAAGCACTACACCGGTGCCGTTCGCAACGGCTTTGAGCGAGTCGTCCGCGACGAAAACCGGCAGTCCGGTCTCCTCGGAGACCAGACGGTCCAGTCCGCGCAGAAGCGAACCGCCTCCCGCCAGCATGATGCCGCGGTCGATCAGGTCCGCCGCCAGTTCCGGCGGGCAGCGCTCCAGCGTGCTGCGGACCGCCTCCACAATGCTTGTAACGGGATCCTGCAATGCGGTGCGGATCTCGCGCGAGGATACCTTGATCGTTTTCGGAAGTCCGGAAACCAGATCGCGCCCCTTGACCTCCGTGAACACTTCATTGTTCTCGTCCGGATAGGCGCTGCCGATCTGGATTTTGATGTCCTCTGCGGTCCGTTCGCCGATCATCAGGTTGTAAACGCGCTTCATGTGCTGAATGATCGCCTGATCCATCTCGTCGCCGCCGACGCGCACGCTTTTGGCTTCGACAATGCCCGAGAGGGAGATCACCGCAACTTCCGTCGTGCCGCCGCCGATGTCGACGATCATGCTGCCCGAGGGTTCCGACACCGGAAGCCCGACGCCGATCGCCGCCGCCATCGGCTCCTCAATCAGGAAGATTTCGCTGGCTCCGGCGCGTTCGGCGCTGTCCTTCACCGCGCGCGTCTCCACCTCCGTGATCCCGGAGGGAACCGCGACAAGCACCCGCGGCTTGACCAGGCGGCAGCGCGCGGGAACTTTGGTTTTCGCCTTCTGGATGAAATAGCGCAGCATCGCCTCGGTCACTTCGAAGTCCGCGATCACGCCGTATTTCATCGGGCGGACGGCCTTGATGTTGCCGGGGGTTCTTCCGAGCATCCGTTTCGCTTCTTCTCCGACTGCGAGAACCTCCTTGCTCCGTTCGCTGATCGCCACCACGGAGGGCTCGGACAGGACGATCCCCTTGTCCTTCACGTAGACAAGGCAGTTCGCCGTGCCCAGGTCGATCCCGATGTCACTTGACAAAAATCTGGCAATTTTCTGAAGAAGCATAATTCAACTCCATGATTGATTGTGTCTAATCTAGCGTATTTTTGCGCGATTGCAACGTCAAAACCGGAAAAACCCGGGAAAAATCAGCTCTTCAGACGGCTCGGCACAAACGTATGGCGGATCATGTCGTCGAAATCCTCGCGGGTGCGGATCAGCGTGGCCTCGTCGCCGTTGACCAGCACCTCCGCCGGACGAAGGCGCCCGTTGTACTGATAGCTCATGCCGAAGCCGTATGCGCCCGCGTTCTCCACGACCACAAGATCGCCTTCCGCGATTGTGGAAGGCAGTTCGCGCTCCTTGACCCAGAAGTCGGTGTTTTCGCAGAGCTGGCCGCAAAGCCCGATCGCCGCGCGCGGATCCTGCTCCTTGCCGTCCACGTAGATGTGGTGGTAGGAACCGTACATTGCGGGCCGTGCCAGCGTGTTCATTCCGATATCCGTCCCTGCAATCTTTTTGTAGGACTCCTTGATCGAGTGGACACGTCCGATGATGTAGCCGGCATTGCCGACGAAATAGCGCGCAGGCTCCATCTTGAGCTGCGGCGGCTTGAGTCCGTATTCGGCGACTTTGTCACGGAACATTTTCGCGGTCAGTTCCGCGGCCTTTTCCAGATCCAGCGCCGCTTCGCCGGGCTTATAGGGAATGCCGAGACCGCCGCCGAGATCAATGAACTCGAAATCGATTTTAAGTTCTCTGCCGGCTTTCCCGATGATGTCCATCAGAAGGCCGGTCACAAAGGGGAAATACTCCGCGTCCGTGATGCAGGAACCCGTCATCATGTGCGCACCGAACCGCTTGACGCCGGCTTCCTTCGCCATGCGGTACGCGTCCATTACCTTGTCCGGGTGGATGCCGAACTTCGCGTTGGGCCCCGCGTTCGTGACAAATTCGCCGACGTTGCTCTTGCCGTAACCCGGATTCACGCGGAAGGAAAGAATCTCCGGCTTGCCGAACTTGAGGAGACGCGGCAGGATCGAAATGTCGTCCAGATTGAAAATGACGCCGCTTTCAAGGCCCTGGCGGATGTCCTCGTCGGAGAGGAAGTTGCCGCTGAACATCACGTCTTCGCCGCCGAGCCCGACATGCTTCGCCAGAAGAATCTCATTCACACTCGCGGCGTCGACGCCCGCGCCCTCCTGGCGCAGAATGTTGACGATCGCCGGGTTGTTGCAGGACTTGACCGCGTAGAACATCTTGAAATCCGGATAATGCTTGGCAAACGCGTTGAATGCGCGGCGGTAGTTCTTCCGGATTTTCTGCTCGTCATACACATAGGTCGGGGTGCCGAAACGTTCGGCCAGTTCCGATACGGGAATTTCACCGATGGCTATCTTGTCGCCAATGAATTTCATGGTCTGTCTCCTTGTTTTTGTTTGACTGCATACGGTAATTTGCCACAATTTCCGGTTTCTGTCAACTTCCGGACTGTCAAAAATACGTTTTCCGCGTATATTTCTTTGGAAAAAATCAATTTTCCCCTGAAAAAAGGAGGAACTTTCATTATGAAATACCGGAGAATCGATGTTTATGTACCTGAAACACATGCCGAGCTTGTGAAAAACGCGATGTTCGAAGCGGGTGCGGGAAAAATCGGAAATTACGAGCGCTGCTGTTTCCAGTTCTGCGGTGGCGGGCAGTTCCGCCCCCTGAACGGCTCAAATCCATATCTCGGTTCGGCAGGATGCGAGGAACACGTCACGGAGTGGAAACTGGAGATGATCTGCCCGGAGGAGCAGATCCGCGACGTGATCGCCGCGCTCCGGAAAGCGCATCCCTATGAAACTCCCGCCTTCCAGCACTGGAGCGTGGAACTGGATTGAAAGAGAGAGGAGGTGTGAGCGCCCGGAAAAAATCCGAAAGAGGGTTCCGGAGAAGAAAAATCAGGCCTGCCAATTGCATTTCCTGCTCCTGAATGCTATTTTAGCATTGAATGCAGGAACAGCGCGGGAAATACCGGGATGTCCACCGGTCCGGGTTGTTCCACACCGAAATGAAAAGAGAGCTTATATGAAGTTATTTTATGATACCAGTTTTCTGCTTTCCTATCCTTCGGGAATTCCTGTTTACACCGTCTCGCTGCTGAACGCGCTGGCAGCTCTGGATCAGACATTGACAATTCACAGCGGAACGACCTCCATGGATCTGCGGCACCATCTGAAACTCCGGAAGCTGGAACGGCAATACTGTCCTGAAGTGAAAATAACACGGCATATGAAACTTTTCCCGAAGGCATTCTTTTCCTCCGGAATGTTTCCCTCTCTGAAACACTGTCTTTCCTTTTCATCAGGCGATTACGATCTTCTGCATTTCACCGGTTCCGTTTGTCCGCCGTGGATCCCCGTGACGAGCTTGTCAAATGCCGTGATTACGGTTCATGACATGTTCACATTTTACGCTGAGGAGACAATTCAGAACCCATTCTACCGCTATGTGCGCGAGCAGAGCGAAAAACAACTGACGGAATGTGCTGCAATCCTGACGAACAGCAATTATACCAAAAACGAGATCAGAAAATTTCTGAATATTCCGGAAGGAAAAATCTTTGTCACTCCGCTTGCCATTCAATCGGAACATCTCCGCCGCCCGGCGGATACGGCCTTTCTCCGCCAAAAAGGACTGTCCCGTTATTTTCTGTCCGTCGGTGCACTGGAGGTGAAGAATCATGACAAACTGATCGCGGCATTCCGCAGATTTCAGAAAACGCCTGAATACAGGAGGGGGGACGCTCTGGTCATTGCAGGCCATCACCGTGCACCGGACATGGAGCACCTGATTGACAATGATACGGTTTTTTTCCTTGAAAACGTCTCTCCGGAAATTCTGGCATCTCTTTATCAGAACGCACTGGGATTCTTTCTGATTTCCAATCAGGAAGGATTCGGTATTCCGCTTCTGGAAGCCATGACGGCGGGATGCCCCGCCTGCCACTCTCCGGGGAGCGGCATGGATGAGATCGGACGGGATGCAACCTATCGTGTTTTACCGACCGACCAGGATGCATTGGTGCGGCAATTCGCAATCTTCAGCGAATCGTCCCCGGTATTGCGGGAAAAGGTCGGAAAAGGTCTGCGGATCGCCGGAGAGTATTCCTGGCGCCGCACAGCGGAAAAGACCCTCGAGGTATACCGGCGTGTCCTGTCCGGAGAGCTCCGGGGACAATAAGAGTTTGTTCCTGACACACCGGAAGAAAATTTGACATACGGCGGTCTTGCACAAGAAAAGGAAACTCTGGAAGACTGGCAGAAGGAGCCTCACCGGGAAATATTTTTCAAGTTCATTTGCAATCCTTTTCCCGGATGCTATCTTATTGCCCGGATAAGGCAGTATGCGCTTTTTGCCCGTGGACTGTCATTAAAAAACAACATGCGGGAAACAGCTCTCTGTGTTCTGCCGGAGCCCGGATTCCGCAAAACAAAAACAGAATCAGGATGAAGGTCGAAAGAGATGCACCATTTTCCCGGCAGATCCGAAGCAGGGGTATTCCAAATGCTCCGGGAACGGTTTGGGCACAATGCCGTCATCCGGAGGGTTGCGGGTAATGAACCTTGCTATTGAAGCAAATCTGGTCGCGGGAGAAAAAGAACCGACGGGACTGGGGGTTTACGTCGACTCTCTGCTTTCCTCCTTCGCACGAAACGGGAAATGGACGGCGGCACACACGTTCTATCTGCTGCACGCGCGGCAGGAGTGGCGCGGAAAAGATTACGGCAGGAGATTCGTGCCTGTCTCCTACCGCATGACCCGCTCGCAGTTCGCCGGCATCGCATTTCATTTGAATCATACACTCAATGCCTTACATGCGGATCTGTTTCACGCGACCTGCACTGCGGGACTTCCGCCGCGCCTTTCGATTCCCGGCGTGGTGACTGTGCATGATCTGTTTCAGCTGACAAGTCCGGATGTTCCGCTCCGCACGCGCCTCCTGATGCGCCTTCTGTTCCGCTGGACCCGGCGCAATGCTGCCTGCTTTATCTGCAATTCAGCCTTTACGATGCACGAACTGACCCGTTTCGGAATCCCCGAAGCAAAAACCGCTGTTGTTCTGCTCGGATCACGTTTTGCGTTTTCTCCGCAGGAAGCACACAGAGTATCGTCTCCGCGCAGAGCGTATTTTCTTTGCGTCGGTGCAATTGAACCGCGCAAAGGACAGCTGATGCTCTGCCGCGCATACTGCAAAGCCCTTGCGGAAAATCCGGAACTGCCCGATCTGATTTTTGCCGGCCCCGATCGCGGCGATGCGCACACACTGCGGGAAATGGCCGCCGCACAGCCGAAAATCCGCTATCTGGGTTTCGTCGGCGATGAGGAGCTGGCCGATCTGTATCGCGGAGCTTCGCTCTTTGTATTTCCCAGTTTTGCGGAAGGATTCGGAATTCCCGTGGCGGAAGCCGCGAACGCCGGATTGCCCGTGCTTTGTTCGGACATTCCCGTCCTGCGCGAAATTGCCGACGGGTTTGCCGAATTCGCGGCCCCGGATGAAGATGCTTTTGCAGAAGCCCTTCTGGCCTTTCCCCGCAGCCGGAATGAGAGGAAGTCCGCTGCACACTTCTCCTGGGATGCCTGTGCACGGGAAACCATGCGGATCTATCAGACTGTTCTGGAGAAAGCGGGGAAATGATCAGAATCGGCTTCCGCAGATGTATGCAACGATTCTGTCACGGCACAGAATACTCCCTCCGGAGCGTTCGCACTGCCGCACCTTCAGTTCATTGAGGGAAAAAATTCAGAATTAACGCGAAAGTACAAAAAAAGAATGAATGCAGCGACTGAAGAAAAAAGCCAAATGCAGGAACATCGGCCGAACCGGGTCCGGGGATTGATTTCAAGCGTCTGTTTTTCCCTGAAATCCGGGCTCACAAGCTTCTGCGCCCGTCTTCGATTCGGCAGGAGAGAGCAACATGGAATTCTTCTGCTGCGCAATGACGCGCTCGGCGACTTCATGATCTCGATTCCGCTGATGATGCAGATTCATGAGGCGGCCGCGAAACGCGGAACCACGGTCACCGTTGTCGTCTCGGAACCGATGCGGGATTTTGCAGGAGCATGTCCATTTTTCGATACCGTCATTTCCATTCCCGCAAGGAAAGACATGGGTTCCTTCCGCAAAAGAATTTCCCTGTTCCGGAAATTTGCGGGCCTCCGGGCGGATGTTGTCATCAATCTGCCGATTTTCAGCCGGTGCGCCATTGAGGATTTTATTGTGCACTTCATAAAGGCGGAACGCAAATTCACGCTGGAAAATCTCAAGATATTTCCTGTATTTCCCGGCACGGAGGAGTTTCGGAACAGAACAAAATTCATTTACTCCGGGATTCTGAAATATGATCCGGAAAAAACGCTTCAGGAAAATGAAACGGCTCTTGCTTCCGCCGCCCTGAATGAGCATTTCTCCCCGCGTCCGGGAACACTGGATTTCCTGAGACCCCTTCCGGATCCCCTTGCTCCCGGCGCACAGGAATATTATCTTGTCGTTCCCGGTTCCGCCGATCCCCGGAAATGCTGGGAGAAGGAAAAATTCGCTTCCCTGATTGATTCCATTACGGAAGTCCGTCCGGATCTGCGTGCGGTCATGATCGGTTCGTCCGGTGATAAGGAAATTTCACGAGCGGTCGTGGAATGCTGCACACACAAGGAGGCTGTAGCAGACCTCTGCGGGCGAACCACACTCATGCAGCTGATTGCCCTTGTGGACAAGGCTCAATTTGTCATAACCAATGATACCGGCCCGCTCCATATTGCGGCGCTTCTCAGACGCAGGACCTTCTGTCTGACCGGTCTCGGGCATTGGGGTGCATATGTTCCGAACCGGCTGTATGAAACGGTTGACTGCATCCATTCCGAATGCGATTGCGCACGCTGCAGCTGGATGTGCCGGAAAGAAACAAATCCCGCGGTTTTTCCCTGTGTCAGAGCCATTGAGCCGGAGACGGTCTGGAGCAGAATCCGGGCGTTTCTTGCTACACAGAAAGACGAAGACGGAAAGCCGTAATTCAGGAATCTCATTTCTCCGGAAAACAGAGTGACATTCCGGAAAGAAGGATCAGATTTTTCTTGCAGAACAGATTGCGTCATATGCCTGATTGATGCGGCGCATTTCGTTCTCGGCGTGCGCCAGCATTTCCGGAGGAAGTCCTTTGCTCTGGAGTTTGTCCGGGTGGAACTCGATGCATTTCTTCCGGTAGGCGCTTTTGACTTCCGCATCCGAAGCGGACGGCGCAACTTCCAGGATCTTGTAATAGGCTTCCAGATCTTCTTCCTTCCGCTCTCCGGAATCGGCATGAAAGCGGAAAAAGGCGTTGACATAACCGTTGAGGCGGAATACCCGTTCGGCATAGAGAAGAATTTCCCGTTCTTTTTCCGTGAGTTCGCCGTCAACGGCGGCAAGTTCGCAGAGGAGCCCCAGAAAATTCTGCTTGATGACCGGATTGTAGCCGAGAAGCTGATCGAATTCCCGGATGTATTCCCGATAGGAGATGTTGTTGTCGCGCGCGGTGTTGAACACCTCGCGGATGAACGGCTTCTGATCCGGATGGAAATTCGCCTGGATGAACGCCTTGATGTATGCCGCCTCGCGTTCGGAAACGACGCCGTCGGCTTTCGCCACCTTCGCCATGCAGGAAAAGAGTGCCGTAATGAAGGCCGCCTGCAGTTTTTCCCTGCGGCTGGCACGCTTTGCCTGATCTTCTCCGCTCCCTGTGGCGAGATGTCCGATCACGCCGCCGATGAGTGCTCCCAGCGGTCCGCCTCCTGCGGCAAAACCGATCGCTCCACCGACAATTGCTCCCAGCCAGCTCATATTGCAATATCATTCCTTTCTGATGACGCATCATTCCCGTGGGACATGCGTTCCGTTCAATGCAGTTTTCCCGGACCGTAGCGGTTGCCGCCGCCTCCGGAGGCCCAGTCGTCGCAGTGATCCTCGTTGATCGTATCGGTCACATGTCCGGTCACATTGCCGAAGGCGTCGTAAACGTCGTGGCCTGTGGCTTCTGCGTTCAGCCACTGCCGCCCGCGCAGACGCCAGGAGAGATCATCCAGATTCTTGATCAGATTGTGATACTTCCGGCAGAGCGCGAAATCCGCGGGCGCCAGAAGACCTTCCACATCGTCGATGCTGTTCACCGTGCCGAGCGCGGGCAGATATTTCGTGATGTAGATGATCCAGGCGCGGTCGTCCATCGGCATGCCGTAGACCGGTTCAAGCGCGACCGGAATCAGCGTCACCTTGTCGAAAACCGGCAGCACCATGCCGGCGATGAACGGATAGCGGATCGCACCCTCCTCGGTTTTCAGGTAACCGAGCGGTTTTGCCGTGGCGTCGAATGTGATGTGGAAATCATCGTCGTCGAAATAGGTCAGCGCGCTTTCCGTTCGTGCGCCGTACTGGTTGATCTGTCTGCCTACGGCATTCTGCGTGCCGCCGAAACGCAGTGCGTGGTTGTTCCTCTGGAAGTTTCTGCGGAATTCAAACTGTCGCAGGATCGTTTCATCCGGCACGCGGATGGAGAAGTAGGAAAGTGCGCCGGAACGGTAGTCCACACCCTGCTGGAAGGGGCCGCGCAGATAGTTTTCCCAGCTTCCCTTGTCCACCCCGTATTCAGAATAGGAACACCAGTCGCTGTCGAAGGTCGACCATGAAATTTCCGGCAGGGGATTGTTCTTTCCATCGGTATCTCCCTGGGTATTCCTGTCATAAGAATCATATGCGGTGCCCAGCTTTTTGAGTTCCTCCTCACGTCCGGGAATCCGCCGGATGACTTCGTCGAGCATGCCGTTCTCGTCCGCGCGGTTGTAGAGGTCGCCGCCGGCATAGGTTGTGACGTGCACGGGGAGCAGTTCGGCACCTTCCAGCGCCTTTTTGCTCCGCTCGATCCGGATGTTGCCCCACCATTTTTCCTGGTAATAGATCCCATCGTTGTCCGGCAGCAGCGCGCGCAGAATGCACCAGTCCTCCGCCGCGATCGCCTCCATCACGGCGCAGTTCTGAAGATAGTTCACAACAGTGACCGGGGGCCGTTCGGAGCGGTCCGCCAGCAGTTTCGGCATCCCGAGGTAATCCACGTTGGTTCCGACCGCCACGCCTTTTGCCGTTCCGTCGGAGGATGGCCCGAGGATGGCGGAAATCATGTTCGCGTAGGGGACCCGCCACTGAAAGCCGTAGTAGTCCTGCTTGACAATGTCCGGATTGCCGTAATAGTCGCCGCTGGAGATGTCGCTGAGCATCTCCTGAAGAAAGGTGTTGCAGCTTTCGTTATAGGTGAGGCCGTTGTTTTTCGCAGCCTGCTGCGCTGCGCCGAAACCGATCAGCGGTCCGACGAAGGCGACACGCACCTGCATCTGGGTCAGAAGGTCGGCAGACTCTTTAAGCCGTTCCCGTTCGGAATCATCCCCCGCAAGAAAGGTGTCGGTGCTTTCACCGATTCCGTAGGCGGGATCGGTGATCAGAACCGTACACGCTTTGATCAGGTTCATTTCCCCGATCAGGTTGAGTGTGTTCTGCTGCCATTTCGCACCGGTCAGCGCGGCGGCATCAATCGCTGACATGACCTTGACTTTTCCGCGGATGACCCGCTGCACGTCAAAAAGCACCAGAATGCCGACAATGAGAATGATGACGGCCATCAGCCCGAGGATCAGCGTCTGTCCGCGTTCGGAGCGCACTCTGCACCGGAGGTTCCGCAATGTGTTCATGTCTAGTTGCCTCCGGAGCTGTTTTCAAGATAATTCGAGGCGAAATCACTGAGGGTCGCCTTGCCTTCCAGATCAATGCCCGGCCCGAAAAAGAGATGCTTCAAATAGGTGTCCGGAAACGCGTAGTCGCTGAATTTCGTATAGAGGTCGGTCATGTCCATGCTGACGGCCGCCGTGTGAGTGAGACGTGTATCCACCTTCCGGTCCGGATCGGCGGACTTTCCTTCCCAGTATTCGTATTCCAGCCAGCGATAGCCGCCGATATAGCTGTTGATGTAGGAACGCTCTTTTATCATCCGGTCCACGAGAGAGTTTTCATCCAGTGTCGGCGCGACAATGTCGCCGGAGGCGGGAAGCGCGTTCACCCGGACCTCCCGCTGGATCAGATACTCCCGGAACCCGACTGCACGGGAACGCGCCCCCCGGATCGCCGCATAGTCGATGAAATACTGTCCGACGACAAAATAAAAAACCTGAAGCAGCCCGAACAGAACGAGAAAAATCACAAACATGGCAAGCAGCGATTCAACGATCGCCGCTCCGTGAAGCTGTTTCCTGTTTTTCCGGGATAAGTTCTGATTCATGTACCGTACTCCGTGTCCGGTTCAGGACAAGGGAAAATCATGAAAAGTTCCTGGCGCTCCGGAAGAAACGGCAGGAGAATACCGGACTCGGGAAAAACGATCCGGAAGAAAGGCAGGACGGGAAAGCTGGCATTAATCGCCGCTGATGTCGATACCGTCCTTGTCCATGTTTTTCAGGATGTCGGCGGAACTGTTGTCCTCGACCTGCTGTGCGGCATTGGTGTCACCGAATGTGGAGGCCACACCGGCGATGATGGTCCGGATCCGGTCGCTGAAAAGTCCCAGGACAGCCAGAGCCGCAACCGCAACGATGACGATGATGATGATGTACTCGACGATCGCCTGTCCTTTTCTTCTGTTTCTTCCAAGTTTCATGATTCAAGCTCCTTGCTGTTTCTGTTAAAGAGTTCCTGAAACGATCTGTTCCATCTGCGACCGGTCCGGGGGGTTCGGTTCCCACGAAACCAGCCCGATCAATCTTGCTCCATACCGGGAGAATGCCGCCAGCAGCGCGCAGAGCACAACGGTGAACAGTGCGCAGACCACCAGCATCATTGCGTATTCGGTCAGCACCTGGCCGGCTGTTTTCTTCCGCTGTCCTGCTGTACTGATCCGCTTCATTTTCCCGCAAAGCCGCGCCAATGCGACACCTTTCCGTTTATTCCAGCGGCAGAAGCCTGCGTCCCTTCCGCCGCGCAATCACCTCGTTCTTCTCATTCAGGACAATAATGTCCGGGAGATGTTCCTTCGCCTCCTCCGGCGTGAGATTCGCAAAGGACATGATGGTCACGATATCACCGACATTCCCCTTGTGCGCGGCCGCCCCGTTGAGACGGAATACACCGGAGCCGCGTTCGCCCGGAATCGCATAGGTCTCGAGCCGCTCCCCGTTCGTGGCGTTGACCACCAGAATCTTTTCATAGGGAAGCATATTGGCCTTCTCCAGATATGCGACGTCGATTTCCAGGCTTCCCTCGTAGTCAAGATCGCAGTGTGTCAGCCGTGCCCTGTGAATCTTGCTTTTGCACATTTCCAACAGCATTTCAGAAATCTCCTAAAATTTCCTGTCCGGTATAGTATCTCCTTCCGGGCAATTAAGCAAGTTTTTTCCCCTGCTTTTCCGATTTTTTCGCGTTTGCGGGCGTCCGGACGGTTCCACACCTTCCCAATCCTGTAATTTAGCACGTTTTTTTGTTTTGGCAATTCGCAATTCGCAAGATATATTATAATGAGAAAGGAAAATGTGTTCCATGAGATTTCTGGTTTACAACATTGCCTACGGCACCGGTGCGCCCGGCGGGATGGGGAAAAACATTCTGACTGCGCACCGCTACCTGCGGACACCCCGGAAGCCGCTGGAGAACATCATCCGCTTCATCTCGAAAACGGAAGCGGACATCGTCGGTCTGGTCGAGGTGGATACAGGCTCGTTCCGCACAGACTATGTCAATCAGGCGGAGCACGTCGCCGCATCGCTTCATCAGTATTACCACTGCGGCGTGAAATACGGACTCGATTCCTTTTCCCGGCGGGTTCCCATTCTGCGACGGCAGGCGAACGCCCTGCTGACGAAACAGCGCCTGACCCCGTATGCGTTCCACTATTTTCCGATCGGATTCAAACGCCTGATCATTGAAGTGGAACTGGAGGGCGTTCATATTTTCCTGGTCCATCTGGCGCTGGGACAGCGTTACCGCCGCGTGCAGCTTCGCCACCTCGGACGCCTGATTCCGCCAGGGAAACCGGTCATCATCGGCGGAGACTTCAACACGCTCACCGGGGATGCGGAACTCGCTCCGTTCCTGAAAAAATTCTCCCTGCGGAACGCCAATCTTGAAAATACGCCGACCTTCCCCTCGTGGAACGCGGAAAAGCAGCTGGACTTCATCCTGTACTCACCGGAAATCAAGCCCCTCGGATTCCGAGTTGCCGACGTGCGGTTCTCGGATCACCTGCCGCTGGTGTTCGATTTCGAAGTGAAGTAAAGTTCGGCTGAACCGTCGGAATGCACGATCCAGAGCACGGGTTTCGGATCGGAATATTTCCGGAAGGAATCCAGCCAGATCTTTTCCGCCGCCGTGCCGTCGGGAAAGGAATGTTTCTCCCAGGAAGGATCAATTTCGAACCTGTCGGGGGGTGTGAACCAGTCCGTATGCCGCCAGAAGAAACGGTCCTCCCCATGCATTTCAAGAGTGGTGAATTTCGCTTTTCCGGAGAGTATCCGGCGGCGGATCTTCGGCCAGCGGAGTTCCTGTTTTTTGCGGTAGAGAAAGCCTGCGCGCTCCATGAGTTCCAGTGCGGCAAATTTGTTTTTGGCCAGCGACGACGAAAGCAGACCCTGCATGATCTCATCATCCGTCAGACAGTCACGCAGCTCCATCCAGGGGAAACACATCTCAAGACGCCGGTATTCCGGCAGGAAAAAGACCTCCCGGATACCCCAGGGATCTACGAGAAACGCTTTTTCCGCCCCGGTATCAAACAGAAAATTGGAGGTATGAAAATCCGGATGGTAAAAGTGCGCGTGGCAGAGTGCACAGGTCAATTCCGCGAGCCGGTCCAGAAAGACCCGGCGCTTCTGTGCGTCGAACCGCGCCGTCTCAAAAAAATAACGCCGTCCGGAGACTGCATTCGGGAGTCCTTCGGATACACAGAATCCGCCGCCGTCCTTCCGAACCGCCCAGGCAAGATAATTGACGATCGGCAGCGAAGCTTTCTGGAGGGTTTTCGCAGTCCGGTACTCCTTCGCCGCATAAAATCGGAAGATATTGAACGGAAAACGCTGCCTGCGGAACAGTTTCAGATAAAGCATCCTCCCGTGCTCATCCGTCAGACGGAACATCGCGCGTTTGGGATTCTCCTTGATCTTTTCCACCTTCACATCCGACTGGATGAATTTCATCAGGGCTCCAGCATCCTCCCCGTTGACCTTCGAAAAGGCCGCAAGTCTGCGGATATCGTTCAGATCGTTGATTTCATTCATATCGGCTGTTCCATTCCAGTAAAAAAATATCGTATATAATGTAATGTTCTTTTCCATTTAAATCAAGCTGCTGAAGAAATTCTCGAACCAAAACAGCATTTCTCCTTCTTATTATTTTTTTCTGGAAAAATATCGTTCAGGGGGTTGACAAAATGGTATTTCCAAATATAATATTAATTATCTAACACGAGTTAGATTAAAAAATCATCCGTAACACAATAGAAAAAAAGGCATCCCGGTCATGGTCACAATGAATGACATAGCCCAAGTCTGCGGCGTCAGCCGGGCAGTGGTTTCGCTTGTGCTGAACGGTCGGGAAAAAGAGGTCGGCATTGCCGTGCAGACCCGCGACCGGATCCTATCGACAGCGGAAACGCTCGGATACTGCCGCAATGAACTTGCCCGGGCGATGGTGACCGGCAGGAATCATGTCGTTGCTGTGATCGTCTGCGGCGACCCCGATCTGGAATTTACGCAGAGGATCATCCGGGGAGCCCTGGATGCCGCATCCAGACAGAACTTTTCCGTCAAACTGTTTCAGCCGCGCCCGGAAGAGATGTCCGCGACCCTGCGCAAATTGAAGGAACAGCAGATTGCAGGGGTTCTCATGCACGACGCATCCATCAGGGTTCTGGAGCCATGGCTGGAGAATTTGAAACGCCTTGGAATACCCTGCGGTGTCTTCAATCTGCCGAATCCGACGGGAATCGGATTCGGAATATATTCCGACGATCGAAGCGGCATGGAGGCCGCGGTGGAGTATCTGGCCAGTCTCGGGCATACGCGGATCGCGCATCTGACAACGAAAGATCAGCCTTACGAATATGTGGAACTCCGGCGCCATGGATATCTGGACGGGATGGCGAAGTTTTCTCCGGAAAAGCCCCGGATTCTGGAGGGTATCAGTCTGGGATTTGACTCCAATCTCGAATTGCTGTCCGCGCTGCTGAAGGAGCCGCGGAACACACGTCCGACGGCTCTTGTCTGTGCCACGGACTTTCTGGCGGCGGAACTCTATCATGCGGCCTATCTCAGGAAAAAATTCATTCCGGAGGAATTCTCCGTGATCGGTTACGGCGGATTGCGGATCGGAATGTTTCTGCCTGTCCAGCTTACCACGGTGGGCCAGCCCTTCCAGGAGATGGGGAAACGGGCAATGGAGATGCTTCTGAACTCCATTCAGAAACAGGAATCCGCTGATGGAAAAAATATTGTATTGAAACCGGAAATGATAATAAAACATTCATGCAGAAAGCTGTCATGACAACAGAGAAACAAGGAGGATGCGTCATGCAAATGAAAAGGCAGGGGAAACTTTTTACATTGATAGAGCTTCTCGTTGTGATTGCGATCATCGCGATTCTGGCGGCAATGCTTCTTCCCGCCTTGAACAAGGCGAAGGAGAAAGCGCACGGCATCTCGTGTCTGGGCAATATGAAACAGCTTTACATCGCCTGGAGCGCTTATGCACTGGATAATGCCGAGCATATCATTACCTACTATACAGACTCCAATACAAAAGTGGGAAACTATACGGGAGCTTTTGCATGGTATGAACAATTCATGATCCATGACTGCATTCCCGGAATTGCCGGTGACACGCCGGCGGCGCGGGCGAAAGCCGGCCGGAAACTTTTCCTGTGTCCCTCCGATTCAAAGCCGAATTCCGCCTATCAGAATTTCCAGACTTTCATCAGTTACGGGTACAACCGTTATATGACCAGAAAGAATGACGGCGGTATCTACGGAACATGCATGGATCGCCTGAGCGTCAAGAACGCCTATCCGGATAAAACGCATATCATCGCCGACAACTGGGGACGGGAAGCAACGAAGAAAAACAGCCTGACACTGATTGCCCTCAACATGGTGACGGAATACAGCTTCAATGTGAATGCCGTCCATGGTCCCGGCATGAACAGTGTCTTTCTGGACGGTCATGCGGCACAAGTCGCAATGAGTTACTGGAACCTCTCGACCTGCGCCAATGATCTCTGGAACATCACGAATCCGGCATATCTGCAGCCGATCTATAAGACCACCCCTTAAAGAGAAACAACTCATGAAACTTCAGAAAATCCTGATTCTTTCCATATGTTTTGAAATGTTTTCCGCCGGAGCGCAGACCATTGTCATCCCCTCCAGACCGGATGCAGCCGAGCGGAAAGCAGCAGAGGAATTGGCGGAACATTTCTCGGAAATGACCTCTTCTGCCATTCCGCTCAAAAAGGAAGGAGAATCCTTTGAACCGCCTGCGATTTATGTGGGGGATACGGAATTTGCCCGAAAACACGGGATTGCATTCAGCAGGTTCGGAAAAGAGCAGTGGCTGATCCGGTCCGCAGGCAGGGATCTGATCGTTGGCGGCGGCAAACCGCGCGGAACGCTTTATGGAGTCTTTGAACTTCTGGAACGCCAATTCGGAGTCCTGTGGCTGGATGAACGCATGACGAGGATTCCGAAACGGAACAAGATCACATGGAGCCCCGATTTGAATCTTCAGGGAGCGCCGGCGTTCGAAGTCCGCGGACTTTATGCCTACTTCCGGCATCCGCACGAGGCACGCCGCCGTTTCATGGCGCGCAACCGCCAGAACCTGTACCATGATGAAGGCGATGTGCCCTATCTCCATGCATGGGGAATCTACCGTCCGTTCGGTTCGCCGCGGGCCTGCCATACATTTTATGATTATACGAAAGACTGGGGAGCGGAAAATGAGGCGTGCTTTTCTCTGGATGTGGACGGCGGACGCAAGCGTGCCGTAAGCGGTTCCGGTCCGGGACAGGTCTGTCTGAGCAATCCCCGGACAAGAATGCTCTTTTCCGCGAAACTGCGGGATTTCATCAAAGCGGACCGTGCCGCATGCCCGACCGGCAATTATCCGTGGATTTATGAAATTTCCGCCAATGACAATGATTCCAAATGCGTCTGTCCCGACTGCATGGCGGCGGCCGCGAAATACGGAGCCTACAGCGGACTTGTGCTCGAATTCATTAATGCGATTGCCGACAGCATTGCGCGGGAATATCCCGATGTGGTTGTGGAGACGTTTGCCTACATGTTTTCACAGACACCCCCGAAAAACATCAGGGCGCGTTCCAATGTCCTGGTCCGTGTTGCACAGCTCGGATCGGAATTCTCCCAGGGGAAACGCGATACACTGCGGCCGCTCTCCCATCCGAACAATCTCGATTCGAAAAAGGAGATCGAGGCATGGAGCAGGATTGCTCCTCTGGCGATCTGGGATTACTGGATTCAATACAAAAAAGACGGAATTACATCCTGTTTCAAGGCAATTCCTGAAAATCTGAAGTTCTACCGGGATATCGGGGTGAAGTCGGTCTTTGTTGAAGTGGAAAGTCCTTTGAAGAACATTTTTTATCCCATGCGTCTCTGGCTTGGATTCCGTTTCCTGAACAACCCGGAACGGAAAGCGGAAGAGGAGATCGACCTCTTTCTGGATGCCTACTACGGGCCCGCCGCACCGAAAATGAAAGAGCTTCTGGAACTGATTGAAAAAGGCAATGCGAGGATTGCCGGGCGCCTGAATGATGTGACTCTCCGGCGCCGGAGCGATATGGATCACGATTTCTTTGTAAAGGCGGACCGCCTGTTCACGGAAGCCGAGAATCTTGCCGCAACCGCCGAACAGCGCAGGCATATTGCAAAGGAGCGCGCCGTGGTGGATATGGTCCGCCTGGAACGCCGCGGAGAACTTCCGCCTGCCGATCTGGAACCAGTCATGAAACGGCTTGAGAAAAATCACCGCATTGCGGCGGAAGACTATCTTTCCGAAGGCGGTGCCGTGGAGGAGGAGATGAAAAAGCTGCAGATTTTCTTCTCCGGATTGAAAGCCGATATCCGGCGGCCGGAAGAATTCAGAAACGAGGAAATCGCCGTCGATCTTGCATGGCCGCAGTTCTCTCCGTATTATCGTTCCAGAGTCATTGCCGCTCCCGACGCGGCAGGCGGCAGAGCGATTGCCGTTCAGGAAGAAAAGGACAACGGAGTCCTGGAGTTCGGCTTCTATGATGTCACCAATAAAAAACAGGTGCATACGGTCCGAATTCCGAAAGAACTTCTCCCACAGGATGAAAAATTTCACTTTTATCCGGTCGGAAAAATCAGACTGGCTCCGAAGTGCTATGTCTGGGCGCATTCCAGCTGGAACATTCAACGTGAACTGAATGAATTCTACGAATCCAACGGCATGTCCAATGATTATGAGCTCTCAGATAGCATCTTCAGATTACGCTCATTTTTATCATAAAAACAGGAAATGCGGGACGAATGTCTGACGCTTGCATCCTTTCGGAACCCCGAACACCAAAAATCGGAAAAGTTCGGGAGGAAAACAAAAAGGATTCATGAATGATGAAGAACGTCCACAACAGAGAAAAAGGCACCGGAACCATTGAGAAAAAGAGAAATCGGTTTTATCTGAAAATGCGCATCGGCGGAAAAACCAAAACGACGTTGCTGCTCGGGCAGGATGACAAACCGGTTACGACACGCAAAGATGCGGAAAAAGCCGCCGCATTATTGCGTCCCGTCTTAAGAGCCCGGCAGAAGGAAGAAATCGCATTGCACGTTGCCAGCGCACGCAGAATGAGAAAAGAAAGCTGTCTGACAATCGATCACGTTTGGCAGACTTATCTTGCCCAGTCTCAGCGTCCTGACAGCAGTCCCGGTACACTGCACAGTTATCAGAAGTCCTGGAATGGTTTTCTTGCCTGGCTGTCACGGAAACATCCGGAGCTCCGGAACGTATCGCAGCTCCACGAAGAGATTGCCGTAGAATATTTCAATGATATCTGGAACGGGAATCTTTCAGCCAGAACCTATAACGCATACCGGCAGGCCCTGAAACTGATTTTCAAGCACATCATGCCTGTTGCTGGGCTGGAAAACAACCCTTTCAATAAGATCATTCGCAAAACAGGACATTCGGAATCGCGCAATGAGTTCACCTCCGACCAGGTTCAGGCCATCTTCGACGGTTTTCAGAAGGGATTTTACTATACCTCGGAACAGGAAGGGCTTGGTCCGGGACGCAAACGAGTCCGGAAACTGGTTACACAGGAATATCACCCTTTGCATAAGGAGGAAATGTCTGTCCTGCTGAATCTCTGCTGCTGGACCGGATGCCGGGGACAGGACGGCTGTCTGATGAAATGGGAAAATGTGGATATGGAACATCACCGGATTACATACGTTCCGCAGAAGACGGCCCGGAAAACAGCTTATCGCAGTGTCACGCTGCCGATTCACCCCAATCTGCTTGATGCCCTGCGGAAAGCACAAGCATGGCGCTCCGGGAATCTGCCGGGCGAAGACTATAAGCATCGTTGCATAAATTTCTATATCAATAGATTCCAGATACCCAGCCCGACATTGAGAGGCGTTGCCAAGCGTCCGTTGATTCTTGCCGACATGACTTTTCTGACGCGGCTCAGAAGCTCAGAAATTCCGCCGTTGA
>CASEFP010000227.1 GCA_949287225.1 uncultured Lentisphaeria bacterium
GCATACAATGCCTTGCTGTACTTGGCAGCTATGATGATAACGATGAATAAAATTATGGCAATTTATCCTCCGTTATGATATTATTAGTTGATAAGTTCATAATATACTGCGACTCAACATCTTTTTCTTCTATTTTATCGTCGATTTCACCAATTATTTCACGGATTCAGGTCACTGAAACCTTTCCTGAGCTGCGGAGCCATTGATTCCGGCGTTCCACAAGTCATTTTTACAGCAGCTGGAATGCCACCAGCGGGAATTGACGGAACTGGCGCTGCCGTTCATGAATGCGGCATTCATTCCGCCCGGATGCGCCCGGTGAATCCCGATGTCATAGGAACCGGTTGTGTCCAAAGCAGTTTTGGTGACGGGATGCGGATCACTGACTTTTCCATTGGTATCGCCGTAATATTTCCAGGAATCCCCGAAGACCATGATTTTTTCCGTATAGCGTTTTGCCTGACTGAATTTATACAGAGGAATGGCGGCGGAGCAGCTTTCTTCCAGATAATTGACCATTCCCGGAATGGTGAATCCTTTGTTCATGCCGTAACTCATCACATTGATTTTGACATTGGCATAAACCATGTTCTTGTAACTGTCGCTGGGACATTCAAAAATTTTCTTATGCCCAGCCGTAACCTGAACAGCGGTTTTGACGTTGTAATAATCAACCAGAATGCGTTCCCACCACCATTTGCCGAGTCCGATTTCGCCATAATAGAAAGTCAGCACACATTCCCGGTTGTCATTGCCGTACATGAACCAGTAATTGTAAAGCTGCCGGGTATTGCTCAAACAGGAAATCGTCCGCACTTTTTCACGGGCGGCGTTCAGTGCCGGCAGCAGCATCGCCGCCAGAATCGCGATGATCGAAATGACGACCAGTAATTCAATAAGAGAAAAAAGGTGTTCCATGCAGAAACTGTCCTTGCGATTCAACCCGATGCGCTCTCTCCATTGATTCTCCAAAATCATATTCATACTCCTTTCTCCTAAATTAAATTTAACGTTAATGTTATTCCCTGTTTTTATTATAAGATATTCTGCTCTCTTTGTCAATAGCTAAATATAATAATTTTTAATTTTTCTTTCTCAATGCCATTGACATTAATAATAATGTAACTATATTTCCATCAACAAAACGGAAAAACAGGAGAAGACAATGGGTGCCGTTACATTGAAAGATATTGCAAATCTGGTCGGGGTTTCCGTGAACACCGTCTCGCGGGGACTGAAAGATAAACCGGATATCGGGCTCAAAACGCGGCAGAGAATCAAGGAAGCCGCAGTGGCTCTGGGATACCGCCCAAACCTGAATGCGCGAAGCCTGGTGCTTCAGAAAACTTCCACGATCGGAGTCGCCGTAACCGAAATGGACAATCCGGTCCGCATGGAGTTCTGCGAGAAACTGCGCGTCCGCGCGGAGCGGGACGGCTACCGTCTGCTGACAACTTCGCTTGCGCAGGATAACGGATGCAACTGGTGTGCAGGAAACATCGAGTGCATCGAGGATCTGCTTGCGCGCCGGGTGGACGGCCTGATCATCGGCGCAATCTGGGGACTGACCGGAGAACAGCCGCTCGGCCCGCTTCTCAAAGAATGCAGGCAGACGGAAACGCCCGTCGTCGTATTCGGCACGCCGGAGACGGAACTTGCCGACTGCATCGAAATCGATTTTTTCGACAGCGGTTATCGTCTGACGGAACATCTGATCCGGAAAGGTTATCGCTCCATCAGTTATTTCGGAAAACCGGACGATGCACGGTTTGAAGGTTATGAAAAAGCCATGAAAGATCACGGACTCGAACAATGGTTCCGGATATGGAATCATCCCGCCAATCGTCTGCGGGTGGGGCAAGATACGATGAATCTGTATTTAGAACAGAACAGCCGTCCGCCGCAAGCTATCGTGGCGAGCAACGACCTCGGCGCAATCGGAATCATTTCATCCCTGAAGAAACATGGTCTGAGGGTTCCGCAGGACTGTGCAGTCGCGGGGTTCGACAACATCGCAATCGGGGAATTCATCGATCCGCCGCTGACCTCCATCGGATTCGACAACAACACGTTTGCCGATGCGGTCTGGAATATGATGATCCGCCGTCTGCGGAAACTCGAAACCGGCCCGGCGCAGAAGATTACGCTCAATCAGGAACTGGTCATACGGGAATCCTGCTGAAAGACGGAAAAAGCAGGCAAAACAAAACAATTCTGAAAGATAAAAATATCAATGACAGGAAATAGAATGATTCAGAAACATCCGCTTCCGATTCAAAGAGTGACGCAGGGGCCGAAACACCATTTTTTCGGTTATTTCGACAAGTTCCCGTGGGACAAATCCGGGCGCAGACTGCTCGCGCAGGAGATTGATTTCACAGCCAGGCAGCCGCGTCCGGGAGAAAAAGCGACGCTGGGAATGATCGAACTCACGGACAACAACCGTTTCGTGCCGCTTGCCGAGACGGACGCCTGGTGCTGGCAACAGGGTTGCATGTTCCAGTGGCTCAACGATTCCGAGACAAAAGTCATTTACAATGACCGCGAGGGGGATCATTTCGTCGCCCGCATCCTGGATGTGGAGTCGGGCGAAACGCAGACCTTGTGCCGTCCGGTCTACTGCCTGAGCCCCGACGGGCGATGGGCGATGAGCCTGAACTTCTCGCGGCTGGACAGGGAACGTCCCGGTTACGGCTATCCCGGCGCATTCGACCCCAATGAAAAGGTGAAATGCCCCGGCGACGAAGGCATCTGGCTGGTTGATCTCAAAAACAACACGGCAAAGCTGGTCGTCAGCGTGGCGCAGGTCACGGACGCCTGGTACCGTTCCGATATGGAAGACACGGAAGGCTGGTTCAACCATATCCTGATCAGCCCCGACAGCCGCCGTTTCGCATTCTTCCACCGCTGGAGGCTCAAAAACAAAGACGGCTCCCCCGGATGGCACCTGACGCACATGTTCACGGCAAACCTCGACGGAACGGAGCTTTTCCCGCTGAATCTGGAGGAGATGAGTTCCCACTACACATGGATCAGCCCGGATCAGATCATCAATTTCTCCAACCGCTACACCGCCGGCTGGCAGTATTATCTCTATACGGACCGGACGCATCACACGGAAATCATAGGCAGAGACCTTTTCCCCGGCGACGGGCACTGCTCCTATTCTCCGGACGGAAAATGGATGCTGACGGACTCCTATCCGCTGGAAGACAACTGCCGCAGGCTTTTTCTCTACCGCCTGAGCGACGGGGAAGCATTCGAAATCGGCAGTTTCCACTCCGATCCGGACTATCCGGTGCCGACGCGCTGCGATCTGCATCCGAACTGGTCGCGGGACGGGCGCAGTGTCTGCATCGATTCCATCCACGAAGGCTCGCGCCAAGTCTATATTCTGGATGTCAGCGAACTGACCGCCCGGTAAAAAACAACGCATCCTCCGGTGCGGTATTCCCTGTCCGCGCCGGAGGATGCGGGAAAGAACGCATCACTTCAATACGCCGGAAACTCTGAGATAATCATTTGTCAGGATCGTGTCGATTCCCATATCCAGCAGTTGCCGCGCCTCGGCGGGATCATCGGACCAGAAGAAATTGCACCGGATTCCATTGGCATGCGCCTTGTCAATCATCGCCTGCGTACAATGCCCTTTCATAAACTGGAGCTTCGCGCATTTCCACTGCCGGCAAAGAGGCAATTCTTTCGGATGATCGCAATTCCCCGGTTGAGCCGTTCGGCCGGATTGTTGTCGATGTTTAACCGGGCATCTTTCAGGAATTTCTTGAGTTCTTCTTCAATGTTCAACTGAAACGGGTTCATTTTCATAGCATTGACGATATCCAAGGCTGTCCTCCCGGAAAAATACTCCCCGGTGCATTCGACGGGATTGCCTTCAAAGTCTGTTTCGTAAATGCGGATTTTCATAGATTATGCTCCTCTTTTGTGCGCCGACATTCGCGAAGTTGCGGTCTTGTGGCGCGAGTAAGTTTTTTTTGCCTCCAGTAA
>CASEFP010000228.1 GCA_949287225.1 uncultured Lentisphaeria bacterium
ATACAGCTGTACTATTGCTTTTGCCCCTACTCCGGATCTTGACGGAATCGCCGATGCTGTAAAAAATGATTTCAGTGTTGTTGGACGCCTTGCAGAAAAAGATGGGGCCATTTTTCTGGGTAATTTCCGCTTGGTGAATTTCGCCTATTTTCTGCATGAATTCTATTTCCCTCGTCATGATGAAATCTGTCGCCGGCAAGGAGAAACAATTTTGAAATGGCTGGAAACAAGAGAGGCGGAAAAACTTCGTGATACCAAACAAGAATTGGAAAAACAACAACAGGAATTGAACGAATACCAACAGAAATTTTGGGCTCACTAATCAAAGATTCAGCAAAATGAAAAGATTTTTTACATTACTAGAATTGCTTATTGTTATTGCGATTATCACGATTCTTGCTGCGATGCTGATGCCAGCACTGGGCAAAGCACGCGCCAAAGGAAAGGCGATTTCCTGTATCAATAACGCCAAGCAACTGGGGCTCATGCATGCATTGTATCAGCAGGATTATGAAAACTGGTATGTTCCAGTTTACTGTCAATATAACATCCGAGTAAATTGGGCAGCCATATTTTGGCAGAGCGGATATGTGACGAAAATCAATCATTTATTCTGTCCGTCCGTGGTGTTTGACTCTGGGCTGAACTTCAACAAGGATTACAATAAAATCTCTCTGAACTGGACTGGTTTTAATTATCCAGGTCTTGGTTACAACTTCTGGTTCGTAGGTTCAAGTGCCGGTCATAAAAAACGTGGAAAAAATTCGATCTTTCCCTATGGGCTTCCTGCAAAATCAAGTCGAATCCGTAATCCAAGTCATGTCATTCTTCATGCTGATTCGCGTTACACCCGCATTGGATTGACAAGAAGTTATTATCGACTTGATCACATCATGAGAGGGGATGGGAATTCTAGTTACGGAGTGGTTCAACCATGGCATGGCGAAGTTGCCAATGTCCTTTGGGCAGATGGGCACGCGACAGCAGAGCTGACGGGAGGGTCCTCGGCAAGTGCTTATCAACGCGCTCCTTTCAGTCATGGAAATACAACTCCAGGGGACGCGGGTTTTGAGAACAATCATTTCTATGTTGATTAAAATGCGATATTATCGAATTTGACCACAGAAAACCAATTTCTCCTCATAGATTGTTCTCAAACATTACGATATATTCCTGCCGCAGGATTAGTGGAATGATCGTGATCGGATATCCGAAGGTGCACCAAATTTATCAGATAGATCCCCGTCCGTACCATCTATTGTAGATGGTAACGGACAAATTTTTGATGCGTCAGTGCTGCCAGTTCGAGAGAATACAATTCTGTTTCGGGTCATTGAACGCACTTGAAAAATAATTTGAATTGGGATCCTCCCGAAGGGTCAGCAAATCGCGCAGGAAGGCCTTCTCATCGGTTTCGGCGAATCCGGGCAGTCTGACCCTGGTCGCCTTAATCGACATCACTGTGATCGCCAGAGAGCGGCTTTTATCCAGGGTGTAGTAGTACAGGTCCGATTCCCGCATCCCGGTATGGGGAACCATCACGTCACCGGCCCGGGGCCTGACGTAGTTGATGGGAATGACGACCAGCCCCGGAGTTTCCCGCAATCCCTGATGGTTCATGATTTCCAGCCGGGCGAACCCGGCCCCGCCGTTGTCGTAAGTGAAGGCGTCGGCCCCGGTTCCCCGTATCCAGTCCATGATCTCGTTCGCTTCATCGGCAGGAGTGACGCCGTGCTTGATGCGCTTCCCGTACAGCACGTCGATCAGGTCCGAATCCCGCCGCAGCCCCAGCACGGCATACGCGGTGTACGAATCGCTGACCATGGAGCCGCCTGACC
>CASEFP010000229.1 GCA_949287225.1 uncultured Lentisphaeria bacterium
CGTGAAGCGTCTGCCTTCGGTTCCGGCTCCGTTCGCCGAGGTGAAGGCGAAGGTGGAGGAGGTTCTCTCCCAGCAGCGGGCGCGCGCCGCCGCGCAGGAGGCCGCCTCGAATTTTGCGGCTAAACTTGCAGCGAGTAAGAACCTCTCCGCCGAGCTTGCCGCTACCGCGAAGAATCCCGGTATGAAGATCAAGGCCCTCCGGGAGTTCTCGCGCCAGAACATCAATTCCGCTGATTATGAGGCGAGATATGCCCTCACATCGAATGGCGATGTTTCTCCGGTAATCCCGACGCCCGAAGGCATGATGCTGGTTGTCGTTCAAAAGCGGACGCCTCCGACCGCGGCGGAAAAGAAAGCGCAGAAAGATGCGCTGACTGCCGAGTTCAAGTCCGAAAAACGCGCCCTCGCGGAAAATGCCTTCCTCAACTGGGTGCGTGCCAATGCGGAAAGCTATATGCAGAGCGAGCAGCAACAGTAAAGGTAACGGTTTCAGATTCCTGAAAACAGTCAACCCCGGCGGGCTGAGAGCTCGTCCGGGGTTTCATTTTGTTTCCGTTTTCAAAATACGCCGGCTGGCGCGGAGTGTCAGCTGATCAATTTTCCAGAGAGGATGTTTTCCTCGTTTCCGGCGTTGATTCCGACCGTATGGATTTCCCTGAGGATGTTTTTCGGGGAGCGTGTGCGGACTTTGACGTAGTTTGACGACCAGCCTTCATAGCCGTTGTTGGCCAATGTGCGTTCAAAGAGAACCTTCTGCTCGGTGCCGATCAGGGATTTTGCGAATTCCGCGGCACAGGCGCTTTTCAGGGGTTTTGTTACCTCCACACGGCGCACCATTTCATCCACGGAGATGCGTCCCGGGAGTTTTTCCGCCTTCGTGCCCTTTCTGGGAGAGAACGGGAATACATGGAGATTGGCGAAGTGCATGGACTTCACGAATTCGCAGGACTCCTCGAACAACTCCGGCGTCTCACCGGGAAAGCCGACGATCAGGTCGCTTCCAATATGAATGTGCGGCATTTTCGAACGCGCGTATTCGACCATGTCGCGGTATTCTTCCCGTGTGTATTTGCGTCCCATGGCTTTGAGAATTTTGTTTGTGCCGGCCTGGAGCGGAAGATGCAGGAAATCGCAGATCCGGTCACTGGAGGCCATCAGATCAATGAGGCGAGGCAGGATTTCACCGGGTTCAGTCGAGCCGAGCCGGATCCGGAAATTCCCTTCGACGGCAAGGAGTTTTTCCAGCAGCCCGACCAGATCCAGCTTCCCGCATCGGTAATTGCAGACGTTGACGCCTGTGAGGACAATTTCATGAAATCCCGCGTCAAGCATTCTGCGGAAATCCTCCATTGTTTCCTCCGGATCGCGGGAGCGTTCATGGCCGCGGGCAAAAGGCACAATGCAGTAGGAGCAGTAGTTGTCGCAGCCTTCCTGCACCTTCAGATTTGCCCTGCTTTTGAACGGGAAATATGCGAACGCATCCTCTTTGAAGATCGTCTCGTCGCCGGTGTCGGAGGGCTTGTAGTCGTGATGCTGAATATTGAAGCGGCGTTCCAGAATGGACTCCAGATTCTTTTTTTCCGCACGCGGAAGAAGGATGTCGCAGTCGGAGTTTTCCTTCATGTCTTCGTCCACCTCGGCAGCGCATCCGGTGAGGATGATATAAGCATAAGGGTGTTTGTGGCGGATGGAGGTCAGGAGCTGGCGGGTTTTCCTCGCGGCCGTGGCAGTGACCGTACAGGAGTTGATGACAACAAGATTGGGACTTTCCTCATAGTCCTCGTCGACAATCTGAAACCCGCAGCGGCGGAGCCTGTCGCAGAGCAGTGCACTGTCCGCCTGGTTCAAACGGCATCCCAATGTTACAACAGATGCTGTGATGGCAATCATTTTTCTTTTCTGACCTCACATATAAAAAAAGCAAATTGATATTTGTTTTCGATGGCCGCCGTATATTTTTCCAGCAGCCTTCTCAACCCGGAGGGGGGCACGCGTTCTCCGGAAACCCTTCCGGTTCCGGTTCGCTGAAATGAGCGAAGGAATTCCGCCAGTCCGCCGTAGGTTTCGGTGCATTCGCCCGTCTCATACGCGCACAGGGAAAACCCGTTCCCTTCCAAGTGAGGTATAATACTCTCTAGTTCCGGAAGTTCAAGCCCCGGAAACGACAATGATTCGGATTCAAAAAGATTTTTCAGCGTTTCCGTGGATTCCGCCAGCGGGATACTGAGATAAAAACGGGAATCCGCCCCGCGCAGCGTTGCCGCAACGTTGCCGAGCGCACGATTGAAATCCTCCGCCCACTGCATCGCCATGGAGGAAAACACCGCGTCAAATCTTGTGCGGAAGTCGGAGAGCTCCGTATTGAAATCCGCACGTGCAAAAGACATTTTCTCCTGTAATTCAGGTGCAAATTTCGCGCGGCAGACCGCAAGCATGGAGTCCGAAAGATCACTGACCGTGATTTCCGAACCGGGAAACAATTCCGCCAGATGAACGGTGAAGAGTCCGCTTCCCGCTCCGAGCTCCAGAATGCGGTGCGGAACGGGGCGTTCTGCTTCATGCCTGCGGATGAATGCGGCGAACTGTTCCGCGGCTGTGCGCTGAAACGCCGCCGCCGCATCATAGGTGAGCGCGGCGGAGGAAAAATTCTTTTCGACGGCGGTGGAACGTGCCATCTCAGAAAACCTCCCGCGCCTTTCCGCTGAACGGCAGAAAGTGACCGCTCTCAAACTCTTTTACAGCAAGTGGACCTCCAACGGAAAAGGAACTCATTTCCTCGTTGACGATCCGGTCTTCCCTGCTCCGCAGCACCGTTACCGGACACCGGACGGATGCAAGCAGAGCCCGGAAATCGAATGTTGCGAGAAAATCCAGTCCTTCCAGCAGTGCCGCACGGTTCAGAATGGCGGGCACGTCGATCCGGACTTTGTCCGGGAATGCGCAGTTCCGGTAGAAATGTTTCAGCGTCACGGACGCATTTTTCTCCATTCCGTTTTTCAGCGCCGTGATGTCTCCGGTTTTCCATCCGCAGGGAAAATCCGCCGCATATGCAAAGCGGGGAAACGCATTGAAAAGAATCAGTTCCTTCACGGTCGGATCGGAGGCTGCGCAGCGGAGCGCGAATGCCGTTCCCATGGAGTGTGCAATGATCGTCCGCCCCGAGGCACATGTATTCTCCGGATACCGCATTGGCGCTTCCTCCGGAGAAAAGAATCCGTAGTCGAAGCATTCGGCTCCGGGGGCGAGTGCGCAGTAGAGCGCCGGCTCGACACCCCAGCCGGGCAGAATGAAAATGGAAGAGCTCATGCGCGTATCTGGCCGTCACCGTAGATTTTGTATTTATAGGTGGTCAGCTCGCGCAGTCCCATCGGGCCGCGCGCATGGAGCTTGTCCGTGCTGATGCCGATCTCCGCACCCATGCCGAACTCGCCGCCGTCCGTGAAGCGGGTCGAGGCGTTCCAGTAGACTGTGGCGGAATCGACGTGATCAAGGAAATAGCGCGCGTGTTCGGCATTTTTCGTGACGATCGCGTCGCTGTGTCCGGAACTGTAGCTATTGATATGATCAACCGCCTCCTCAACCGAAGGCACGATTCCCGCTGTGATCATCAGATCCAGATATTCGGCGGACCAGTCCTCCTCGATGGCGGGTTCCGCCGACGGATCGAGTTTGCAGTAGGATGCGTCGCCGAGAATCTTCACGTTTTCCTCCCGGAACATCCGGACGAGGCGCGGCACGAAAGAGGGTGCGATTTTCTCATGAATCAGCACCTTCTCAAGGGCGTTGCAGACGCCGGGGCGCTGGCATTTCCCGTTGCGCAGAATCGCAAGAGCCATTTCCGGATCGGCTTCATCGTCGACATACAGGTGGCAGACCCCCTTGTAGTGCTTGATGACCGGAATTGTAGACTGTTCGACGACGGCGCGGATCAGCCGTTCTCCGCCGCGCGGGATCACCAGATTGATATAGGAATCCATCTTGAGCAGGATCGACACCGCCGCGTGGTCGGTAAACGGCACAAGCTGGATCACGCCGTCGGGCATGCCTTTGCTTTTTCCCGCCTCGATGATGCACTGCGCCAGCGCCTGATTGGAGTGGATCGCCTCGGAGCCTCCGCGGAGAATGACCGCATTGCCGGCCTTGAGGCAGAGCCCTGCCGCATCGACGGTCACATTCGGGCGGGATTCATAGATGAATCCGATCACGCCCAGTGGCACGGAGACCTTGTCGATCCTTATGCCGTTCGGGCGTGTCACACTCGAGAGGATTTCGCCCGCGGGATCGGGCAGCGTGACGACGTGACGGAGTCCGTCCGCCATGCCCCGGATGCGTTTCTCATCAAGTTTCAGACGGTCGAGCATGGCATTGGTAAGACCTTTTGCCGCGCCGTTCTTCATATCAATTTCATTGGCCGCGATCAGGGCGTGCGCCTTGTTTTCGAGCGCGTCGGCCATCGCGGTGAGCCAGCTGTTTTTGAGTTCCGCCGGCGCGTTGGCGATTTTGCGCGAAGCATTCCGGGCAAGTTCGCCCATTGCGAGCAGTTTCGCCTTCATTTCCCCGGCGGCGGAGTCAGAGTTTGTCGTCATGGCAGACCTCGTATTTTTCGTGTTGTTTGCATTCATGAATCTATAAAATACCATTGCGAAAGCTTTTTTGCAAATGAATCGGAGGGAAACAGCGCGAAAAGAATGACGCGGTGTTTCTCCGGCAGGCGGTTGAATCCGGGAATCCGCTCAGACTCTCCGGCAGGAACGGTAACCGTAAACGGCGACCACGATCAGGCAGATCAGCGGCAGGACGAAAGAAAGATTGACCGCGGGCATTCCGAAAAGCATACCCTTGTCAATGATCGCCGCCTGAAGCGGGGGCAGCACCGAGCCGCCGAGAATGGCCATGATCAGACCCGCCGCTCCGAACTTGGCATCATCCCCGAGCCCTTTCAGGGCAATGCCGTAGATGGTCGGGAACATCAGCGACATGCAGCCGGAAATTCCGACGAGGCAGTACATGCCGAGCGTATTCTGGAGAAAAATCGTTCCCAGTGTAAGGATGCTTCCCGCGACGGCAAGCACCATCAGAAGCCGTCCGGGATTCAGGTAGCGCAGCAGGAATGTGCAGATGAAGCGGCTCAGGCAGAAGATCACCATGGCGGCGATGTTGTACTGCTGGGAGAGGACCTCGGCTGCTTTTTCCTCCATGCCCTGCGACATGAAGAGACGCGTACCGTACTGGATAATGAAGGTCCAGCACATGATCTGGACGCCGATGTAGAAAAACTGCGCGATGACTCCCTCGCGGTAATGCGGCAGCGAGAAAATGCGTTTCAAAGTCGGCAGAAAATTGATCTCATGCGACTGGTCATGATTGGATGGCATGCGCGTAAAACGGATCAGGAAAAAGAGTCCGACGATCACAAGTCCGATCAGCAGATAAGGCCGGATCAGAATCGAGAGATCGGCATCCCGGACCGCCGCGAATTCCGCGTCGTTCAAAACTGCCCGCTGGGCGGTGTCGAGCGGGCTCATCTTCGCCTGAATGAAGTGCATTGCCACATACATGCCGATCAGGGAACCCATCGGATTGAAGGACTGCGCGAGATTCAGACGCCGTGTCGCGGTCTCCTCGGTTCCCATGGAGAGGATATACGGATTGGAACTCGTTTCCAGGAAGGAGAGTCCGCATGTCAGGATGAAATAGGCGATCAGAAAGGGGTAATAGCTTCCCGTCATTTTCGCGGGGAAGAAGAGCAGAGCGCCGAAGGCGTAGAGTGCCAGTCCGAGCAGGATTCCCGCTTTATAAGAGAATTTCCGGATGAACATTGCCGCGGGAAACGCCATGGCGAAGTAGCCGCCGTAGAAAGCTACTTGAACCAGGGCGCCGTCGGTCACGCTCATGCGGAAGATTTTGGAGAATGCCTTGACCATCGGGTTGGTGATGTCGTTGGCGAATCCCCAGAAAGCGAAACAGGAGGTGATCAGGATGAACGGAATCAGGTAACTGACGCCGTCCTTGCGGAAAAGCGATTGTTTTTCGTCTTTCATCGTTTTACGGCGTCCTTTCCTTACAACGAAGAGTCCATTCGGATTGTTTTTCCAGTATATATTATCCGGTATCCGGAAAATATCAAGGGAAAAAACTGTGATGACGGGAAAAAAGATTTTCTCCGGGCTCCGGCTTCAGCACTGTCATTCGATTCTGATTTCCTCCTGTCATTGTGAGAAAACCGTGCGTGAAGCGGTGCAGTCGAACAGGAGTTTCCCCGCTATTTCATACCGCGGGCCCGGAGGATGGACTGTGCTGTTTCATAATTGCAGTTGGGCAGATGCAGACGTTCCCCGATGGCGAATGCGTCTTCAATGTTGCCCCAGACATCCTCCGGACGGTGCGCGTCGGAACCGGCAACGGTTTTTACACCGTATTCAGCGGCAAGTTCCCAGAACGGAAGCCAGGGATACGGAGGACGGACTCCGTCGGGTGTCTGCAGCAACGGTTTGCGCAAACCGTAGGCGTTGATTTCCAGGGGAATGTTCAGGGCAAGCGCTGCTTCGAGAATCTCCTTGTAGGCGGCTTTCAAATCCGGCGTCCAGCGTTCGCAGCCGATCGCCGTGATATCCGGATGGGTGATGAAGGAGGCCAGTCCGGTCTCCATGACACGGAGTGTTTCATTGACAAACTTCCGGATGGTTGCCAGGGTAAACGGGCGTTCAAATTTGAGATCCCTTGCGGGAATCCCGTTTTCCGCGGGCAGAAAATGCGCCCCGGCGATCAGATAATCCAGCCCGAGTTTTTCCAGATATTCCTCGCGGTAAAACGATGGGCCGAGCACCGGACGGTAGTCAATTTCGAGTCCGGCAAGAATGGTCAGACCGGGAAAATTCCGCCGAGCTTCTTCAATTTCGTGCCTGTAGGCGGGCAGTTCGCTGAAATTCATTCTTGATGCGGCATACTCTCCGTCGGGAAACGGCGAATGCTCGGAAAAGCCGAGAATGGAGATCCCCGCCTTTTCCGCTTCGCAGCAGTAATCCGCGACCGTTCCGGAAGCGTGGCCGCAGCGGAACGTGTGCGTATGCAGATTGACGCGGGGGCCATCCATTTACCGCATTCTCTTTCCGACAAGTTATTTTTTGAGCTTCTCAAGGATGAGACGTGCCACTTTGTGTCCGGAAAGAAGCATTCCGCCGAAGATCGGCCCCATGCGATAGCCGCCTGCAACGTTGTTTGCGCTCATGCCGCAGGCGAACAGTCCCGGGAAATATTCCAGAGTGTTTTCGACGGTCTGCGCTTCGCCGTTATCCACCCACATCGGTTTTTCCCCGAGAATTCCGCCGGTCGGGGTCGCCAGTTTGATCTGGGCCTTTTCCGTGGCGAGGTGGATGATTTCGCTCGGATGCCCGGTGCCGTCCAGCACCGCGTCGGCGATCACGGTCAGCGGATCCACGTGCATGCCGAGCCGTTCCACCGGCGTCCAGTTGATGACCAGTCCGTTGACTTTGCCTTCCTTGAAGACGATGTCCTCGACACTGACGGAATTGAAGAGTTTAGCGCCGGCCTTCAGCGCGCCGAAGATCAGCCCGCTTGCCATTTCCACGGAGTCCAGCGTGTAGTAGCCGGGCGCGTCCGGGATCGGATTGTGACGGATGCCGAATGCGTCGAGCAGGTAGATCGCGTCCTCCTGCACGACAACTTCGTTGAACAGCATTCCGCCGCCCCATGTGCCGCCGCCGGGAGCCAGTTTGCGCTCGAAAATCGCAACTTTGAGTCCGGCATCGCTCAGATAGCGCGCCGCGACTAGCGCGGACGGTCCGCCGCCGACAATTGCGACGTCAAGTTTCAGGTGATCCAGCAGTTTTTCCGAAAAGCTCCGGATGATGGCCGACGAAATCACGTTTTCAATCAACATTGCAGATTCCTTTCATTCGATTCGGATTTTTTCAGCGGGGGAAAGGAGCGGGAAGGCCTGAAGACAAGCACAGCGCCATCGTGATTCCTACGCCGGCATGATCCGGATCAGGTTCTTCGGGTCTGATCTCAGCCCCGGTCCGGATGACCGGGACACCCCGACGATTTTTTCCGGCATATAATATAACGGAAAAATTCCCGTTTGCAAACTCAATTCTACGGATATTCCATCTAAATTCCATGCTGATCTTCCGCGCAGGAAGCGGACAACTCCTCCGTTTCTGCCATTCCGCTTTGCCCGAGGTCCTTGCTTTCCGGGATTGCAAAACAGTGCTTTGCGGTGTATAGTACCGGCTTAGTGTTTTCAAAACAATTATGTGAGGAGAATGCCATGCCTTCCATGAAAGACATTATCAAGGAATCCTTTCTCAAACATCTGATGCTTTCTCTGGCGAAAAGCCCGGAGCGCGCAAGCAATCTCGACCGCTATCAGGCGCTTGCATTGAGTATCCGCGACCTGATGGTCGAACGCTGGATCGCCACCAAGGACACATACGAGGTCAAACAGCCGCGCACGGTCTACTATATCTCGCTGGAGTTTCTCATGGGCCGCACGCTCGGCAACGCGATGATCAATCTCGGCGTTTACGATGCGGCGCGTGAAGCACTCAAAGAACTCGGGCTGAAGCTCGAACTCCTCCGCGACGAGGAGGTCGACGCCGGTCTTGGCAACGGCGGCCTCGGACGCCTCGCCGCCTGCTTCCTCGACTCGATGGCGACGATGGAACTGCCCGCCGGCGGCTACGGGATCCGTTACGATTACGGGATCTTCCGCCAGATCATCCAGAACGGCTATCAGGTCGAGGAGCCTGACAACTGGCTCAGCCGCGGAAATCCCTGGGAGATCCGCCGTCCGGAGCTTGCGCGCTCCATTCAGTTCGGCGGACGGGTCGAACCCTATCCGAACGCCCGGAACAAGGATCGGCGGCGCTGGATCGACACACAGGAGGTTCTGGCGATGCCCTACGATACGCCGATCCCCGGCTATGAAACCAATACGGTCAACACGCTGCGCCTCTGGTCCGCCGAGTCCCAGTACGGCTTCAATCTTTCCAAGTTCAACCAGGGCGACTACATCAGCGCGAACCTTGAGGGTGCGATGTCCCAGAACATCACGCGCGTCCTCTATCCGAACGACAACAACTACGAGGGCAAGGAACTCCGGCTCAAACAGCAGTATTTCCTCGTCTCCGCCTCGCTTCAGGACATCATGGCGCGCCTGCACATGAACGGCATCGACATTCATGAGTTTGCGAAATACGCCACGATTCAGCTGAACGACACGCATCCGGCACTGGCGATCCCCGAACTCATGCGCCTTCTGATCGACATTGAAAATTTCGAGTGGGATGAGGCGTGGCGCATCTGCTCAGATACGTTCAACTACACGAATCATACGCTCATGAGCGAGGCGCTCGAAAAATGGCCGGTCGATCTGCTTGGCAAACTTCTGCCGCGCCATCTTGAGATCATCTACGAGATCAATTTCCGTTTCCTGCGGCAGGTTTCCACGCGCTACATCGGGGACAACGACCGGCTCTCCCGGATGTCTCTCATTCAGGAAACCCCCGAAAAGATGGTCCGGATGGCCTACATGTGCGTCGCCGCCAGCAAAAAGGTCAACGGTGTGGCCGCGCTGCACACGGAGCTGCTCAAGCACGGCCTCTTCAAAGATTTCAACGACTTCTTCCCGGACAAGTTCGTCAACGTCACGAACGGAATCACGCCGCGCCGCTGGCTGAAGAAGGCGAACAAGCCGCTGGCCGCCCTCATTACGTCGCGCATCGGCGGCTCCTGGGTGAAGAATCTCGACGAGCTCAAACAGCTGGAGGCGTTTGCGCACGATTCCGGATTCCTCGCGGAACTTGCCGCGGTGAAGCGCACCAACAAGGAGCTTCTCGCCGCGTATCTGCAGGATGTCTGCGGCGTGAAGGTCAACATCGATTCGATCTTCGACGTTCAGGTCAAGCGTCTTCATGAATACAAGCGCCAGCTCCTGAACGCGCTCCATGCGGTCTCGCTTTATCTGGCGCTCAAGGACAATCCCTCTCTGGACATCGTGCCGCGCACGATTCTTTTCGGCGCGAAGGCCGCCCCCGGATATTACATGGCGAAGCTGATCATTAAATTCATCAACGCGGTGGGCGAGGTCATCAACAGCGATCCGGATGTGGCGGACCGCCTCAAGGTTATTTTCATTCCGAACTACCGCGTTTCGCTCGCGGAGAAGATCATTCCCGCAGCGGACCTTTCCGAGCAGATCTCCCTTGCCGGAACCGAGGCGTCCGGCACAAGCAATATGAAGTTTGCGCTCAACGGCGCTCTGACGATAGGCACGATGGACGGCGCGAACGTCGAAATCCACGATGCGGTCGGCAAGGACAACATCTTTATCTTCGGCATGAATGTGGACGAGGTCCGGAATCTCCGCAATTCCGGCTACAATCCCTATGACTACATCAACCGGAGCGAAAGACTCCGCCGCGTGATCGGTCTGATCGAGTCGGACTTCTTCTCGCCCGGCGAACACGGAATCTTCAAGCCGATTCTCGACTCGTTTCATTATGACACCTACATGACCGCGGCCGATTTCGAATCCTACTGTGAAGTGCAGAAATCCGTATCCGAACTCTACCGCACTCCCGAGGAGTGGAACCGCCGCTGCCTGATCAACATTGCCAACATGGGCATGTTCTCCAGCGACCGCTCCATTCAGGACTATGCGACAAAGATCTGGCATGTCAAGCCTGTCAAAGTCGAGATGGAGGAGCCTGCTGCAGCCGGAAATTGTATCTGTGAAACACCCCGCCGCAGCAAGGCGAAAAAGAAGTGAGGCGTTCTATGGATATCCGGAAAAAAACGATCTATCTGAGCGGGCCGATCATGGATGAGTTCCACGGCGCGGCGCGTGCGTGGCGCGCGGAGGCCAAAAAGCTCCTTGCTTCCGACTTCCGGCTGCTTGACCCGATGCGGCGCCAGTTCGTCGACCGGCAGGTGGACAGCGCCAATGAAATCGTCGAATTCGATCTTCAGGACGTCCGTGACGCCGATATCATTCTGGTCAACTACAACAAGCCTTCGATCGGCACCTCCATGGAGGTGTTCTACGCGGCATACTGCAAGGGGAAATTCGTCGTCGCGTTTTCTCCGTTCACCTTCGAGAACTGCAGTCCGTGGATTGTGAAGTTTGCAACAAAGATCCTGCCGTCCCTTGAGGACGCGTGCAGCTACATCAGAAACAATTTCGGCCCGAGCCGCGATGAGGACTGAAAAAGGGAGAGGATTCCATCATGAAACTGACCGATGAAATTGTCAAGGCGCTCCAGGGATGCATTGAGGAGGGATTTGAATCGGTTTCCGACTTCGCGAAATTCGCAAATGTCAGCGGGAACACGATCTCGAAGTATCTCCGGCGCGAGACGGACTCCATCAAGGAGGATACCTGGAAGAAGATCCATCCGCTGATCAAGAACTATCTGCCGAAGAAAAAAAGCGACACCCATAAGAAGCCGCTGGAGCTCACTTCCGACGAGAAGATTCTGCTTGATGCGTTTGCCGACCTCGCGCCGGATGTCCAGAGGCAGAAGCTCATGGAGATCATTGAGCTTGCCAAAAAGTTCAATCGGAAAAAAGCGGAAAAGTAACGCGGCTGTGTATCCGTTTCGCAAGCTGGCCGCCAAGAGCGAAATCTCCCCGGCGGCATTTCTGGGGGCTTACGGACGGGAAGCACTTCTTCAAGAGCTGCCGGGACAGCATGTAACATCAGGAAGTATCGGGTGGACACGAGCTTTTTCATTAAAAAAGTTCGTGTCCTTTATTGTCCCCTTCAGGACAATAAAACTACCGGCTCTGCCGGTATGTTGAAAAGAACTTCAGATTCAAGTTGCAAATAAGAACCTCCTATCCTATTTTAGAGTTAGGTTCACCAGCCGAACTCCACATAGAAACAGGAGGTTA
>CASEFP010000230.1 GCA_949287225.1 uncultured Lentisphaeria bacterium
AGAAACACGGTCGAACGCTTTTTCTTGCGAATCAAGCGCTTTCGTAAAATTTTTACGCGCTATGACAAGCTGGATATTATCTTCTCGGGATTTATTTTATTTGCCATGATTATAGATGCAATAGTGTGAACAGATTCTAACAGATAGGAAAAATTCACCTGAATTCAAGCGGAAAAGGCAGTAAATATTCTGGATTCTCTACTATCACGACCAAAAAAGACTCAAAAAAATAGAAAGATATCAGTTCATGCAAAATTCAAAAGAGCACTGTTCCTTTTCCTTCCAACAGCGGATGAGATCAAAAAAAATGATCGGAATCTTGTCGGAATTCCGCGCCCTGGTCAGGGAGGAAGAATCTGCACTCAAAAGGTCTCAGAAAATTCCGGAAGACAAAAAAGAGAGAAAGCTCCCTTCCAATGCAGATTTTTCCCTCTATAAGAAGAAGTGGCGAAAATTGCAAATCCGCCCTCTGCAGAAGCCGCATCGGCGGACGGAAACATTGTATCGGATCAGCCCGTCAGCATTCTCTATTCCCGCGGAATCCGGATGGGGATGGCGGAGGATCCATGCAGAGAATCCTCCGCACAGATTCTAATCCCGGAGATGGTTTCTCTTTCCCCTTTCAAGGAAAGTTTCCGGGAACAGGACACATTGTCTCCCTCGATCCTCCGCCGCGCTCTGAGGCGCCCTGCCCTGCAGCAGCAGAAGCTTTGCTTCTTCCCGGCACTCTTTTTCTTCACAGTTCCTCTGGAGAAACATTTTCTGAGTTTTTTCACCTGATTTTATTCCAAGTATGAAAATCCTTTTTTCCCTCCCCTCTTCCGGGAGGAGGAAAAATCCCGGAGGAAAATTTAAGGGGAAAAGAGAGAGGAAGGAAGAAACAAAAGGGAAAAAAGGTCCGGAAGAGAAAAATCAGGCGTGTCCCCCTTCCTTTCAGCATGACGGGGAAGACTCCCCCCGCCGGGAAAAGACGGGAGAAGCATTTCCCCTTTCCGGGAGACACGCCCAGGCGTCATTCACACGAGGTGAAGCAAGCCTTGAGTTCAACGCTCGTTGTATTTTTCGTGCGGATAGAGGACCGGAGCATCCAACTGCATGAATTCACCCGGCTGGAGAGTGATGAACTTCTTGTCGCCGAAATAATGCAGCACGCACTGACGCGGATGATCATAATCCAGATTCAGGAAGCAGACTTTTCCTCCATCGGGGAAGTAGGAGAAAATGATCCATCTGCAGTCCTCATCGGGCTTTTCAAAGTCGGGGCCTGTAATCCAGGCATGTCCGCGGCCCTGGAGAGCGACATATTCATAGAGATAGTCCATCAGTCCGCGGTCATCGTCGAATGCGCCCGCTCCATTGTTGAGGTTGAGAGCGCCGGGATAACACCAGGTGTTCACGAAGTAGACCTCGCCCTTCCCGCTGCGGCAGCGGAGAATCACCGGACGCATGTCTTCATCATCGACGCTCAGGACTTCATAGCAGTCCTCCGGATTGGTGTATTCCAGCTCACCGAGAGGAGCGGCAATGATGCCGAGACGGCGGGCGAGTTTCAGCCCCATGTCATTTACCTTGCGGGAAGGTCCGGTCGCCCAGTAGAAGCGGGATCCCTTGCCCTTCACCTTGAGTCCGCAAAGTTCGCTGAAGTCTCCGTGATTGACCAGATCCTCCAGTTCAAAGGAATCGTGACGGCGTCTCTTGTCCGTGGAAAGATGCGGAATGGCAAGGCAGAGTTTCCCGCCTGCTTTCACATACTCGGTCAGGACACGGTACTGCTTGTCCGAACAGGTGTTCCATCCGGAGAAAATCAGGACCTTGTAATTCCGGATCAGGAAATCCGAAGTCACCTGATCGTTCACGAAACTGACGATGTCCGCCTGACCGTACGGAGTTGCTCCGAAATGCAAATTCTTGTTCGGCAGGAACATCTTCGGACGCGGGAAAAGAACGTTTTCCAAGATGGTGAATCCCGCTTCTGGCGCACCCGGCACCCAGTTCGGATTGTATTGGGCAATATTGTAGGCGGCAGCGATGGCGCCGTTGTATGCGGGAGCGCTTCCGGAGGAAAGATCCAGATTGCCTTTTGCTATGGCGATTGTCGCTTCCGGCTGTCCCGCGGGAGCGGGATGCGCCTTGGTATAATCGTAGAAATCGGAAATGATTCTGCGGTATTCGGTCGCGACAGGGGAACGGTGCCCGATATTGACGAAGAGTTTCTCGGCTTCCTTCAGCAGGCGCGGTTTATCCTCTTCAGGCACCTTGGTACTGAGTTTATCCGTTGCACGCGGCATGGTCTGCATGGGGGAGTCTTCACAAAGGGAGGACTGAAGAGCCCAGTTGCCGCTCTCATTGATAATCATCTTCGCGCCCGTCATGTATTTCAGATACATGGCGGTTTTCAGCGTCTCCATCTTGTGCGGATTCGCATGCGGAAGATAGGAATACCATTCATGGGCAAGATGCGACCCCCAGATGGGAAGATGGAAGGAGCGGTACAAACCGCGGTTCAGCGCGGATGCGGTCGTGAGATTCCCGAAGGGGAAGTCCTCGGTGCAGGGGACATCCGTTCCCGCCGCCACTTCATAATCGATATAAAAGTTTGCGCTGGTCGCCATCACCAGGCCCCAGTCCGCGGCATGACGGGAATCGACCCAGTCCTTCACCTTCTTCATGAAAATCGCGGCGGCGTCTTCCAGACTCGCTTTCTTCGCTTCCTCCGGCGTCAGCTCGCGGTCGACGCTTGTCGAACCGCTGTAGAGCCCCATGGAAAAGCGTTCCCCGAAGTCATAGCCCAAATAGAATTTCCCGAGAGTTTTGAATTTCCGGGAAATTTCCTCGTCTGCATACGCGTAAAAAGCAATGGAATACAATCCGGCATCCGTCGCTTCCTGCATCAGTTTCCAGAGATCCTCCCCGCTCGCCCAGAACTGAAGAAGATTCCCCTGATTTTCCTCCTGACAGAGTTTCACAATCACATCATGCCCCGGTGCGTCCGGAGAGCACCAGTAGCTGAAACAACGTCCGCCGCAATGAATGTTGGCGCCTCGGTGCGGATACACTCCGGATCCGATGAAAACACCGTTTTCCGGAAGTTCAATCTGATTTACGAAATAGTCCGACATTTCTGGCCTTTCTTTTCCTGTATTTCTGTTCTTTCTTTTCAATAAATAAAACATATTCGTAAAAAAAACGGCACAATCCTGCATCACAGTCTTCATCACAGTTCAAGGGGAAGACTCCTCCGCTGATATCGCGCCATAGAAAATACTCTATCCCGGATCCCGGTGTTTTACAAGTCCTTTTTGCTGAAAAGCGCCCTGGATTTCCTTCCGGAAGCGGCTTGTGGGCCGGGGTGACGGAGGTAAAAAAGAAAGACGGCATTTTTTCGCCCGGGCACGAGCCTTCTCTCCCCTGAGATCCGTTCATAGGGGAAAAACCAGTTTTTCCCGATACTTGAAAAAAAAATGATTCGAGGCTATTGTATGCACCCGTTTTCACAAATGGGATGGATTTATGAAAAAATGATGAAATCTCGGTCACTGATTCGTCCGGCGATGATCTTTATCCCTTTCGCCACCGGTTTTCTTCTTCCTCAGGCCGCACAACTGCAGTGGACCATCCGCTGGGCCTTGATTGTCATGCTTTTCCTCGCCTGTCTTCAGATCCGCTTCAAGCAATTGAAGCCGAAGGCCTTTCACTGGCGTGTACTGGCGGCAAATCTGCTGATCGGGGTTCTTCCCTACTGGATTTTCCATGCGATGGGGCCGGAATATGATCAGCTGGCGCTGGCGGCGTTTTTTGTCGGGATCACGCCTACGGCGAATGCGGCGCCGGTGGTGATGGCCTTCCTGAACGGAAGAGTCGCGTATGTGCTGACAGGTTTTGTCATTACGAACTTCTTTGTGTCCCTTTCTCTCTTCGCTCTGATTCCGATGGTCACGGGACAGTACACATTCGCATTTGCGGGGAAGGTGGCACAAAGTCTGTTTCTGGTCATGGGGCTGCCGATTGTGGCAGCGGTGCTGCTGAGGCTTTTTTATCCGCGGGCAAGGGAATGGCCGGCTAAATTGGGTAATTTCTCCTTCTCTCTCTGGTCCTTCACTCTATTCGTGATCGCCGCCGTGGCACGGACGCATTTCATTGAAAATCCGGATGAATCCCCGTTGCTCATCCTGGAAATCGCAGGTATTTCCCTCTTCCTTTGCGCAATCAGTTTCACAACGGGATATCTCATCGGGCCAAAACGCTGGAAACGCGAATGCAGTCAGATGCTCGGACAGAAAAATACAACTCTCACGCTCTATCTGGCTCTCACCTATGCCAATCCGCTTGTCGCCATGGGCCCGATCTGCTACGTCCTCTGGCACAATTCCTGGAACGCATTCCAGATGTTCGCACATGAAAAAAAGCGCGAGTCGAAAAAAAGAAAGCGTTCCGGACAGTCCGGTCACGCCCGTTCCAAAAAACATTCCGGGATGCATCATGCCGAAAATCAGGCTTCCGTGCAACATCAGAAGAATGCAGATGGGCATCCCCCTGCCGCCACTGCATCTTCCGGACTTCCCGGACATCCGGAACATTCTGAACAGAAAAAGAAGCCCTGAAAAAGAAAAAAGAAGGGGAAAAAACCGTTCCTTCCCTTCCGGGAAAACTGCCCGCTCTTCTTCCCGCAGATCATTTTCCCTTCGCAGACGACAGCAAAAAAGCATTCCTCCCGGGACTCCCCCCACACACTTCGAAATACGCCCCTCACGCAGAATACGGCTCTCCCCGCCCTCCCCCGGCAGGAGAAGACGTCACAGACCGCATCTGACAGATCCGGACACAGCTCTTTCCCCCCCCCCAAAAAAACAGAGCAGCAGTTTTCCCTGTTGCCGTTTTCCATTTTTTCTGTCAGAAGACTCCTGCCTGAGCCACAAGCCAGCACGTATAGGCGCAGTAAATCAGGAAGAAGAACGCCCCTTCGATCCGGCTGATCACAAATCCGGTCCGCATGACGGGCAGAAGCAGAATGGAACAGAAGAGCAGCATTCCCAGGTCCACAGGATGAATCCCCACATTTCGAATCGGACGCAGAAGCGGAGCAATCCCCATGATGCCGAGAATATTGAAGATATTGGACCCGACCACGTTCCCGATGGCAATATCCTTCTGATTCTTGAGCGCCGCCACAACAGAGGTCGACAGTTCCGGCAGACTCGTCCCCACCGCAACAATGGTCAGTCCAATCACCGCCTCACTCACTTCCAGCAGACGGGCAAAAAAGACCGCACACATCAGAAACACTTTTGCCCCGAAAATCAAAGCCGCCAGTCCACCCGCGACAAACAGAATCGCCACGGGAATTGAAATGGGACGACCTTTCTTCTCCTTGTCTTCTTCTCCTGCAACGGCCGATTCCGCTTCCTGAAGCGCTTCCGGATCCCTTCTGGCGCGCCAGATGCTGTAAAAGGTATAGGTCAGCAGCCCCAGGAAAAAGCACGCTCCCGCCACGCGTCCGATCCCCCCGCAGAAGAAATAAACTCCGGAAAAAACCAGTGTGACCAGAATCATCAGAGGGGTATCAAAACGCACCAGTTTGGCATCGACCTTCAACGGTGTAATCATCGCGCAAAGCCCCAGGATCAGGGCGATGTTGCAGATGTTGGATCCGATGATGTTCCCCGCGCTGATGTCTCCGCTTCCTTCCAGAGAAGCCTCCACACTGACCACCAGCTCGGGCGCGCTCGTGGCAAATGACACCAGAGTCAATCCGATAATCAGCGGAGGCACTCCCATTCCTTCCGCGATGCGCACTCCGCCTTTCAGCAGAAATTCCGCGCCGTAATACAAAAGAAATCCCCCCAGAACTCCATAAAACACATTCAGCAAAATTTCAGGCATTGGGAATGGTTCTCCTCCACTTTCGTTCTCATTTCCGCAGCGGCTCAGCGGCGGAAGGCATTGATGGCGTTTTTCAGTTCAAGTGCGGCCTTTCCGGCGGCTTCGGCATAGTCCGTACCTGCGGAGGCGTAGATGATTCCGCGGGAGGAGTTGATGACAAGTCCCGTCCGGGAGGGAGTCAGACCGTTTCTCAAAACCGCCTCCAGATCCCCTCCCTGGGCGCCGATTCCGGGAACCAGAAGCGGAGTGTCTCCGACAATCCGCCGGATCTCACCGAGTTCTTCCGGGAAAGTCGCTCCCGCCACAAGCATGGTGTTCCCGTGAACATTCCACGGTCCGGAAACCAGACGTGCCACATGTTTATACAGCTCTTCCCCTCCGTTCACCCGGAGTTCCTGAATCTCCTTCGCCCCGGGATTCGATGTCCTGCAAAGCACGATGACGCCTTTGTCCGCATGGTCGAGGAAGGGTTTGAGCGCATCCATTCCCATATACGGGTTCACGGTCACGCCATCGGCCTGATAACGTTCAAACGCCTCTTTTGCATACATCTGGCTCGTGCTTCCGATATCTGCGCGTTTGGCATCCAGGATCACGGGGATCCACGGACATTTTTCATGAATGTATTCAATGGTCAGGCGCAGGTCCTCATCTGCGGAAAGTCCGGCGTAATATGCGGCCTGCGGCTTGTATGCGCAGGCATGCGGCAGTGTCGCATCCACAATTCCGCGGTTGAATTCAAACAGAGGATGAGCGCATCCCCGGAGATGAGCGGGGATTCTGCCGAGATCCGGATCCAGCCCCACACAGACAAGTGAATCGTTCTCTTCCCAGGCACGGGAAAGTTTTTCCATGAATGTCATCAGGATTCTCCCATCGTTTTTTTCTTTGTATTTCCGTCTAAATTTCGTGTAATATCCGTTCTTTTCCGGAAATTTCAAGAGACGGGGCTGTCTTTTCCACCCCGCCGGACACGGGAAACGCAAAACTCAATGAATTTTTCCGCAAATAAACGGGAATCGCTTTCCGGATAGATGAAGTTCAGAGGCCGTTCCATGCGCCCCTCCGACGGAACGGCGCAGCGCAGACGCCCCTCCGCCAGTTCCCGCCCGATCGCCAGGCGAGAGATCACGGATACGCCATATCCCTTTTCCAGCATGTTTTTAATGGCGTCGAAACCGCCGATTTCCTGGATGTCCGTTTTTTCCGGATCCGGGAAAATCCGATGCTCCGTGCAGAAACGGTCAAAGTAGAAACGCGTCCCGGACCCCGGCTCACGGAGGAGAAAGCGAACTCCCGATCCCAGCAGTTCGCTCAGCGGCAGAATTCCGGCTTCCCCCCAGAACGGAAGAGAGGGATGACCCGCTATGACCAGTTCATCCCGAAGCAGTTCTCTCGAAAAAAAGAACTCGCCGTCAAAGGGTCCTTCCACCAGCGCCAGGTCGTAGGCGTGGTGTTTCAGAGAATCCTCAATTTCCTCCGTGTTCGCAATATGGAGTGAAAAACGGACTCGATTCCCCGTATGGGACAGATATTCGCCCATCAGACCCGGAAGGACATAGCCGCCGCAGGTCATGGTCGCCCCCAGACGGAGAGCACGGACACTGCGTGCGGAATCGCGTACTTCTCTGACGATGTTTTCGTCAAACGCCAGCAGTTCCTCCGCTTCGCGCCGGAGAAGTCTTCCCGCAGGCGTCAGACGCAGTTGACGGCCGTCCCGAATGAACAGCTCCGTCCCCAGATCCTTTTCCAGACTCCGGATCTGGCCGGTGACATTCGGCTGAGTCATCCCTAAAATCGCTGCGGCACGAGTAAAATTGCCGATGACGGCGGCTGTATGAAAAATTTTCAGTCGTCTGTCAATCAGCATGGCGTCTTTTCATCTCCCGAGTCGGCTGCCTGTCCGGTGTTCATCCAACTGACGAAGAAGACCTCTTTTTCAGATTCACGCCCCGACATCTTCATGATTTCGAGTCTCTCCCCCGTGTGTCGAAATTGATCCTTTCCTCCTCGATGACAAGGGGGCGGTTCCGCACCTGGGTCCATACCGCGCCCAGATATTCCCCGATGATCCCGATGAAAATCAGCTGAACCGCGGAAAAGAAGAACAGCCCCGTGACAAGCGGAGCAAGCCCCAGATTGAAGGTGTCCCAGAAGAGAAGCTTGTAAATCAGATATGCAAACGCCGTCAGAAAACTGAAAATCGCGAGCAGGAAACCCGTAAATCCGGCCAGGCGCAGAGGCAGTTTGGTATGATTGACAAAGCCCGTCATCGCCATATCGTAAAGGGTGAAAAAATTATTTTTCGTGCGTCCGTGTTTCCGGCGCTCCTGCACAAACGGAACCTCCGCACGGCGGAATCCGATTTCCCCGACGAGACCGCGGAAATAAGGATAAGGTTCATGAAAACGTTTGAGCGCGTCGAGAAACACCCGGTCGTAGAGCCCGAAGCCGGTGAATTTCGGTATCACCGTCTCCCCCGGCGCAAAAAAGGAAAGCGAAGCATAATAGCATTTCCGGGAACACTCCATCAGCAGCGACGCATGCGTCCCGCTCCGGACCCCCACCACCACTCGATACCCTTCCTCCCATTTCCGGATGAATTCCTCAATCACTTCCGGCGGCTCCTGAAGATCCGAACACATCCATACCGCCGCGTCTCCAGAGGCATTCAGAAGCGCGTTGAACGGAGAACGGATGTGCCCGTAATTGGCGGCATTCAGGATCACCTTGAATTTCGGGTCTGCCGCCGCGAGTTTCCGCAGAACGCTGCGGGTGCCGTCGGTGGAGCAGTTGTCCTCCAGGATGAATTCGTAATCATATCCGGGGAATTTCTGCAGGACGGCGAGGCAGCGTTGATAGAGTTCTTCCAGATTCTCCTCTTCGTTGTAGCAGCCTGAAACAATGGAAATGGTTTTCATTTTTTCAATCGTTTTGTGGTCCGGTCGTTTTACGGGGTCCGGGTTTCGTTTTTTTCAAAGGGTGGTGGAAGCGTTCCGTTTATTTTGCGTGAAGGAAAGGATGGCATCGGCCATGTAATCGAGTTTTTCCGGAGTCATTCCGGGATAGAGTCCGATCCAGAAGGCGTCGTTCATGATGCGGTCGGTGTTCTGGAGGGTTCCGGAAATCCGGTAGTCCAGGCCCTCCCTCAGAGACTCAAAACAGGGGTGCTTGATCAGATTTCCCGCAAACAGATTCCGTGTCTGGATTTTTTTCGATTCCAGATAACGGGTCAGGTCGTTCCGGGCGAAACCGGCGCCGGGAAGGACGGTTATCAGAAAACCGAACCAGGAGGGATCGCTTTCCGGATAGCTCTCCATCAGCTGGAACTGCGGCAGATCCCGGAGTGCGCTTGAAAGATGCCGGAAATGTTCCTTCCGCCGTTCGGTGAAAAACGGAAGCTTGTCCAGCTGGGCGCAGCCGACCGCAGCCTGCATGTCCGTCGCCTTGAGATTGTAACCGAAATGACTGTAGACGTATTTGTGATCGTATCCAGGGGGAAGTCTGCCGTACTGACGGGTGAAGCGGTGTCCGCAGGTGCCGTCTTTTCCGGAATCGCACCAGCAGTCCCGCCCCCAGTCGCGGAGGGAGAGGGCGATTTTTTTCAGAAGAGGATCATTCGTGTAGACCGCTCCCCCTTCGCCGGTGGTCATGTGATGAGGAGGATAAAAACTGGAAGTCGCCAGATCGCCCCAGGTCCCGGTGAAACGGTTGTCGTAACGGGAACCGAGCGCATCGCAGTTGTCTTCGACAAGCCAGAGTCCGTGCCGGTCGCAGAAACTCCGGATGCGGCGGAGATCAAAGGGATTCCCGAGAGTGTGAGCAATCATGACCGCACGCGTTCTTTCCGAAAGGGCGTTTTCCAGCAGAGCCGGATCCAGATTGGCCGTACGGGAATCCACATCCACGAACACCGGAATTGCTCCGTACTGAACGATCGGCGCAACCGTGGTGGGAAAACCGGCGGCCACGGTAATGACCTCGTCTCCGCGGGAGATTTTCCGCTCCCCCAGCAGAGGGGAAGTCAGACTCATGAAGGCAAGGAGATTCGCCGAGGAACCGGAATTCACCAGAAGCGTGAAGCGCACGCCCAGGTATTCGGAAAAACGTTCTTCAAATTCACGCGAATAGCGTCCGTATGTGAGCCAGAAATCAAGAGAGGAATCCACCAGGGAGCAGAGTTCATGTTCATCGAATACACGCCCGGCATAGTGAACAGGATCCGTTCCGGGGTGGAAAGGCTTCTGCTCTTCCGCATGCATCAGCGAGTAATATTGTTTTGTCTTTTCCAGGATTTCCTTCCGGATTTCCACGGCCTTTTTTATTTTATCCATTCGAGTTTCCTTTCTTCCGCCCGGAGCAGATACTCATCCAGATCCCACTCCGTGTTCAGCGTTCCCTCGGAGAGGAAGGCGCGGTACCATTCGGCGGTCTTCCGGAAGGCTTCCGCGGAGTCCCACACCCCGTGCCAGCCGAGACGTTCTGCGGCCTTGCTGCAGTCCAGACGCAGAAGCGGCGCTTCATGCGGTGCATCGGGATCCGGCTCCATCCGGAAACGCACACGGTCCCAGATCCCGGCAAACTGTTCCGCCGCCGAACGAACCGTGACGAATTCGTCCGGAGAGGGTCCGAAATTCCATCCTTCTGCAAATTCCGAATGCCCCCGCCACAGCAGGCTGCCAAGCTGGAGATATCCGCTCAGAGGCTCCAGCACATGCTGCCAAGGACGCACCGCAGAGGGATTCCGGAGGGTGACAGTCTTCCCATCCTCCGCCGCCTTCATCAGATCCGGAACAAGACGGTTTTCCGCCCAGTCCCCTCCCCCGATGACATTTCCCGCGCGGGCACTTGCCAGAAGCAGTCCTGAACGGTCGCCGGAGGCCCGTTTCTCCTTCGAGCCCCCCGGACGCTCCTCCTCTCCTCCTCCTCCCCGGGAGGAATGAAAAAAAGAACGCCGCCAGCAGGAAACGGCCAGTTCCGCACAGCCCTTTGAAGCGCTGTAAGGATCATACCCGCCCATGGGATCAGCTTCCCGGAAGGGACGGCCGGAACCGGAATTTTCATAACACTTGTCGGAGGTGACCGCCACAACGGCACGGACGGAATCCGTTCTGCGGCAGGCCTCCAGGAGATGGATCGTGCCCATGACATTGGTTTCAAACGTCTCAACCGGCTCCTCGCAGGAAAGACGCACCAGCGGCTGGGCCGCCAGATGAAACACGATTTCAGGGCGGAAATCCGAAACAATTCTCTCCAATGTTTCCGGGCAGCGGATATCGGCGTATTCCGATCTCATATTTTTTCTTTTTCCCAGTCCGAGGAGCGAAAAATGGCAGTGACGCGTTTTCATGGGCAGCGCCACGCCGCAGATCTCCGCGCCCATGCGCAGAAGCCAGAGGGAAAGCCAGCTCCCTTTGAAGCCGCTATGCCCGGTGACAAGAACACGTCTGTTCCGATAGATCCCGCAAAACATCGATATGGCCGTCCTTCTCTCTCAGTTCATTCCGCCAGGCTGTTTATCCCAGTATTTCGTCCAGGGGACATTTCCTTCCGCCCACATGCGGTTGAGAAGTTCATGTTCCCTGGGGGTGTCCATGCACTGCCAGAATCCGTTATGGCAGCAGGCGGCGATTTCTCCATCGCGCAGAGCCCGCTGCATGGGAAGGGCTTCCAGATAGAAATCCTCCGTCCCGGACAGATAGCGGGAAAGAAATTCTTTTTTCAGGACCATATATCCGCCGTTGATGAAGCCGTCCGTACGGGCCCGTTTTTCTTCAAAGGCGACGACCGAGCCTTCCTGTACGCGCATTTCTCCGAAACGCCCCTCCGGATGTACCGCCGAAACCGTCATGAGTTTCCCCGCCTTCCGATGAAAATCAAGAAGTTTTTTTAGATTCACATCTGAGACGGCATCCCCGTAAGTAAGGAAAAAATCATGTTCGTCCTCCTCAAGATATTTCCCCGCGATACGGACACGGCCCCCGGTCATGGTCTCAATTCCGGTATCGGCAAGAGTGATTTCCCAGTCCGTTTCCGGTGTCGCACCGTGATAGACGATGGAATCCTTCTTCCCCGGACAGATGGTGATATCGGCGGAAAGCGCCCGGATGTGCAGAAAGTAATCGATGAAGACCTCCCGCTTGTATCCGAGGCAGAGAATGAAGCGTTTGACTCCGAATGCCGCGTATCCCTTCATGATATGCCAGAGAATCGGCCGGTCGCCGATGGGCACCATAGGCTTCGGCAGGAGTTCGGTCACATCGCGCAGACGGGTGCCTTTCCCACCGCAGAGAATCATGGCGGGCGGCATGATGCTGCTGTTTTTCATTCGTCGTATTCCTTTCCTTCCCGGGTGTATTCTCCGCCGGCGAGCTGTTCTTGCTGAACTCACATTGAGGGGAATATAACAGTGGCGAATGAAAATATCAAATCAAAGCGTCTCTTCTTTTTGACTGTTCCAGGGGGCTTCTGTGCCCCGCACGGGGATGCGGGGGAAAAAGGACTTTTCTTTTTTTTCTTCCGTTTTCATGCTTCAGAGACTTGAAGGAGAAGGGAAAAGGATAGTTCTAGCAGCATCTCCGGGCAAAAGAGAAGTTCGTGAAAACGCGTCGAGGAGAAGCGGCGGGAAAAATGAGGCGTCCTTTTTACTTCAGGATGTTGAACATGCTTACAGAACTGTTTGACCCGAGACTCTTGTGATGCCACGCGGTATCAGAGGCAATGCTTTCCGCATGCCCGTCGAAAAAAACTCCATTGATGGTCCGGAGATGGCGCCCGTTGTAGAAATCATTCAGGCGGCATGCCACATACGAATGTTCCGGATTCGTCGTGCATCCGGGAGTTTTTCCCGTCCCGGGAAGGTAGTAGTTGTAAAAACCGGCATCATGCAGAAAAAGTTTGTCAGAAGTCTTTTTGACCATGGAAACACGAATCCCCCGATTGGTTGCGGTGGCATCCAGATCCATCCGGATATCAGGAAGAGTGAGATCATAGCCTGTTGTTTGATAGAAAAAAAGATCCTGATTTCCTCCCCATACACCATTGGGACACATGAAAAGCGAAGGACTCGTCCTCGGATATACCCGTCCCCCCGGTCGAAACAATGGAGAGTAGCCGATCAGATCGCAGGGAGTCCAGCCCAGGTATTCGCCAAAAATTCTGTACCAGTGAATGGTCCTTCCGCCATTCGGAAAATGAATCCGAGGAGGAATGTAATATTCATAAGCATTTGAATAGGATATATTTGTCATACCAAGCTGTTTCTGATTGCTCAAGCAGGTAATTCGTTTTGCCGTCTCCCTTGCCTGTTTCAGCGCGGGCAGCAGCAGAGCGGCAAGAATCGCAATGACCGCTATCACCACCAGAAGTTCGATCAATGTAAAAGAGTATTTCCCGCATCTCATTTTTTCTGCCACACCCCATTCAATTTGAATCATTTGTTTCTTGTTCAGACTTCTTCCACTTCATCCGCGATTCCAGTCTTTCCTCACCATCTTTCACAAAAGGGCCCCGTAAGAAAAATAAAAATCCTCTTCTCTATGGAAAATCGGCAGGAGGCTACTGCCAGGCAATAAACATCCCTGACGGATTTTTTTTCTGAGCCCATGCAGTGTCGGAGGCAATGTTTTCCGCGTGTCCGTCCAGAAAGACCCCGTTGATGGTCCGGAAATGACGCCCGTTATAAAAGCCTTCCTTGCGGCAGGAAACATACGCATGTTCCAGATTCGTCGTGCAACCGGGCGTTTTCCCTGTTCCGGGGAGATAATAATTCCAAAAGCCGGCATCATGCAGAAAAAGTTTTTCAGAAATTTTCCGAACCATGGAAACACGGATGCCCCGATTGTTTTTTGTCGGCTCCTGATCCATGCGGATATCCGGAAGATTGCTGTAATAGCCGGTTGTCAGATAAAAAAACATATCCGCACTCCCGCCCCATATTCCTTTGGGGCACATGAAAACAGTAGGGCTGGTCCTGGGTTCCATTCTTCCTCCCGGACGGTAGAGAGGAAATGTGCTGACTGCATCACAAGGTTTCCAGCCCAGATATTCTCCCATAATCCGATACCAGTATACGATGCCAGCTGAAGCGCTGGAATAATATATCCGCGGATGGACAAAATATTCGCAATCCAATGAATAGGAGTGATTTGCCATACCAAGCTGTTTCTGATTGCTCAAGCAGGTAATTCGTTTTGCCGTCTCCCTTGCCTGTTTCAGCGCGGGCAGCAGCAGCGAAGCAAGAATCGCGATGACTGCTATCACAACCAGAAGTTCAATCAATGTAAAAACCCGTTTTTCCCAAGTCATCATTCCTTCCCCTTTCCGCAGAAAAAAAGACTGCGCAAAATATTTTATTGTAATGACGCTGGAATACTTGTACAAAAAACAGGAGATTTTTTTCTAATATAGGACTGATTCCAGGCTTGTCAAGCCACGTTTTTCCTCCGCAAGATCAAAAAAAACAGAATCACATGCAGAAAAACGGAGCCTGGAAATTGTTGATTGAGAAAGGGAAATCCCTTCTCCTGATTTTCCGTTGTCCTGTCAGCAGGCATCCTTGCAGACGGGCTTTTTCCCGGCGCTCATGCGCAAGTCAAAGCGGAAAGGAATCCTGATTTCCGAAGGATCAAGATCCAGGCCTTTTTCCCGGGCTTCCAGAGAGCGGATCGAACGGTAGAGGTCGGAAAAAGTGGTTTCCCCTTCCTGAATGTCCGGGACGTCAAGCCCCCCGCCTCCTCCAGAATCGTCTGCGCCGCACGCCAGTCCCCCGTCTCCGCCAGCGCGGACGCATACAGAAGACGGAGCATCGGAACAGCCTGCGATTTCTCCGGAAGCAACGGAAACAATTCAAGAATCATTTCCGCTTTCCCCGCCTCAAGAATGCCGCGGAAACACTCTTTGGCCAGAGAAATGTCGTATAAGCGTTTCCTCAGGACCGCACGGAAGAACGTGGCGGAGGACTCCTTCCTGCCCGTTGCACGGCAGAGATTCGCCATCGCATAGAGAGCCAACGGTGAAGAAGCAAGATGCAGAGAATTCCGGAAACACTCCTCCGCTCGCTCGAAATCCTCCCTGTAATAATGGCAGAGCCCCAGATGAAGCCAGGTGTTCCACTGAAAAGAGCCTGCTGTTCCGGCCGAAGACTTCTTCAGAAGTTCAAACCATTCCTTCTGAATCTGATAGGATGGAAAAACCGTTTCCGGATCCGTCTCCGGCAGAGATCCGTATTTCAGGAGCCCGATCCAAGGTTCCTGCTCCGCTCCGGGTTCGCCGAAATCAAGATGCGCGGAAAGAGGAGGCTCGTTCCCGTGAAGACGCCGGAGATTTTCCAGCGCTCCCCAGGCAGAACCGCTGAAAAGCAGACGGCCCTTTTTCAATGCAAACGTCTCCCGGGTCCGGAGCAGCATCGAATCCAGACGGCTTTCCGGCAGAACCGCCTCCAGAGCACTCTCCGCTTCCCGTACGGCGGAGTCCCAGGAAGAGAAAATTTCTTCCGGCCGGGTTGTCAGAGAGCCGTACGCTTCCAGCCACTCCCATGCGCTCTCGGGCGGCATCGGACAGCACTCCATCTGCGTTTTGCAGAGTCCGGCCTGAATTTCCAGATAATCCGGCGCGGAAGGAGAACTCAGGCGTCTCTGCCAGTGGCGTCCGCCCGGAGACTGCCCCCAGACAAACAGTTTGCGTCCCGCAAGACGACGCGTCGACGCATGGACAAGTCCAAGACCGTCTTCCGAAATCAGAGCCTCAAATTTTCTCCGCCCGTCCGGAATGTTGAAAAAATGATCCTTCGGCAGCTCGTGATTCTTCGGAAAGGTGCAGTCAAACCCCTCCGCAAACGGCAGATCCCATTTGCTCAGCGGATGATGCTTCTCATCCTCATACGCATTGGAATACGTGCTCTCCGCAGGAGCCACAACGCGCTGGCGCCCGATCTCACGCACCGCAATGTTCGACCACCAGTACATCGGAACCACTTCCTTCCGGGGATTGACAACCCTCATCCGCGCAAAAAGAAATTCAGACCCCTCAGGAAGGAAAAAATCCATCTGCCAGGTCACACCGCGTTCCCGGCAGAATTCATACATCCGGAGCACCGGAGTCCCGTCTTCATCTTCCAGTTCCGCTGTGAACAGCGGGGACAGGGTATAGGCTCCGTGACCACGGCCGCCGATATTCCATTCGACACCCCCGGCTATCCAGGCGTTCCGAAGCGCAAAATTGACAGGTCGGAACACTGGATTCTCATAAATCAGGTCCCTCCCCGTGCGTTTGTCCTGAAGAGACCAGAGCCGGCCGCCGAGCCCGGGAAGAAAAACAGCTTTCAGATTTCCGTTTTCCAGAACGGCCGAATCAAAACAGAGGTCCTCTTCCTCTCGGCTGTACTGGTCCTGCATGCTATGCGGCATGATGTTCGGAAGCATGCCGTAACCTATGAAAAGGCCGTCATCCTCTCCGGCCCGGCTTTCAAATTTCTGCCCCAGCGCATTCCTCATCGCGGGAAAGTGGTTTCCCTCACCGAGTTTATTCCCGCGGATCCGTTTCTTTTCCAAATACAGTCGGCTCACAGCTGTCTCTTCCCTGTTGTTCTGTTGTCTTTTCAGGTTTCTTGTTTTTCAGGGCGAATGGATTGCTTTGTTTCTTAAGTCTCTGTGCTCCCTTTGTTTCTGTCCGCAGAGCACAAAGTGGACGGGAGGGGGGAGTCGGCATGATTTGTTTCCCGGGAGAGAAGACACATCATGCCGCTCAGGAGGGAAAAAAGACAGGCAGATCCGTACGGAGCGGGCTGAAAAAAGGATTTCTTCTTTTTCGACAGTGCTTCAGACGGATTTTCTTCCCCTCCGTCTTGCGGACAGGCATGAAAAGAGCTTCCATAACTCATGGGAAGGAACAATAATGAGAGTCCCTCTCTTTGTCAAGGGCAAAAGGCGTTCGGAGATCGGCTTTTTTCCGCATGTGCGACAGAATCAAACTCAATAATTGCAATCAAACGTGAGAATGCAGGAGAAAATGCAGAAAAAACAAAAATAAAATGCTTCGCGCGCGAGAGAGAAAAAAGAAGAAGAGAAAAGCGCCGTCGCTTACTTTAACCGGGACCACGATCTGCTGTTGAAAAGTGCATTGCTGTTGGGATCGAATACCGCGGTGGATGAATTTGAGGTGTTGAATCCGGAATTGCAATAGATGATCTCATTGTCGGAGTTGATCCATGCATGATCATAACGGCGGTCGACAAACATCTTTTCGCCGGTGTTCGGGTTGGATACGGAATCGACAGCACGGATGTATTCAGACCACATATCAGCCACCTTCTCCTGTGTGTCGGAAGAAGAGGACGCGGCTCTCTGATAAGCCTCCATCTGCTGATTCCGGATCTGAATCTGAGCAGAAACCCAGCTTGCTGTCCGCTGATTGGAAATCCGGTTGACCAATGCTATGAAATTCGGATTGGGCTGAACACTTTTTATCATTTCCTCAAGACATGTCTGCGCCTTCAGTTCGTCCCCCTTCCTGCAGCAAAAAGAAAACAAGGAAAGAAACTCGACGGTTACAACTTGACTCAATGAAATTCTGCTTTCCAGCGCCATTACTGGAATCGATAATATTACAGTCCGCCGTTTTCCCCCGCCCTCCCCTTCATAACGGGCAAAAAACTCCCGCAGGAAACAGCCTGTTAATTGGATGCCCCTCTGCGCAGACTGCCTCCGTCTTGCGGCAAGCAGCTGGTTTTTCTCCGCATCCCCGACATCCCGGAAGCATGACTCAATCAGCACGACTCCGGAAAGATTGTAGTCCTTTTGAACCGCAGGCAGAAAGTTGTTCGCCAAAATGCGCGGATCATGAAGCAGCGGAACTTGACGGATTGTCCCGGGCATGCCGATCACGCAGGGAGAAGCAACGGCGGTTTTGATTTCGCTTTCAGGACTCATGATCCAGACATACCAGGTGACAGGCTGCGCCGGATTTTGAGACCATGTTGCCTTCCCTCCGGCAAACCATCCGCCTGGAACTCTGCAGCGGACGACCGGAGTTTGCGTCTGATAGTCGATCAGATAAAAAAGGCCGTTTACAGTATTGGCATTCTTACGGGAAGACGGAGTCCGTCCTGAATCGTCGCCGCCGCTTCCCGCCAGACAATTCACGGAAAGCATCACAACAACAGACAAGAGCAGTTTGTTCAGGCTCTTTCTCATCATCCATTGCCTCTTTCTCTCAAGGGAAAGGCTGCGCCAGCATCCACATCAAACGGCGGAACCAGTCCACAGCGTAATTACCGAACAAACCGAAATGATTTTCTTCCGAAACGGAAACCCTTGCCATTTCGATTAGAGTGGTCCCGGCATCCCCCATTGCCAGAGACCCTCCCAGCAGAACAATCAGAACAACAATGACATATTCCATCAGCATGGAGCCTTGTTCTTGAGAAATATTCATGGAGCAGGCCTCGTCTTCTGCTATTTGATCGCCTGTTCAAATGACGGACGGAAATCGGGATGCTTTTTCAGTTCATTTTCTTCCAGTTGAAACGCAAGATGTTCAAATGAGAGTTCTTCCAGTTTCCTGACGCAGGACGCCAGTTCGGCACCGCTCGGCGCAGAATAATATTTCATCATGGCCTTCCGGGCTGTGGAGAGGCGTGTCAAAAGACGGCGGCTCATCGGAATGCTTTTGCATTTCACGTTGTTCTTTTCCAAATAAAAATCAAGGTGGCGGGCATCAATGCTTTTGGACTTGTCCAGATCAATGGAGAGCAGAATGATTTCCGCCTGGCCGAGCTGATCGGTACAAACCCTCAAGAAGGTATCACTCCCGGGATTTATGACCAGCCATTCGTTGGTGAGCGGTTCCCGTTTGCTTTCCGTATAGGAATCCACAAGCGTCCGTTCCACTTTCGCGGGAATTTCCTCGACACGGCTTCCCGATTCAAAATTCATGAAGGGGTTCATGCCGTCAAACGCATATTTTGTGACCTCGCCGGACCATTCAAACGGAAACATGCCGAATGAAAACACGCTGATGACATGAGACATAATCGCAAACGGGAAAAGCCCCAGACCGGTCAGGAATTCATAAGACTCCCGCCATCCCTCATACGGAGTATAGAGAGAAGAAATCTTGCGAACCTGCCAGACCTCTACCTTAATGTTTTCCATCTGTTCCAAAGTTACTTTGAATGAGGAGGAATCGGGAATTTCCTTGTCCGTCGTCAAAATGTACTGCTTGCTCAGAACGGTTCTTGAATTTTCCGGGGTCTCCTTGGTGATGTCTTCCAGATGATTCGCACATCCAGCGGCAAGAAGGGAAACCAATGCCGCTGTTCCAGCCGATAAGATTTTCCTGTTCATGTCTGTATTCACTCCTGTATTGTTATTTTTGCACTTTGACGAATTCTCCGATGAATTTTCCGGACTCGTCCGTTCCGGTCTGCTTCCATTCCCATTCGCTCTCAAGGCGATATTCCCCGTGATCCAGGGGAAGGACTTTGCTGATTCCAAGCACCTTGCGGCTGCCGTCCTCCAGGCGTCCGGTATGAACGATGTAATTCAAGGCGGCAACCACCTGATTACGGATCGCATTGAGCGGGAGGTCAAACCCGGCATACATGACGCAGGTTTCCAGGCGCAGCAGACTGTCGTATGCGTTGTTCGCGTGAATCGTGGACATTGATCCGGAATGCCCTGTATTCATCGCCTGAAGCAGATCCAATGCCTCGGCCCCGCGAATTTCTCCGAGGATGATGCGGTCAGGACGCAAACGCAATGCCGAATGCAGTAAATCGCGGAATGTCACTTCTCCTTTGCCGTCCTTGTCCGGACGGCGGGTTTCAAACGGCACAAGGTGCGGCTGGCGGAGTTGAAGTTCGCAGGAATCTTCAATCGTCAGAATGCGGTCGGCCGGATCTATATACGAACTCAACACATTGAGTATGGATGTTTTCCCGGACGATGTCGCCCCGCAGATCAGTATGTTCATCCGCTTTTGCACCAGAAGTTTGAGATAGTCCAGCATCTCCTGTGAAATGCTCTGCCAGCTCACCAGGCTTTCCGGAGAAAGGGAATCGGCCCGGAATTTCCGGATGGAAACAACCGTTCCACAACGGGAAAGCGGCGGAATCACAATATGAACTCGGGAACCGTCCGGCAAGCGGGCATCAAGACGGGGGTATTCATCGTTCAGAACACGGCCGACTGACTTCGCAATATTGTTCGCAGCGGCTTGAAGCGCCGGTTCGCTGGGAAATTTCGATTCGATTTTGACAACTCTGCCGCCTTTTTCAATATAAATATTTTCCGGCCCGTTAATCATAATTTCGCTGACAAGCGGGTCGTCAAGCCAGGGTTTAACCGGTTCCAGAAACATGGCCAGGTAAGAAATCCCATTCATATTCATCCGCTCCTTATGCCAGAAGTTTTTTCAATTTTCTGCATTCAGCTTCCGCTTCTTCTACGGGGAAACAATTGCAAATGAGTTTGGCATGACTGAAATCCAGCAGGACGGGAGACCCGTCATCCCGCAGTCCGAGATTCGACTTCCGGATATCACCATGCAAAATAAATCGTCTATGCAAATAGTCAAGCGCTCTGAAAAAACCGGCTGTCCTTCTCCGTTTCCCGATCACGTCCCCTGTATGACACCATTCCATTACACAGTATGGTGAATCGCCAACATCACTGGCGAAAACTTCCGGAAGGTTCGGGTGTTTCATTTGGCACAGCCATTCAAGTTCGTTCCGGAAACGGGATTCGCCTCCGGGAACGGGAATTTTCACGGCACAGGGCCGCCCCCGGAAATCAGCCAGATACACCTGAGACGTACTCCCCTTTGCGATGAAGCGCTTCAGTTTCGCGCCGTGAATCACGGGCGGCTCTCTCAACAGTCTTTCATCAAGCGGCATTCTTCCACAGAAAACATTCCTGACAAATTCCGGAAGGCCTGAACCTTGCCGGAACAGAACGCTGCATTCCCACCAGTCTCTGAGCACGGCGTCAAATACATCGGCTTTGAGAGATGGGCGAATATCCGCCAGCAATGCCGTCAATCTGACCGCCGCCGCCCATTGCCAGTCCAAAAAGCCGACCTGGCCGCTGAAAACGGCAGCACGCCGATCCGGGCGGAACAGCAGAAAAAAATCCAGCGGACAGAAGCCGGAGAATTCTATCTGCACAGGATGAATCCGAAGCCATTCAAGTTCCATGCTGATTTGAACGGCATATGACTCAAAGGCGGTCTGCGGCGATTCAAACCCACGGCAAAGCGCCGGGATAACGTCATTCAGTCGGCGGAGTAACATCGTCGTCCTCCTCTCCGTCCGGGGGGTCCGGAGTATCAGCTTCTTCCCGGCTGACGTCGGGAGTGATTTCCGGAAGTTTCCCGAAGGCAATGACAATGGCGGTGGCATTGTCGATTCCACCGTGTTTCAGAGAAGCGTCTATCAGGTCCCTCGCCTTCTGTTCCGGTGCGGAGACTGTGCTTAGAATCTGTTTTATCTCCAGTTCAGGGAGCTGGCGGGAAACACCGTCTGAACAGAGTAAATAAAGATCGTTGTCCATGAGTTCCAGATCCTGGGTCTCGAGAAAAAATTTCGGGCCGCACCCTGCGACGTTGGTCAGGACGCCCTGCAGATGCTTTGCCAGTTTCTCCTCTGCCACTCCCATCGCGGAGGCAATGGTATGATCCGTGGTGAGCTGTTCCAATCCTTTTTTTCTCAGCCGATAACAACGGCTGTCTCCGGCAGAAAACAGCATTCCCAAAGTCGGCTGAAACGGAGAAAGAGCAATCCCGACAATAGTGGCGCCCATGCCGCGCATATTGTTCTCCGCTGCAAATTTCTGAATTCCGGCGTTTGCCTGATAGGAAAATTTCACCATCGCAGAGAGATTTTTCAAAGGAGAAAGCACAGCTTTCGAGAGGGTCTGAACAACGATGGCACTTGCCCGTTCGCCGCCGTCCCCGCCGCCCATGCCGTCGGAGACGACGAACAATCCCCCCGAAGGCTGGCAGGTGTAAGAGTCCTGATTTTCCTTGCGGGCCAATCCCGTATCGGTATATGCCCCGGCATTGAAGTATTTTTTCTGAAACAGAAGAAACGGCATTGCTTGTCACCTTGGATATTTCTTGAATCCCCACATGCGGCGCACCACGGGATCTCCGGGGATGCCTTGGCGGAGAATGGAATCTCTGATTTCAATTTTCTGTTCGTCGGAGGCGGTATTGTATTCCCGTCCCAGCTGAATCAGCGGAAGCCGCATTTTCTTGAAGTCGCGGGCAAAGGATTCCATATCCGATTCCTTGACTTCCCCGCCCATCAGGAAAATGGCGATGGCTTTGCTTAAGATAGATTCCCGCAACGACTTGGAATCCTCGGCAGTGAAATACTTTGCTGCCAGTTTGTTCCGGAATTCAAGCACCTCTCCGGTACTTTCATAGAGACGCTGGAAAGCGCCGGCATGCAGCCAGTCGTTGTGTTTCTGATCAGCGAAGGTCCGGAAGGTTTGAATCGCTCCGAGCAGATTCCTGAATTTGACGATTTCAGGACGGAACTGGAACTCCGAATACACCGATTGGTCATAAGGGGCCGGAAGCGCATAGATGAATTCAAAGAATCCTTCGATCCCGAGAACACGGTCGTATTCCCCCGCAGGCTCCGTCCTGAGACGGGAAGGCATCTTCTTTTCAAAGGCATCACAGGAAAATACTTTCTTCATAACATCCTGATTTTGAAATATTGATACGCATTCCGGCAGGGAGGTATCCTTGCCCAGTCCTGCTTCGTTCAAATTGCGGATCAGCGGACGCAGATTGGCCGCGACGGCAAGGATAATGTCGAATTGCCGCTCCTGCTGTTTCCTGAGCGTGGCGATATTCGCGTTGACGACGCATTGCTCCAATGTCGGGAGATCCAGACGGATCGAGTCGAGTTTTTCAAATTCCAGCTGCTGGACCGCAATCATGGCACGCTTGATCTGTTTTCCGGTCCTCTGCAGCATCGCCAGGGGAACCATGCAGCTTTCGATTCGGATGCGGATGTTCGGCTCGGCATGCTGCTTCAAATCATCCAAATCGCTCAGGACCATGGCGAGATTGTCCGATTCGGACTCGATTCTTGCGAGAATGCCCTCCAGTTTTTCCAAATACAGCAGGTTGTCTTCGATCTGCTTGCAGAGGATCACCGAGTCCGCCAGAAGTTTTTTCAAATAGACGGGAGGCTTTTGCGAGAAGAGTTTTTCAATCCCACCGATGACTTTTACGGATTGTTTCAAATCGGCGAGATTTTTCTGGTTCCGGTCGTCGCGCATGGAAGTTTCCGCCAGAAGATACGCATCCAGCAATTTTTTAACGGTGAACGCTTCTTTGCGCATTTCAGGCGCAGTGGTGTCGTTCCATCCCCAGACATTGGGATCGGCATCGGTAATCATCCCGAGGATGTGAGAGGATTCAATCCAGTTGCCGGAATTCAGTGCCGACTTCGCCTTTCCCCAGTTGGCAAAAATCTTTTCCCATACGGTGATGGACTGGTCAAGTTCGTTATAAGCAATTTCATTCGCTTCCGAACCTCGGCGCGAACGCGATTCCTTCAGAAATTCACGAGCTTGATCGAAACGTTCGGCGGCAGCCTCGCGCCTGGCATAGTTCAAATACGTGTCGGAAGATGATTTGACACCCATCCAGAACCAGTTCAGAGCCAAAACGATGAAAATGGTCGCCGCGACAATGCCGAGGCTCGACCATATTCTGATCTTGGAATGCTCAATGCTTCCGTCCACGAATTTGAAATCGACGAAGGAAATACTGATGACATCATCGTCGACCAGCAGGCGCTCCGTACTGGAGGAGAGTTTTGTGCCGTTTACAAATGTGCCGTTTTTACTGCCGAGGTCGCGCAGCCAGCAGCCATCCGCCTTGCTGTTGAATTCGACATGACGCTGTGAAACAAGCTGTTCGTCGATAACGAGATCGCAACTGGGTGCGGAGCCCGCCACCATCCTGGGAGAGTCCAGCCTGACCGACTGCCCTTTTTTGTCGGTATTGAGATACACCAACTCATGTCGCGCGGTATTGGACGCTTTGAGTTTCTCCACATAAAGGGTGCAGCTGCCGATGGCGAACTGATCGTCCGCGGCAAGGTTTTTTTCCTGAATTTTCCGTGCCTTGTAGAAAATTCCGTTACGGCTCCCCGTATCACGCAGGCACAGGCGCCCCTTGCGCATCAAAATCACGGCATGATGCCCGCTGGCGACATTGTCTTCCTTGGGAATCACCCATGTACAGTCCGCGCTTCTCCCGATGGTGATGGTGTCTGAAGCGGAAAGATCGGCGACTTCGTACAACACCTTGTGATTGAATTCAAGCCGAAGACTCAGCCTTTCCTGAGCCGTTTTCTTCAAAGAAAGAGTGCGCACTACGGTATTGTGAAAATGCTTGAAAGTCTCGCGGGAGAACATCCGCTTGAAGAGACTTCTCCCCGAATTGCTTACTCCCATACGTTCCTCCTGAGTGTGAAATAGCGCAGATCGTCCGGAGAGGAGAAAACGGTCTTGCATAATTCCAAAACGGCAATCTCCTGCTGGCGGTCATTTTTCAGATTCGCCTCGAAGTATTGGATTTTCTGGCTGTTATACCAGATGGTCTGCATGGAGCGAAGTCGCCGCAACTGTGTAAGGGCGTTCTGCATCAGTGCCGGATTATTGTTCCTGACACTTTCCATCAGAGTGTTCTGAAGCAGGAGATAAGTCCTTGCCCATTCAAACGGAGCCTGTTTTGCCAGGTGTTTTGACACTTCGTCCAGCATGACGGATGTATCGGCTCCACCTCTATAATCGGGATTGCCCTCCCAATGTCCCTGCAAATACTGCAGTGAAAACTTCAGGAACGGGGTGTTGGAAATGAAATTCTGTCCGCGGGCCCGTTCTGAGACCGGGGTTTCCGCCATTCTCAGGTATGCCTGATCTCCGGTGCGGAAAAACAGGATCTCCCCATACCATGATTCGTTGTCCGCCTCTCGACGGTACTCGACACTCAAACAGGGCAGCCCGTTTTCGGAGCCGATGAAAAACACATCGGAAATCTGTGCCAGATTCCATCTCTTATTGTCCTGCTGCAAATCGGAAAGCATAGAGGAAAACACCTGTTTCCGGTCCTTGTAAAGAAAATCGATGGATTGTTTTTGAATGAAGATAATCCGAAGCGGAACCGAGGCGTCTTTCCCAAAACGGGTGGAGATGGTGATCCGGCCTTCTTTCTGTTCCACTTCGGTTTTCCCCTTGATGCTGGGATATGCCAGTGAAAACGCTCCCGCCTTGTGCCCGCCGTTGCCGGGATCGGTGAAGGCGCCGAGTTCCTTGCCGTCCGGTCCGACCGGCCAGCTCAGATTCACTTCTTTGGGCGACGACTTCAGGGAATAAAGCAATACCAGCACGGCAATCGCGCCGATGCCTCCGAGAATATATTTGAAAAGTTTCCCCGTGGACCGCTTGCGGTCCGCGTTGCGCAGAAGATTCATTTCCTCCAGACTGGCAAGACGGGTACGCATCACATCCGTTTTCAGCACTTCCTCTCCATTTCCGAGTGCAGAGGAAGAAGAAGGCACCTGCTCCTGCACCTGCGGCGGCTGTTGTGCCAAAGGCTTCTCTTCCCCGTTGTTCAGCGGAATCTGTGTTTTGTTCCGGTCATCTGGGGAAGAAATCGTATTTTTGGTGAGCTGCCGCGGCGGAACGGCCGTTTTATCCGGATCGTCAGCAGAGGCGGGAGAAGGCGCAGCGGGAATGACGGTTTTCATTTCTCCGGCTTCGGGAATCGGATCATCCTCCTGGATTTTCAAGTGAAGTTCCACTTTTTTCCCCAGGCAAAGCACATCGCCGTCGTTCATTTTTCTTCTGATATCCAATGGGTTTCCCTGAAAAATGGTTCCGTGGGAACTCAGGTTTTCTGCAAAAATCCCTTCCGGCGTCACCAGAAGTTTCAGATGTTTTCCGGAAACATCCGGTTCGGAAAGATGAATGTCGGCGGAATGGGAACGCCCTGCGATGTGTTCGCCCGGAGACAATTCCCCTTCCAGCGTCTTTTCGTGATCGACATATATAAGATATCTTATCATGCTGATTTCTCCTTAAAACATTCCGACCATACCGGAGGATTGAACCCGAAGATAGATCGGGACGAAAATAATGATAAATACCGAAGGCATGATGAACAAAGCCATCGGAATCATCATGAGCGAAGGCGCGCGCTGAGCCTTGCGCTCCGCCGCCGCGACACGGACGCGCCTCATTTCCTCCGCGTTAATCCGCAACGTGTCCGTGATGGATGCGCCCATTTCAGTTCCCTGGATCACCGCATTGACCATGCTTCGGAATTCGTCGATGCAAAGCCGATCCGCCATGGCCTTCAGTGCATCGTTCCGGTTGTTGCCGAGTTCCAGCATCTTCAACGTGATGCCGAATTCCTGTGTCAAAGGACAGATTTCCGAATGCTCCACATAGTAGCGGACTGCTGCGGAAAAATCCAGCCCCGCTGTCATGGCCGATGAAATCAGGTCGATGGAAAACGGCAGGGCGCGGCGGATGGAATTCTGCCTTTCCTGTGCGAGATTTTGAATTTGCACAATCGGAATCAGCCAGCCGATGAATCCGGCAATGAAAATTGCCGTAACAACATACATGATGTCCATTTCTAGAAGCAGCATGAATACGATCCCGCATACGGCGAACAACACGGCCCAGAGAAGCTGAGCGCAAAAGACATCCGACGAATCGAGCGGCAAGGCCGCCAGCTTCAGGTCATTGGCAATGGCTTCACTTTTATTCCGGAAGAGTTGTTTCATGCCCGAACCGAGCGTATCCTTCAGGATCTTGATCTCATTGTAAAATCCGCGGAAGGTGAACGGCAGACGCGGATCGGAATAAGCGCCGGCAGTCTGATTCTTTGCGGAGAAATAAAATTTCAGTCCGATCACCAGCAGAAACGCGGAAAGAAAGCTCAGCAGCCGCGCCAACAGCATATATACTTGTTCATCCATGATCCCTGCCTTCTTTCCTGTTTTATATTTCGACGGTGACAATTTTTTTGATGAAAAGATATCCGATGGTTTCCAGAATCAGAACCACGATGATCGCCGCCCATCCGAGCACAGTGGTGACCAGCGGCTGCATCAGCTGGCGGTCCAGCAAATAAAGAATGACGAACGCCATCAGAGGAGCACAGGCCATGATGATGGATTCAAACTTGCCCTGTGCAGTCAGAGTGTTGATCTTGTCCTCCATGATGGAACGCTGGCGGATTGTGTCGATGATTTTGTCCAGGATGTCTGAAAGGCTTCCTCCGGTCTGCTGGGAGATGCCGACCGCAGTGACGAAAAGTTTCAAATTGTCATCAGGCATCCGTTTTTCCAGCCGCACGAGAGCCTCGGTCAAATCTATGCCGAGACGATATTCGTAAAGCGTCATGGAAATTTCCTCCTGCATGACCCCGCCGATATCGCGCCCTACGACTTCCAGGGCCTGCGGAAGCGCCACGCCGGAACGCATTCCGTTGTTCAAACCGAGTACCACATCCAGCAATTTGCTCTGGAACTCAAGGTTGCGCTTTTTCACCTTGTTCCTATAATACAGAAGCGGAAGCACATACGCGGCTCCGGCCGCCAGCGCTATGAGAACGGGGACCGCCCACGCGGAAACCCCCGCCACCAGAAGAAGACAGAGCATAATCAATGCACCGACGGTTGCAAAACAGATTTGAATTTTCCGGAGTTTCGGTTTGGATATGAAATATTCCAGCTGCGTTCTTCCATCCCATCCGCCGGAACGCTCCGCGCCGCTGTGGTCCAGATCGGAAAACAGCGTGCGGCAGAGAATGTAACAGATGGCGGACACAGAGCAAAACACCATGAGAAGAACGAACCAGTGCATACGATGAACTCCTTCTTATGATCGGGGCACAAACACGGACATATCCAGCTTCAGATCGCCTTTCAGACGAAGTCTTTCCACAAAGGCCGGAATATTTCCCGTGGGATAATATTCCCCGACGATTTTCCCGTTTTCATCATATCCGGTCTGTTTGAAAACGAAGATATCATGCATCAGCACAATGTCCTTTTCCCGTCCTGTGATCTCGGAAATCTGCACGATTTTGCGTGAGCCGTCCGGCAGACGGTTCTGCTGAATAATCAGATTGACGGCGGAGGCGATCTGTTCGCGGATGGCGGTGATGGGAAAATCGATACCGGACATGAGCACCATGTTTTCCAGGCGTGAAATCGCGTCGCGGGGGGTGTTGGCGTGGCAGGTGGTGAGTGAACCGTCGTGCCCCGTGTTCATTGCCTGAAGCATGTCCATGGCTTCCGCTCCGCGGCATTCCCCGACGATGATACGGTCTGGACGCATACGCAAGGCATTGATGACCAGATCCCTGATCTGGATTCTCCCTTTCCCTTCAATATTCGCCGGACGCGATTCCAACGACACCAGATTGCGGTGGGAAAGTTTCAGTTCTGCGGAGTCTTCAATGGTAATGACACGTTCATCGGCCGGGATATATTGGGAAAGGACGTTGAGCAACGTTGTTTTGCCCGATCCGGTTCCGCCGGAAACGAGGATGTTCTGAGCGGCGCGCACCGCCTCCCGCAGAAACAGGTCAATGCCGGGAGTCATGCTTCCGAAGGCGATCAGGTCTTCGGAGGTCAACTTCTTTTTCGCAAACTTGCGGATCGTCACAGCCGCGCCGCGGAGTGAAAGAGGAGAAATGATCGCATTGACACGGGAACCGTCCGGAAGACGGGCATCCACCATGGGGCTGGCTTCGTCAATGTGGCGTCCGAGAGGCTCGACGATGCGCTGAATGATCGTATGAAGATGCTTGTCGTTGAAAAACCGTGCTCCGGTTTCGTAAATGCGCCCGCGGCTTTCCACAAAAATCAGATCCGGACCGTTGACCATGATTTCATCCACCTTGTCGGAACGCAGCAAAGGGGAAATCGGGCCGTATCCGGTGAGTTCGTCCAGCAGAGACTCCCGCAGTTTTTCCAGCGGAATGGTGTGCGGCAATTCGTGGCGCAGTTCTTTGAGTGACAGGTCAAGCGCGGCAAGGAGTTTTTCGCGCATTTCGTCATTCGCGATCTGCTTGGTCGCTATTTCCTGAAGATTCAATTTCCCAAGCACATAATTGTGAATCCGGGTTTTGAGGGCCATCAGTTCGTCCGTGTAGAGGACGTTGGTGTCATCAAAATCGAAAGTGCGGGAGACGTTTTTGTCTCCCTCATCCCGGGATTGCTTCAGTGGCGCGGAAACGGCCGATTTCACCAATCGGAGCTGAAACGGGCCGATGAAAACGGAATCACTCAGGGCAAATTCCGTGGCCGAGGTGATCGGTCCGTTTTGATTTCTGGTTCCGATTCCGCTGCCGAGATCGGAGATGAAGAATGTTTCCGGCCCGCCGAAGAGTTTCGCGTGTTTCCTGGACACGGAACTTTCCGGAAGGCGGATATCGCAGTTGTCGGAACGTCCGATCAGCCATTCGCCCTCTTTCTCTCCAAGGTCGATATGGCGGGCCGTCCCGTTTGCTTCTGTGATTTGCAGAAACATTCCTTCACCTCATTTCCATATATTTTAGAATATCAGAACCAGCGTTCCCAGAAGCTTTTTTTCTCATCGGCTTCCTGAGCGCGCTGCTGGTTGGTTTTGCCGGATTCATCCAGGGTGTCCGCGGTTTCGGCGGAAGGAGGCATCTTCAGCGGAGGCGTCCTGCCTGCAACCTGAGGATAGACCAGAAGCAGGACCTGATTATCGTTGAAGGAATCGGTTCTTTCCGCGCAGATCCAGTTCAAGACCGGCACCTTGCGGAGGAAGGGAATGCCGGAGGGGCCGGAACTTTCTTCAATCATGTCCTTCATGCCGCCCAGCGCCACGGTTTCGCCGAGCTTGGCGACGATGGTTGTGGAAACCTTGGTCTGTTTGAGATCGTAGTCGTTGTTTTCCTGAAGTGCGGGAGTGCTGATTTCAAGCTGCATGTCAAGTTTGACGCTGTCATTGCCAATCAAACCGCCTTTGACGCGCATGATAAAACCATAGGGCACGTCATTGAGCGTTCCCGTTCCGCCGGATCCTCCGTAAACACGGACTTTCAGCGTGCCGCCTTCATGCAAGACCTTGTACTCGTTGGATTCATTGCTCATGAAGCTCAGGTGCCCGGCACGATGGAAACGTTTGCAGCCGCTTTCCGCCATCAGGTTCAGAATGGTGCTGACATCGGCTCCGAGATTGTAACTCTGATTGGTTCCGCCTTCAAAAATGGTGGAGAAGTTGAAGCCTTGCGCAATGTTCACTCCGCCTTTCAGCAGATTCGCTCCGATCGCGCTGGTATCGGCCTTTTTGACACCGACAAACACCACGCCGACATCCAGAAGAGTCGGCTTAATGACAACTTTATTGATGAATTTGACTGGTTTGCTTCTGTCTTTGCCGTCAAAGGAAATCCAGTCCTGTGTGGAAATAAGCTGCTGGATGGTGGTCATATCTTCCTGGCAATAAACGGAACCGCGCAGAATCAATGTATCCTTTTCGTTTTGCAGGGACAAAGTGCCCGGGGAAAGGTCGGTAATATCCTGAACCACTTTGAAGCCGGATTTTTCAAACAGTTTTTTCAGTGAAAGCATGATTTCCGGCGCCGGACGGAACATTGTCAGATTGACGACGTTGCCGCCATAGCCGGGAAGCACCTTCAAGAGCGTTTCCCACCCTTCGATGCTGGAAACCTCGCCTTTCAATACGACTTTATTGCCGTTAATGCTGATTTCCACTTCCGGGACGCTGTCCAGGTCCTTCCGCAGTGCGTTGAAAACTTCGCGCACATTGTCATTGACCGTCACAGTGTAAAGTTTTGCGATCGTCCCTGCAGTGATGTGCAGATCCGATTTCCCGACAGCCAGACCGGTTACGCGGATCTGGTCATTCGCTATCGGTTCGGCGGAGATGATCCCGCGGTCTGTGATATTGATGTCGGTCGCCCGGAAGCCCGGGCTCAGAATGACAATTCCTTTCAGCGGGACAAAGACTTTTTCACTGTCCGCGGCCATGGCTCCAACGGCCACCCCCGCCAATGCGATCAGAGCGATAATTTTCTTTAACATGGCGAACTCCTTATGGTTGATTTATTTTTTTGGCGTTTGGGGAATATTGACAACTTCAAGGTCATTAACCATCGAACTGAACGTTTCCGGTGTCACCATTCCGGCATCCATCCGGTTCAGGGCGGTCGGATCGTTGCTCCTGCGCAGCACGGGAGTCAGTTCCGCAATCCGCGAAGCGGCGATCAGCGCCTGCGCCTGCTGCGGAGGAAGAAGAACGATAATAACCCCGTCCATGTTCTGGTCCCGCTTGCCGGACGGAATTTCCAGCACCCGGACTTTTGGGAACAGCACCATGGTCACATCTTTTTTGCCGGGAGGCACTCCGGCTCCGCCTTTGAAGTCGAGCTTGAATGTGCCTATAATCGCCACCTCGTCTCCGCTCTGCAGAAGCGATGCCATGGCCTTGTCCGCAATCTGGATGGCGACCGCCCATTCTCCTTCGCCGACCACATTGCTCATTCCCTGGGAAAGTCCCACATCCTGAATGAAAATGTAGTTGCCTTTCTGCACCGACTGTTTCAGACGCTGCCCGACAATCATGGACGATCGGTTCCATTTTATGGCCTGTGCCGGGACGGCGGATATCGGCACCTCCTTCGGCATGAAGAAACCCTCCGCGATAATCTCTCCGGCAGAAAGATCGCGGGTTGCCGCCACAATTTTCACTGTTTCCTCCACTTTGGCCGTGTTGGTGGAGATGATCTTGCTTACGGCGAACACCGCTGCCAGCCCCAGCAGCACAGCAAGAATCAGGGGAATGGAATTTTTCATGTTCCGTTGTTCCTTATGTTACATGGTTTTATTTTCATTCCAATCAATCCAGCGCTTTCCTCCGGCGCCTGGCCTTGTCGTTTCCCTGTTCCGCGGATTTCCCATACCAGTACTTCGCCTTGCCGACATTGATCGGCACTCCGATTCCGTTTTCATAACTGTATCCGAGCTGATACTGCGCATCGGGATGTCCGGCTTGCGCGGCGGCTGTGAAGAACTCAATCATTCTCGTGTAATCCACCGGCTCGTTTCCGTCTCCGTCCTTGTATGCCATTCCGATCCGGAACAGGGCATCCGGATTTTTCTGATCCGCGGATTTTTTGTACCATTCTATGGCCTTCCTGATGTCACGGTCCAGGCCGCCGCGTCCTTTTTCATAAAACAAGCCCACCTGATATTGAGCTTGCGGATGATTCAACGGCGGGTCCGCCGCGATCCGATAGCAGGAGAGGGCATCCGTGTCACTGGCGAACCAGCGGCCCTTCCCCTGTTCATTCATCTGCCCGAGTCGGAACATGGCTTCAGGATGCCCTTTTTCGGCGGCAGCCTTCAGTTTTTCCACGGCGTCCTTGTTGTCGCCGTCTTCTATCAGTTTTTCCGCTTCGGCGAATTCAGCTTCTCCGGGGACGGCGGCCTGCTGTTTCTGCTCAAGAACGATTTTATAGATGGATTCCGGCTGCAGTTCCGGAATGGGAATGCTGGATTCCGTCCCGCCGGAGATTCTCCATCTCAAGTTATAGGTCTTGAAAGGTGGGAGGGTGATATTCTTCTTCAGCGGCTCCCATATCCCGAATAGATTAATGGATATCTTTTCGTTGATTTTCGTTGTGATTTCCAGAGAGGCGTCTTTTTCCGAAAGATATATTTCAGTCGTGCATTTCGCCTGGTCCGGGGCGATTTTCAAAGACTGAACCGTCGGGCGGATTCCCTTCCCCTGCAGCGACAGCGTATGATTCATCCGGGTCACTTCCATTTCATACGGGAATTTTGTGATCTTCTTCCATTCGCCGTCATCAATGCGGAGTTCCACAGCATGGTCCGTCAGGAATTCCAGCAGCTTGGCACTACCATAAACCTTCACGGTGCAGGCGCATACGTCATGTAAAAGATCTATCTTGACACAGGTGATCGTCCGGCTGTCCGAAACCGGAAACGCTCTTTCAAGCGACTTGAAACCCGGGGCTGACACGGAAAGCCTGTATTGGCCAGCAGGAACACTGAATTGAACTTTCCCGTTGACCGGGACACGCTGCGAGGCCAGTTCACGGCCAGCTTCATTCGTCAGGACTGTTCGGGCTCCAACCGGAGTGATTTCTGCAAAAACTGTGATTTTTTTCACTTCGGGCGGTTGCATATTTGGCGTTTTCGATACAGGTGGGCGGGATGATCGTTCGGCTTCCGCACGTCGGCGCTCTTCCGCCCGTTTGCGTTCGGCTTCCGCACGTCGGCGCTCTTCCGCCCGTTTGCGTTCGGCTTCGAGCTCGCGGCGCTCCTGCTCCAGCTGACGCTGTTCTTCCTCCAGTTTACGCTTTTCCTCTGCCAATCGCGCGCTGTCATGTGCGGAGGGCGGCGCCTCCGTTTCCGACTCCTCAGGCACGGGAAGAGGCGTTTCCGCTTCTTTTGGAACAGGGGTGTCAGCGGTCTCAGGCTCAGCAGCAGGCGCCGCCTGCTGGGCGGATGTGATGATGTCGGGAGCCGATTCCCCGGAAAGCGGTATATCGGAAGGAAACACCTCCTCCGATGAAGATGAATTGTCGGAAACAAAGGGGGAGTCATGCAGTGTCTGTGAGGGGAGCGGGGCATCCGGAATGGGCGGTGGAGCGGTCAGCAAGAAAGTGATCGGCAGTCCGATCAATACAAGAGTCACCAGCGAGAGAACTCCGTAAAAAATCCGGATATCCCGGTGCATGGCATCGATCATGCGGGCGCAAAATTCGATTCTACACAGAGAGGTTTCCAATTGCAGCAGCACATGACGCATCAGCCAGGTCGAGACGGGATTGCCCCTGGTCGGAGTCAATGAAACAGGAGTGTAATTCCCGGCTCCGGATTGTTCCAGAAGTTCCCGGATGCTTTTCTGAGAGTCAAAATCGGGGGGGAGAATATTCAGCGCACGGATTTCCTTCAGCAATTCTTCCGCGCTGTGCTGACGCTGTTTTGCCTGTTTCGAGAGCATTTTCATGACCAGACGCGCTGTCTGCGGAGAGATGGAGTCCACCAGAGCTCGGGGATCCGGAACAGGAGCGGAAACTAATTTTGTCAGAATATCATAGGTGCTTTTCCCGGGATACGGGATTTCTCCGGTAAGCATTTCATATAATGTCGCGCCCAGACTGTAAATGTCGGCGCGGACATCCACCGAATGGGCGTCCTGCGCCTGTTCCGGAGCGAGATAGGCGGGAGTGCCCATCATGATATGGGATTTGGTCAGCTGAAGATTTTCTTCCGTATTTTTGGCGATACCGAGGTCGGCAAGTTTGACTTCGCCGCGCCGGGTCAGCATTACGTTGTCCGGTTTGATGTCGCGGTGGACGATCTTCTGCTCGGCGGCGGCCTTCAGCGCTTCCGCCACCGCTTCGGCGATGATGATAGCGTGTATTTCACTGAGATGAGGGATGCTGTGAAGCACGTTGCGGACGGTTCCCCCGTCCACATATTCCATAATGATATAGCAAAGTCCGCTGTCGGATTCGTCTACGACGTCCAGCACATTGACGATGTTCGGATGGCTGATCGAACACGCCATCTTCGCTTCCTGAATAAAACGTTTGACAAATTCTCCGCCGCGTCCGTAAAGTTCGCCGGAAAGCACTTTTGCCGCCCGGAAAACCCCAAGCGTTTCATGCCGTACCAGATAGACGCTGCCCATGCCTCCCTGACCAAGTTTCCTGACGATGGTGTAACGGTCGATCCGGTCGCCCGGCTGCAAATCGTCCCCGATGTTTTTCTCTCCCGCTTCCGCAGGATTTTCCTGAATCATGGTAACGTCGGTCCGATGAGGATTGTCAGGAGTGTTGGCCACCATGGTCAGCTCGGTCTTCATCCTTCCCGCATCAGGAGAGGCTTCCTCAGGAGCGGGTGCGCTCACCATAGTCACTTCGGTGGAATACTTTATTTCATGATCTATCGACGAAACAGCGGAACCCCTCTCCGAATCCGGCGGCACCCGGGAGGATGCCGCATCAGGAGAGGAATTCTGATTGTTTTTCCGTGTTCCGTTTCCGCTCATGGCTTCTTTTCTTTCTTCGGCTCTTCTTTCAGCACACCCCAGGCAAATCCGGTGAGAGACACATCCTCACGCCAGTATTGCACCAGGATCCTATCTTTGCCGTTCCACCACATTTCCAGTGATTTCCAGTGGACACGGTCATATTCGACCGTCTTCAATTTCATCCAGCCCTGTTTCCGCAAGGAAAGATCAAAATTCCTTTTTGCAGCGATGTAGGAAAGAGACATGGTGCCGCATTGCCGCCACGTTTTTCCGTCCGCGTTTTCATCGGCGGAAAGTTGCGAATCCGCGGGGAGGCGGATGTCCGCTGCCGCCGCCGCGAATGCAAGGGAAAATGCGCATAAAAATACCGACAGGAATTTCATACTCATTTGCTCCATGCCTCGAATTGCGGATTCCGAATATACTCGGCGCCGTCGCTGACGGAAAGCGACCGCGGCTTATCGTCTGGGACTCCTTCTCGATCAATGAAGGCGGTGCGGTATTCCACATACCACAGCGGCCCGCCCTGCGCAAGTTCGCGGCCCGATTTTTCACGGACATCGTAATTTGCGCGCATCAGCACGCTGTGGGTGTCCGGGCTCTCGATTTCACGCGATTTGAATGAAAGATTGTCCCATAACTTTTTATCAGGCGACTTGCCGATGTCGGCGAAAAGCTGAATCGCTCCTTTCCGACATCCCACCGCCCAGACAGGAAGAACCATCTTGAGTTCCGCCGCTCCGCGCACTACGGAATACCAGTCCGCCTTCGTTTTGCGGGATGAAAACGATTCCAGTTTCGTCCCCTCGGCGAATTCTCCGTCCGGGAAAAAAGCTTCCGACGCATCTTTCTTCACCTTGTCATCATCCTTATTCTCGTATCGGTTGCCGGAGAGCCAAACAGCGAAACGGTCGGCCGCGGTCAGCCTGTTGCGTCCGAGTTCCAAATCGCCGAGCAGATAGATTCCGCTGAAAAAAGCGATATACAAAGGAATCACGAGGATCGCTTCCATCAGAACCGATCCCCGTTCCGTCATCATTTTTTCCAGCGTGTTCCTCATTTCATTACTGTCCGCCTTTTACGCCATGCATGTAGTCGGAATATTGGCTCGCGACTTCGGCATCCTTTTCCGTATCTTCCCGGAATCGCTGCTGAATTTCCGAAAAATCCTCATCCGGCAAGGGAGCCATGACATAGGACATCAGGGCAAACTGTTTGGTGACGGCGCGGGAGAATGTGATAACCATCATCACCGCGCCGCCTGCAATCAGAACGCAGAGAAGCACATACTCCATCGTAACGGCACCGGAAGCACTGAAAACGAGACGACGGAAAAATCCTGCCTTGCGTTTCCACCATGACCGTTTTGCCTTATTTTGCATGTGCATCAAGCTCTCCTGTATCGTTTCCGTTGTTATCTGCCCAAATTGAGGAGTCCCTGAAGAAACTTCTGGCTTCTTTCATAATCCTCTTTATTGTTTTCCTTGAGCTTCTTGTCCGATTCCAGATGCCATTTCCAAATCTCTTTCCCGATCTTTCTGATCTGCTCCATCACCCATTGGTTCTTGCGGATGCCTTCTCCGAACACATCCACAATCGCAGTTTCCCATGCCTGCAGGAATTCTTTTTCGTTTGTAGCAAGACTGGCCTGAATTCCACCCCAGACAAGTGCATTCACTTTTTTTATTTTATCGACCCATCCGAGCCATTTTGCTCCGGCCTGCATCAGAGGATTCCCGCTTTTCTCCATAACTTTGGTGGTAAGTTTTTCAAGTTCTTCCTTTGACATAACGCTCTCGGTGGCTTTGCTCTTTTTCGCGGTATCGTTTTTCTGAACCGTTGAAGAGGTCTCCTTGGATTTTTCAGCCGCCACGAGGTCGACGGAAAGGAAAACACATCCGCATACCAATAGTATTGCCATTGAAAATCTGATTGTTCCGTTGTTTTTCATAATCATGGCTCCTTAGTTTATTTGCTTTTGATGTTCATGATCTGCTGAGCAAACTTGTCGTTCAAAAAGAGCATGAGAAAACTGGGTTTCCCGTTTTCTTTCGGAACAGAAACCAAAATGGCAAGCTCCGGCCAAAGGGTCGAGGAATATGCGTAGACCGACTGATCTTTCCCATTCAAAAAGGCGGTAATGACGATGCTCTCTCTCGTTTCAGCGGGAAATGCAGTGAATTTTTCAAGCATGCTTTTGGCATTTCCGCCGGAAAACACTTTTCCCAGCTCGTCAGCGCTTCCGGATTGAAGCAGATCTCCGAAACGGTCCGCCTCCTTCAGCGCAGCACTGTTGCCGGGGTCCTTGAGCGAGGCAAGCAACTTCGCATTCAGATAAGCATTGAGTGTCACATCTGCAAACATGCCGTCCGAATCGTTTTTCAGATATTTGGCAAATTCCGCCGTTGCGTCCTTCCCTGAAAACTTGCTGTCAAAAACTTTTTTTGTGGCCTGATAGGTTTGAATGATCGCCAGATCAAAAGCCTCGCTTGTCGGAAAAATGGATTGCGCGGGTTTTTCCGCATCGAATTTTTCTCCACGGAAAACCGAACCCGGAAGGAAAATAAAGTTTTCCGGTGCGCTGAAACGCTCGGAATTATCCATCTGGAACAGGAGGATGGAATCCTGCCATACATTGTAGAAAGCCGCAATTCCACTGTATTCATTCTGAGTGCCCGTGAAAACAACAGCGGTGGCAAAGAAATTTTTCAGCAACGGAGCACTGCCGTTTTCCAGGACTGTCGGCTGGATCATTTTTTCCCATTTTGCTCCGGCACCTTTGCTCATCCAATCCCTGACCGTCTTCACCGGCGTTTCCTTGGCAAAAATTCGCATGACGGAAATATTGCCTTCAAACGGATTTCCCACGGTGTCTTGTGTATTTTCTGCAAATGCCGTCTGCATGCTTCCCGCACACCCCATGATGAGTGCGGCCGTTGTCAGCAATTTTGTTGTCTTCATGCTGTTTTTTCTCCTGTTCTGTTTTAGTGGTGTAAATGCGACTTCGCAGCGGAAAATTCTATGTTTGAATAGGAACTGAATTGATCTTTCCCCACAAAAGTCTTAGATGCGCCCAGCTTCTTTGCCAAATCTTCAAGCAGATTTGATTGGGGAGTCGAATCCTTGTCCCGCAGCGGCAAGAACAGGGCGTCCCAGTCCGCCACGCACAGATTGTCCTGGTCCTCGATACTTCCCGTATTGCGGTATTCCCCCTTTTCCCATTCGGGAAGACGATACCCGGCACGCGCTCCGGAAATGCTCCACATGGTCTGATTGCCGCCACCGACGTTGAATGCCGAATAGATCCCGGACTGTTCACCGCCTCCGAAAATGAAGGCAAAGGGATTATTCAAAGGACGCGACACTCCTGCAATAATTGCTCCGTCAGGCTTAAAAAAGTTGGATTTCAATACCATCGGACATGCTTTCTCCCCGGTATAATACTCGTCTCTTCCCTGTTCGCCTGTAACAGGCGGAGCCGCCTGGGCGGAGAATCCGGCATAATGACACACGGTGTCATGCCACCAGAGTTGATTGTAAGTGAACCATCTGGCGCTGAGAGTATTTCCGATCTGCTGATAATTCCGCTGGAATCCTTCGGCGCCGGCAAGAGTCAGCCATGTATTCGCTCCGATCCCGAGCGTCTCCTCGGCTGAAGTGGAAAAATCCCCGAATCCGAGAAAACGGCCTTCGTCATCGGATGAAAGGGCTTCAAAATAAAGGTTCGCATCCTTCAACTCGTAAAGGGTCCATTGTATTTTGCGTTTTTCCCTGGTTTTTCTGTCATTTTCCGTCAGGGAGACATTGGCGTTGACGGCAAATTCCACCGCATTTTCAATCCGTGTCTTCATGCCGGAAATCAATTCCTTCTCCGCCTGATTCATGGAAGCGACACAGTTCCGCAGAGATTTCAGAAGCGACACCGGATTCTGCGCCGCATTCACGGCAAGCCCCCCGAGGATTTCCGGAATTCCCACGTTCTGCGATTCGTTCAGGCGGATTACCTGATGAGCAATCCCTTCACTTGCTCCGCCGGAAGGATCGACTCCGACCCGCCAGTTGACCGTCTCGATTTTGTGCCAGCAGCAGGCGCAGAGCTGCTGGGCGGCGGCAGTCACGGCGCGGTCATGCTCCCAGCGCTCCGCCACTTTGGTCAGCCAGGCTCCGACGATGTGATCCATCTGGCGGCGCGTCATCATGACGTAATTCCAGGCCATTGCCTTGTTGATGACGGCGACACGGCTGATCGTGTCCGCCTGAACCAGCGCCCCGGAATACGCGGCGGCGTCTGCCGCGTTTTGCAGTTCG
>CASEFP010000231.1 GCA_949287225.1 uncultured Lentisphaeria bacterium
GCTGTCCCAATATTCGGACAATTGCTCCTCCCAATAATCTCGTCCTTCGCGTCCCATGCCGTCCTCCCATTATTCCGGTTTGTGGAAGAACATACCACGCTGTCTGACTCAAATCCAGATGGGGCTGGCTGGGCACTTACCAGACAAACTGGAAAAGGATCTTATCTCCACAACAGTAAAAGCATAAAGGGAATAGAAAAGCACAATCATTATGATCTCTTTTCTCTCCTGACAGGAAAATCCCCCTGATGCAGCAGGACTGCCGTAACAGGGGGCAAGAAAGGGAAGCAATTTTTTCCACGAATTAATTCAGAAGCGGATTACTGCTCATATCGTTGATTGATGACAAAATTCCTGATCTGTCCCTTGAACCAGCTCCCGGGCATCCCTCCGAGAGAAGTGACAGGTGTAAAACGCCCCGGAATACTTCTCGCTCCGGCACGCCGGGATTTCTTCCCGTTCAATTCTATCTGAATCCCGTCATTGAGGCAAATCAATTTCACTCTGTTCCACTGATCGGCACGCGCAACGGCATCACTCACAACATCATAATCCGCTGTCATTCCGCCGTAGATAAACTGAATACGCCCTTTTTCAAGATGGCATTGAATCAGACCGTTCATGATCGGGGGATAACCGTTGACAAGAAGCGTCTGCTTCTTCTCCACATCCGAAGTCCGGAAATCAAAACTCAATGTCCATGCGCTGCTTCGCGGAACCGCACTGTGCGGAAACACCGCAATCATTCCCTTTCCGTCAAAATCAAGCTCCCATTTCCCTTCCTCAAAACGGCGTTTCGGAACACTGTCCATGATTGTGTTGTTGCAGTTATGCCACCCGTATGTCGTCGAGTCCGCTCCCGGTCCCCAGTTCCGACCGACCGCAGGACCGACTGACGCTCCAAGAATTCCATAACAGGCTCGACCTCCTTCCGACGCACAAAGAATATCGCCGTGCCGGGGAGAAAAATCATAACGCAGCACCGGAACAAGATTCGAAGGAACATGGCAGAGCACATTCTTCTTCTGCATCTCGGACCATACAAGAACCGGAACTTTCGGTGACCCTGATCCAAGCACGATCGGACGGCTGCGCCACGTCCGACCGCTTTTGCTGATCACCTGCATGTGAACCACGGAGGCGGGCGTATCAGGAATGAATTCCATCTCAAAACGGTTTTCGCGCGCATTCAGATGCGACGGAACCGTGAACTGGCGCAGATAACGACCCGTCAACGTCAGATTGAAACCCTTCTTGCCCGACCATGACATCAGAAAACGCTCATACACTTCCTGAAGACCGATCTCCTTCTCGAATACTCCTGGAAATTCAACTCGAAGAACTGCACGCGAAAGATCCTTTCGCGGAATCCGAAGCAGCATCGGAATATTCCACCAGCGCGTGACATCTTTTACCGGAAGAACACTCTCCCGGGATACAACGCCGTCACGAACCCATTCCGGATTCTCTGCATTCAATACACAAAGACGGCCTTTTTCCAAATTCAGCGTCAGACGTGAAATCGCACTGATGTGGAACACTACATGGTCGGAACCCTCACGATAACGGTCGGAAGAGCCGGACGGATCGCTGATGTAGATGACATCATCATTGTCCAGAACCTGAACATAGGACAACGGCTCCTCCGTACGGACAGAACCTCGGAAACCAACAGTATCCGCACTCTGCGGAGAACGACGCGAAAACTCACTGGATGAGACCGGCAGAAGATCACGAAGCGGCTGCTTCACCCATTTGAAATCCCAGTTCCAGCTCCCTCGCAGATCTATATAGTGAAAACCAGCGCTGTAGCGGAAATCATTCCCCCGATAACGGAAGCTCAATTCAGGAAGCAGCACTCGGTGACCGGAAAATTCCTCGCTGGCAAGCTCAAACACGGCCTCGGAAAGTTTCTCGCCAAAAACACGCCGAGGCTTGCAGCTCCGAACCATCTTCCCGTCAACGGACAACAGATTCAGACGGACATCAAGAGATCCTTCAAAACTCCCGTCGGGAACATTCAGAACTTCAAACTTCAGAATCTCACCCAGACTCAGCGTCTTCCGGTAACTCAGAATCAGATTCGGGATGCCGGAATCGTCTCCCGGAAGCGGGCAGGCCGGCCCGCCGCGCAACCGGTCCATATAATAACGCACGATCCGTTTCGTCGAAAAGGAATTGTACACCGTCGGGCAATGACTCGTGTTCTCGTTCCATTCATCCCATTCACACAAGATCACGGCATCCGGCCCGGCACGAAACGCGGAATCAAGCCCGCCGCGAAGGGTCCGGGTTCCGTCATGACTGTGAACATAACCGACCTTGTAGGCATTCTCATGACCGATGGTCGTGCTGATCATGAACAGCTTTTTCCCGGAAAATTCAGGTTCTCCAAGAACACTTTGCACCAGAGCGACAACATAGTTGTCAAAATACTCATAATTGGTTTTCCTTACTCCATCCACAACATACATATCATCATAGGGAGGAGAGATCATGACTCCGTCGGAAATTCTCAGCCATTTCCGGATATACTCCTTTTCTTCCGCGATTTTCCGCTCATCCGGAATCTGTCCGCTGCGCGCCTCCTTTTTCGCCCAGTTTGCCGTCCGGGTCAGCTGCGGCACAATCCAGAAACAGTCGCCGACCGCCTTCCGGCACGCGGCAAGCTGTTCGGCATACTGATCAACCTTGCAATATGCGTCATCCGTATAACCGACAAGGACAAGTTTCCCCTTGTACCGCAGAGATGATTTCGACTTCTGGAGGGTGCGAATCAACTGCGGAGTGGGGAAGACCTGCCCGCCCCAACCGTAAGTATTCGGGAGACACGTCACCTTGACAGGCAGCTGATCCAGATAATTGATAAGTCCCATACGTCCGGGAGCACTGGGGAAAAAAGACATCCCATCCACATGATACTCCATCATCTGCGTCATTGTCGCAGTAAAATCAGGCAAGGAAAGTCTGGTGGATCTTGGCTGATCGGGAATATCCGGATCGAACAGAAGCGGCTGATCGCTGTAACGGCTCATATGTCCCCCGGTAAACTTCCGCAGGGAGTAAAACTGGGTTTGAATAAATACATGGGGACGATCAAACACACGTTTATACCTGGACGCCTCCTTCGTCACGCCGGGAATTTCAGGTTTTCCCTCCAGATGGCCGAAAATAAACAGACCAAGAAAGAAAAAACATATTTTCAAACGCATTTGGTTTTCTCCAATTTATAAAGTTTCATTAAAATCTATTTTATAACCGCAATAGTGCTCTTTCTGAAAAGAGCCGCCAATCCCTGTTACAACTTCCGCGGCCAGATAACCGATCTCCTCGGCATTGATCGCGATCTCCGCTATCTTCGGCTTGAAATTGTAGGAGATCTCAAAACCGCCGTAGGACAAAAGGGAAAAATCAGAATGCAGACGCAAGCCGTTTTTCAAAAACAGATTGCAGATCCACCGCGCGGCAAAACTGCTCAGTGAGATGACAAAGGTTCTCCCCCCGTTTTCTTTTACCTGATGCAATAAATCATCAAGCAATACTGTATTGGCGGAGGAATTATTCATTTTATACGGGCCAACCATATGAATCCGCCGAGGCTCGACCTCCTCCCGCAGCAATGTTTCGGAAAAGGACTGCACAAAAAGATCCTGATCGGACACTCCTTCCACTCCGAGAATCATGTAATGCTCCGCATTCGTATGAAGTGCAAGTTTCGCCGCGGCTTCCCCGCATTCACGGTTCGGCGCGGATACTGTGGGGATCGGCAGTTTGCTGCTTCGCCCGACAAGAACGCAGGGTGTCGAACCGCACACGGGAAGCAGATACTTTTCCAGCATCTCGTCGCTGAAACGCATATCGAAAAGAATACCGGCACAGTTTTTCTCTTCCGCTATCTCTTCAGCAATATGGCGGACCTCGCTTTCCAGCGGAAAGCGGCCGCTTACCGCTATCACTCCGGGCGGAGAGGTCACGCAAAAACCCTTTTGCAGACAGCCGCGCTGGATTCCGCTGATGATACGGTTCCCGAAATTGTCATACACATCGTATTCACTCAGCATCCGGAAAACGCTCAGAATCCGGTTTCCGCTCCGGTTGTTCTCCGGATAGACGACACGGTAGCGAACCCCGTTTTTCCGTTCGATACGGTGCTGGTCCGCTAAAATTTTCAAGGATTTCAACGCAGTCAGATGACTTACGCCGTAACGTTTCCGGATCTCCTTCAATGACCAGACTTCACTTCCCGGCTTGAGCTCTCCATGGTCGATCGCCAAAGTCAAGTCATCGGCTATCATTTGATATAATTTGGTTTTCATAAAAATTGTTTCTCTGTAATATGATTTTTATATTACATGTATATATTATATTGAAAGTTTATGATTTTGTCAAGGGGTAGAATCAGAGAAAAATAAAATTATTTTTCAGAATCAAGCAGAGTGCGCCAATGAAAAACAGGTGCGTCCCGGCAGAAAAACAGCGTTGGAGTCTTTCCGCGTAACGGCGCTCTTTGGAAAAAATGACGCAAACTTTCCGTTTCCGAACTTGCATTGTGATGGAATGGATGTAGTATCTTCCTTGGAAAGGAGGAGAATGCGCAAATGACAATCTGGGAATGCCGATGGATTCTGGAAACACAGCGCTGCAGACTCCGTGACGACGGCATTCTGGAAGTTAGGACACGCAAGTTCCCCGGCGGAAAAGAGCGAATCACAGAAACAATATTGTCCTCCTTCATTCCCCTGCCGGAAAGAAAACGCCACCGCTGTCCGGATCCCTCCTTGCCCAAACTCCTGACTGCGCTTCTGCTTCTGCCGTATCCGTTTCTCATCGTCGCATGGAGCGGACTCCTTCCGGCACTTCTGCCGTTCTGCATTCTTGTTTTTTCCCTGCTTGCCGCTGTGTCCGCGCTTTTTCTCCTGACCGAGGTGGTCTATCTTTTCCCCTCGTTGGACGGGCAGGAACCGCTCGCCGTCCGGATCGGCTGGCGCGATACGGAACAAAGCGCCGCGTTTCTGCAGGAACTGCGCCGGACAATGGCTCGCGCAATGTGTGAGCCGCGGCAAGTGTACAGTTCCCGCGCGGCGTTTCTCGAGGCCCTCGCGGAGATGCGCGAAAACCGTCTGCTTACCGAAACGGAGATTCAACTTGTCACGCACCAGTATGACGAGGATGAACCGTTCACGCCGCTCCATACCTATGTTGTTCTCGACGTTCTCCGGATGGACGGCATTCTCTCCGAGGACGAATATCAGGAAATGAAATACGAACGAATCCTTCACCCGAACCAACAGAAAGAATCACCCCTATGCGAAGTCTTGTCATCAACGGCGGAGCGGAAATCTCCGGAAATGTAACGGTCGGCGGCAACAAAAACGCGGTTCTGCCGATGATCGCGGCCTCCATTCTCACGAAAGAGGAGATCGTCATGCACGACGTGCCCGCCATCAGCGACGCGGACGTGATGCTGAAGATCATCCAGCATCTCGGGGCAAAGGTCACGCGTTCGGGGAAAACGGTCCGGATCAACGCGAAAAACATCACAAAGAGCGAAATTCCGCGTTCTCTGTGTTCCGCGCTGCGCACCTCGATCCTGCTTGCGGGACCGCTCTCCGTCCGCTGCGGCGAGGCGACGATCTATCCGCCCGGCGGGGACGTGATCGGCCGCCGCCGTCTCGACTCGCATTTCTACGGGCTGAAAAAACTCGGTTCGGCCATTCAGGGCGACTCCGTCCCGTTTGAATTCCGGACGACGCCGCGCGGAATGCACGGAAGCGAAATCTTTCTCGACGAGGCGAGTGTGACCGCGACCGAACATATCCTCATGACCGCCGCCGCCTGCCGGGGCACGACGATCCTCCGCAATGCCGCGTCCGAACCCCATGTGCGGCAGCTTGGCGAAATGCTGATCAAAATGGGTGCGGAGATCACGGGACTGGACTCCAACACCCTTGTCATCAAGGGCAATCCGGAGCTTCACGGCGCGGAGGTCTCAATCGAGGGCGACCATATTGAGGCGGCAAGTTTCATCGCGCTTGCGGCATGCACGCGCGGCTCCGTCAACATCGAGGGCCGCCTCACGCCGCGCGACTACTGGATGACGCGCCGCGTATTCGAGCGCATCGGCATCCGCTTCAAACTCCATCCGGATCTGATCGAGGTTCCCGGCGGCCAGCGCATGAAGATCCAGCCGGACTTCGGGAATGCGATCCCTCAGATCTCCGACGGGCCGTGGCCGCAGTTCCCGAGCGACATGATGAGCTGTCTCATCGTCTGCGCGACACAGGCGAAAGGGTCGGTTCTCTTTTTTGAAAAGATGTTTGAAAGCCGTATCTACTTTGTGGACCGCCTGATTGCAATGGGGGCGAACGCGGTGGTCTGCGATCCGCACCGCGTCGTGATCTCGGGACCTGCGAAACTGCGCGGGATTGAAATGTCCAGCCCGGACATCCGCGCGGGGATGGCGATGGTGCTTGCCGCGATCTGTGCGCGCGGCCGCTCCGTGGTCAACAACGCCGATACGATCTTCCGCGGCTACGAGGACATCTGCGCGAAACTTACGGGGCTCGGCGTGGAGATTGCCCTGGAACAGCACTGACGCACAAATGCGCGCCGTCAGAAGGGATTGCGTTTTTCCACAGGCGTTTCACCCTTTTCGGAAGCGGAATAGAAGTCGTCTGTCAGGCAGCCGTAATAGGTCTTGCCTTCCAGCAGCGCGGGATCGACGGGAGAAGCCTTCACGGTTTTTCCGTCAAAAGTGAACTCCACGGCGCCGCCGGATTCCAACCGGCCGCAGGAACGAAATTCGTGATGCTCATAAGGGACGGCATAAAACCTTCCGTCATGCCGGAAAAGATACTCGATCTTCCGGGAGGGGACATCCACAAGATAGTCATGATCCTTGTCGGAGAAAAGAAGACGGCCGTCTTTCAGACGGTAGAGATTGAAATGCGTCCGTCCGCCCGTGTTGGTCTGGAGCGCACGGTATTCTTCGGAAGAGCCGCTCCGGAAGCGGAGGCGATAGTCGTATTCGGCAAGAAACGGATGTATCGCAGCCTGCTGAAACGCGATACGCACGCCGTTTTCCGGCGGCAGGAGGCTGGTCCGCCAATTACCCCGGAAGCCGGAGACGTTCCGCATCATAACGGAAAAGGAAATCAGAGTGGAAAGGACAAGCGCGGTAACAGCATAAAAAACATACACCGCGATATAGGGGAGAAAGGATGTTTTCCGGTCCGGCGGGTGTTTGCAATGTGAAATACGGTTCAGGAGGGCGATCAGGCACAGGCCGGCGAAAATGGAGAAAACACCGAACCAGACCGGATGCCAGACGCGGCGCAGCGAGAACAATTCCTTTTCACTAGCCAGAAAATCAAGACAGAGATAGGCAAGAACAGGCAATAGAAATGTGACAAGACATCCCGGCGGCACATTCCGAAGCGCCGTCATCCAGTCGCCCGTCATCCGCCGCGTCCGGGGAACAGCCAGCAATACGGCGGGCACCAGCGCCAGCCAAAGAGCAGTGAGAATATTGGAAAGCATCGTAATTCCTCCTCTCTTCGTATCGCATGGGAAACTGGCGTTTGCAAGGTAATATAGCAGGAATAAGGCGGGGTGCAAGTATGAGGGCGGAACGATTTCCGTGTATTTCGCGGAAGCCGTTCCGCCCGGCAGGTTATGTTTCAATCAAAGAGAAGGATTTTTGCCTCTCTGGGAAGCATGTCAAGAGACATGGTGCCGTCAGAAAGTGCGCACCGGGAGGCCCCAAACACCTCCACGGCATTCCTGTTCCGCGCAAACGCGGGAGTTTTTCCATCAAATTGCAGATGGATTGTCTGCGCACGATCTGTGTCGTTCATAACAACGACAAGTGCCCTGTCCGCATTTGTATAGCAGGATGCCAGAATGCGATTGGATTCCGGTTTCGTGATTTTCACGGGTGTCGAAACAACCCAATATGGGTGAAAGACGGTGTTTTCATTCCATCCGACTCGTTCCTGTGCGGCAAGAATCATATTCTCACGCATGGAAACGTCGCTTCCCCAGTTCACAAGGTTGTGGAGCATCAGATAACCGAGATAATGTCGGATCGCTGCATCGGTTTTCGGATCATCCTGTTTGAAATTCTTATATTTTTCGGGACGAAACAGGATAAGTGAACGGGTAAACTGCGAAAGCATCCAGATGGATTGCTCGTTGCTTCTGGATGCTTCGGAAATCCGGAGGCCGTCGGGATTGAATACGTCGTAATAACTGCCGCGTTCGGCAACCATCCGGTCATATACCTCCCCCCGGACAAGAATATCGAAAAAGGAATCCGCCGGAGTTCTCGTTGAAGTCAGGTGACCGGCGAACATCGCATCGGGATTTTTCTTTCTGAGGATTTTCCAGGCGCGGAGATAAAACTCTCTTACTCCGGAGATATCAAAGGAAGTCTGATGCCGACCGAAATCATCAACCCACCCGCACCCGTGCTCCCTGTTGTCGCAGGAACGCGGCCATGCGATATCAAAGTAGATGTTTTTGAGGTCCAGTGCTTCAAGCTCAACCATTCGTGCAAGAGAGTCTATTTTGTAATCCAGAAAGCAGCGGCAGAAGAGACAGCCGTAGGTAAAGGTGTTCTGGTTGCGTTTCTCCCGGGAGGAAACATCGCTGTCAATCTGGTATTCCCCAAGCCGTGGCGGAGAGGAAATCCAGTATTTTCCGAAAAAATTCCAGTCGGGGGAATAACAGGAAACGCCTTTTGCGCTTGCATAATAAAACAGTTTCTTTGAAGTACCCCAGGAACGGATCTGCTTAATTTTTTCGTAATTGAGAAATGCGGAATCCTGCATCTCGTAGAATTGGCTCCAGTAACCGGTCCACATGACGGTGTTCCGATCACTGCGAAGGGAAAGCGCCGCCATGTTTTTCGGTTTTACCGGAGTAGCATGCAGATAAAATTCAATTGTCCGCGGCGTTTTCAATTCGAAAGGTTCGTCCACGATATTCCAGTCAATTCGCACGATTTTCGGGGAGACGTCCAGGATCATGGAACGACTCCTGTTCCGGACGTGCCATCCTTTCAGACTCGGCATCCCCGCCATAAGTCCGACGGAATCCGAACCGCACCAGACAAAAGGCATCAGACTTAAATCATTCGCCAGTTCCTTTCGCTCAACCCCCTGAAATGTCACTTTATTTCCTGCGCTGCGGCAGCTGTCAAAATAGTTCGCATGTTCCCGGTTCAGAGGAATACAAAATGTCAGCGGCCCGACTTTAGCGGACGGCATTTTCGGCTGCAGCTTCAATGTGCACCACAACAGTCCGTCGAATTCGGCTTTGACATGCAGAGTGAAACGGATACCTGATTTCTCCGCTTCAGACGAATATTCCGCAAAGGAAACACCTTTCTTCTGCATACGTGAAGAAAAGACTATTTTCTCCTTCCCAAGTTTCAGCTCAACAGGCGCAGCCAGCAGTTCTATCCCCTGGGTCAGAATTGATGACGGCAAACCATGTTCAAAGCAGTATTCACGCCCCCAGCAGGTGAACTGTTTCGACGAGGCCGCAATCGGTGTCCATGGAGCGGGCACCTCATCAGAAAGACCCGCCTGTGTTCCTTGCCAGCGCGGTTTCTCCGGATGAACGCGGTAAAGTTCATGACTCCGGAAAAAAACACGGCCTTTCGGGTCGCTGAAACTGTATTCCATGCGGTAATCTCCGGCTTTCAGTCCACCGACCGGCACAGATGCCGTCACGAGAACTGAGCTTGACGGCAGGATCTGCTTTTTTTCCAGAACAACCTTTTTTGTAATGGAATCAATGAAGCGAATTGTTACGATATTCTCTTCTCCTCCAATCCGTGAATTGCGACAGACAAGACGGAATATTTTTTCCGGAAGATCGGTATAGAGATAGGCGAACGTCAACGGAGTTTGATCCATATATTCCAGAGAGTCGCGGTAAACATCGCCATATGCTTTTGAAGTGATTTCCACATTCAACCGGCGGTTTTTCGGAAGGGATCTGGATTCAGCTGAAAAAGCAGCTGTTTTTCCCGTGTCAAGCGAAAAGGACTCACGGAATTGAAACGGAAGAACGGGCGCGTCGGCATAAAGTTTCACCTGAACGGAATCAGATTTTGCCCCTCGTAACTTTCCCCGGAGAGCCAGGTGCTGATCTCCGAGACTGCCGAATTCACTCAGATGAACCGCCGGATATCCGGGATTGAAACGCACTTCAGCAAAATTCATACTGTCTGCGAAACGTCCGACACATGGACCAAGAGTCGTATTTTCCGCCGTATCCCGATACGCCCGGCAGAGATTCATGCGAATGTTTTTCAAATCCTCCTTTGCAAAATTGGAAAGCGGAAAAACCATTTCAATTGTCCAGATTCCGTTTTCGACCCGGCTCACACTCCGAACCCCTTCCGCATTCCATTCAGGATGGTCATCCTTTGCATCATAAAAAACATCCCTGGAATTGAAAATGAACTGATATTTTGATGCTCCCCCGTTCGGGGCCGCAAAATGAACTTCGATGGAATCATCTTCCCACAAGGCCCCGTCACGCTGGGTGTTATCCGCCTTCAGGTTCTTTCCGGCTCCAACCATCGCCACATAGAGATTTCGCTGATCCTTTGCCAGAAAAAAACGTGACTGCCGAAGCGCATACTTTCTTGTGGACAAATTCCGGAACCCGCTGCCTGAAAAAGCATATTCAAATTCCCGGACGATTCCATCCGGAACGGGAGTCCGCTCCGATACACCAAAAACCAGGGGCGCAACAGAACGGCCCGCACGATCGGATACCCTGCTGAACTCCTTTGCAACTTCATCCGCACCCAGATAAGAGTTATACAGCTTCAATTCATCAATCAGCGTTCTGCCGCTATCATTCCCCCACCAGCTCAGCGTGCCGACTGTAAATGACGCAAACGGATTCGCAGCCTTCTGGAGCAATGCCCTGCTGCCGCAGAAATTACCGTCCACATACAGGGAGATTTCTTTTTCATTCCAAGCCGCGGCAATATGATGAAACTCCTTCTCTTTCCAGTCGGAAACCTTGTATTCCAACGCCGTTACACGATTTTCTGTTTTATAATAGAAAAGAATTTTCTCTCCTGTATGATATTTGTAAAGAATCATCTGCTGGTTTTCACCGAATGCGGAAAAGAACAGATGAAAATGACTGTCTCTGCCGTTCCAGTTCTGCGGAGCAATCCAGAACATGACGGTTCCCGCATCCGGTGACAATCCGCCAACCGGCGTATAGGTTGCAGAATATCCATGTTTCCCGTCATCGCTTCGTCCGATCAGAAAAGCCTTTCCGGAAATTCCCTGCGGTCGTTGTACCGCATCGCTGAGAGACCCTTGTGTAGGATTCAAAACACCCGTTACTCCGTTAGCCGTGGAACCTGCGACATCACCTCCACGCGTTCCTCCGAAATCCGCATTGATCCCGTTGTCATATGAGCAGTAGATCACCGGTTCCACAGCACCGCAGCTGAACATTAGACAGATCGGCAGGATTCTGAAAATCGTTTTTTTCACAGATGCCATTCCCTATTTCTCTTCGTATTGAAAATATTTTACCCGTGTTGCCGGACTGAAAAAATCATTGTAAGCAACAGCTTCACCGTGTCCATCGGCAAATGTAACATTGAAACGCCCGGAATGCAGCATGTGCATCAATTTAGGAAACGTTCCGTCAACGTCAAAATCACCGGCTCCGACATAGATATTTGACGATTGTCCCCGGGAATAGCCGCTCCCAAGCCCGCGATAATTTTCAAACAGCATTACTGTTGTCGTCGGACGTTTGACACGGTTGATGTTGGCCGGTTTCATGTAAGTAGGATGGGTCGTAAAACCGATCAGATGACCGGCTATGCCATACGTGATTTTGTTTTCATAACTGAACAGTTCATCACTGTCGGCTATCCCCCCCTTGTAAAGAGTGTCAAATCTCTGAAATCCGGTCGGGCAGCGAAGGATCGCTCCAGAAGGAAATCCGACCTTGAGATAATTGTTTTTGATAAGCCGGCGATTCCAAATCAATGTGGATGTATTGCTGGAATCCGATGGAGCATCTCCTCGATACCACATGAAATTGCCTTTGCTGTCATCCACATAAGAGATCACAGCAAAAGCGTTCTGCTTTAAATTATTGAGACAGGTAATCGCAAACCCTTTTTCTCTTGCCTTGCTCAGGGCGGGAAGCAGCATCGCGGCCAAAATCGCAATGATTGCAATCACGACGAGGAGCTCGATTAAGGTGAAATTTGCCCGTCTGTGCGAAAAATGAGTCCGCACGGATGGACACGGATCGGGATAGATGCTTCGAATCATGTCTGCTGCTCCTGTTTTCAAATTGGTATTTTTCCGCACGGGGAAGTGATCGAACCCGATCATCCCGCAAATCTCCTCTTCCTATAATAAAGGGGAAACTGTCTCTTGTCAATCCGTATCAGAAAAAAAGCACGGAGCACCCCGACAACTCCATCCACTCCGTGCTTCATTCGATCAGAAATGATCCAGATCCGTGTGGATGCGGTCCATCTTCGGACTGAACGGAAGTGCGCCCTTGTCCGTGATCTCATAGCCGGTCTCAATCCGGACGCCATTGAATTCGGGATGTCCGAAAAAGCTCACGTCCACGCAGACCGTCATCCCCGGCACGAGCACATCATTGCTGTTCGGGCCGAAGAAGGGGCATTCCGCCTCGTTCAGGCCGATCGTATGCACGAACGGGCAGACCAGATACTTTTCAAATCCGTGTTTGTTGAAATAGGCGCGGGCGGGCGCGTCGATCTCTCTCCCGGTCAGGCCGACCTTGAGCATCTCTTTCGTCAGGCAGAACGCCTCGCGCAGATACTTCATGCACTCAATCTGTTTCGGAGAATAAGTCCCGTTCACGGGAAGCGCGTCGCCGACCACGCCCGCATAGCCGCGCACTTTCGGCGCAATGCCGATCATGACAAGTTCTCCGTCCTCCATCACCTTCGAGGTCGCGGTCGGGACAACCGCGTTGCCGCGCGCGCCGCTTCCGACGATCGCGGAGAACCCGAATCCGGTCGCGCCCCGGCTGCGGGCCGCATACTCCCCCGCCGCCGCAACCTGAATTTCCGTGTTGCCGACCCGGACCATCTCCTTCATCGCATCGTAACTCTGATCGGCAAGCTGGAACGCCGCGCGGATCTGCTCGATCTCCCAGGGGGACTTGTGGTAGCGCAGATTCAGAAACTCATTGGTAATGTCAACAATCTCCACCCCGACAAATCCATCTGTGATTCCCTTGTGACAGCCGTACGGCATCCGGTCGCCGCCGACAATGCCGATGCGCTTCACCGCGCCCAGATTCGCGTTGAGTTCGGCGAAAAGCTGCGGAAAATCAATGATCGTCGCCGCCGGATATTCCTCATCAGGTACCATGAACACCGGGAAATTCCGTGTTTCCTTGACCGCGCTGTCCTGTTTGGCGAACGGTTCGCTCTCCGGACCGCCGAGCAGAAGCGGAGTGCCTTTCCGCGGAACCAGAACCGCGCCGCTTTCAAACTGCGGGCACCACCCCGTCAGATACCAGCCGTTTGCAATATTGCACTCATCATAATAGATCAGCGCCAGATCAAGATTCTTCTCTTCCAGAATCTTTCTCACGGCCGCAAGACGATTTTCACTTTCACTCTGAATCAGATAACCCATTTTTCCGCTCCTTATGGTTTCAGTTGATGTTAGATTTAACATTCATACTGTTAATTATATTATATTCTTTAAAAAAAACAACCCCGGAAAGTAAAAAATCATTGATTTTTCCGGAAAGATGTGCTATTTTTCGAGTCATTATGAGGAAAGAGAAGCCCAACACAGTTTCACTGGACCGCATTGCCGCGGAGTGCGGCGTGAGTCCGATGACCGTCAGCCGCGCATTGCGGCAGCTTCCGACGGTTTCCGAGGAGACGAGAAAGCGCGTGTTCGATGCGGCCGCGCGGCTCGGTTATCTCCGGACGACCCGGGCCGGACGCAAGGCCATGCTTCACGAAACATTGCAGGCGCGTCCGGTTCAGATCATTGCCGGGGAAGGCAGAAGCGGAATGGGGCGCTTCCACTCTGAACTCACGCTCTCGCTGGTGCGGCTTCTCGCCGCGAAACGTTACGAGTGCATCATCCGGGTTTCGGACGGCAATTACCGTGAATTCACGCGTCTGCTTGCGACCGCCGCGAAAGCCGATGTCGAAGCGAGCCTGATCATCGGCAACTTCACGGAAAAGGAGCGTTGTTCGCTTCTGACCGCTCTTCCCGGCGCGATTCTGCTGGAGGATACGGGAAAAGATGTGATTGAATCCGTTTACAGTTCGTTTTCCTTTGACAATGCGCGGGCGGCGGCTCTGGCTGTCCGGCATTTTCTTGCAAAGGGGCGGAAGAGGATTGCACTGGTTTCGGGTCCGAAGGATCACTTTTTTACACGGGAGATCAAGGAGGGCTATCGGGAAACGCTCCTTGCCGCCGGCATCGAGCCGGATGAGAAAAGGATCTGCTATACGGATTTCACCGCGAATGCCGCGGCGGAGGCGGTGGATTCCCTCCTGAAACGGGAAATTCCTTTTGATGCCGTCTTCACCAATGATGAAATGGCGGGCGGCGTATACCGTGCACTGCTGAAATCGGGGCGCCGTATTCCGCAGGATGTCGCGGTCTGCGGATGCGATGGACTGCCGGTCGGCGAACAGCTTTATCCGCAGCTGACGACTGTCATTCTTGATCACAGACAGCTTGCGCGACAGGTGATTGATAAAATCACGAATCAGGATCTTGCATTGACACCGGTGCGAGTGCGCCTTCTTCCCGCGCTGCAAATCCGCGAAAGCACATGAGCGGAAAAACTCCGCCCGGAAACGGAAGAATGCGCAAGCATTCTTCTCGGGGTCAAGGGTCGCGCGGAGCGCGAAATCCCCGGACAGGTGACTGCCCGGAAACGGAAGAATGCGCAGGCTTTCTTCTCGGGGTCAAGGGTCGTTGACCCTTGCGCGGTCCAGCTGCGTAAGCTGGTCGCCGCAGGCGAAACAAATTCTGCGCGCGCAGTTGCGCAACTAAAAAAATTGCGATAGCAATTTTGATTCGTGCTCTCCTCTCAGTCCTGCCGCGGTCCAGCTGCGTAAGCTGGTCGCCGCAGGCGAAATCTCCCCCGGCGGCGGTTCCA